>CAZTNV010000574.1:0-1501 GCA_964615535.1 uncultured Mycobacteriaceae bacterium | reverse complement strand
AGCAGCGGCGCGAGGCCGCCGCTGCGGTCCAACGCGATCAGGTCGTCGCAACCGCCGACATGGCGCTCGCCGATGAAGATCTGCGGCACGGTGCGCCGACCGGTCAGGCGCACCATCTCGTCGCGCTGATCGGGCAGCAGGTCGACCCGCACCTCTTCGATCTGCTGCACGCCGCGCTGCATCAGCAGCGACTTGGCACGCACGCAGAACGGGCAGACCTGGGTGGTGTACATGCGAACGGCTGTCATCGGGCGGTGTGGGGCTGAGCCAGGGGGTGGGCAACGGGAGCGGCGCATCGGTGGGCCCGGCACGACGGCGACAAGGCCCAGCCCACGGCACGCGCAGCAGCGCGGATTGTTCAGCAGCCGCGGCAAACCTGCCGGCGCAGGCTTGTTCGCCGGCCTGGCTCGGCGCCGGCCCGGTGGGGACCGGCCGCAACCCGGGCTGCGCTCAGCGCGGGACGTCGCGCGGCTCGGTTGCGGACTCGGCCGCCGGCTCGGTCGCGGGCACTGTGGCGGCGGGCTCCGTGGCCGGCTCGGCCGCGGGCTCGGGCCCGGATGACGACGCCTGGGCCGCCGTTGCCGACACGGGCTCGGCCGCGTCAGCCGGCTGGTCGGCCTCGGCCGATGGGGCTGCCGATGCCAGGCCGGCCGCAGCGGCCGTCACCACGCCGGCCGGCTGCTCGCCCTTGTCAGCGCCCTTGTCAGCATCCTTGTCTGCCGGATTGACGGCCGCACTGGTCTTGCCACCGTACTTGCCACTCTTGCCGCTGCGGCCCCGCCGCGAGCGGCTGCGTTCGCCCTTCTCGCTCCTTTCGGCCTTTTCCGCCTTCTCCGCCGCCTTGTCGGCGGCCTTGTCCGTCGGCAGCGCCGCATCGCGCCAGGCATTGGTGCCGCCGCTCACTGCCACGGCATTGGCATGACCCGCCTTGCGCAGCAGCGCGGCGGCCCGCCCGGCGCGCGCGCCGGTGGGGCACAGCAGGATCAGCGGCAGCGTCTTGTTGCTCGGCAGTTCCTTCGAGCCCTCGAGCGAGCCGAAGGGGATGCTGCGGGCCCCGCGGGCGTGGGCCGCCGCGTACTCGTTGGCTTCGGAGACGTCGATGAGCACGCCCTTCTCGCGGTTGATCAGGCGCACGGCGTCGGTGGTGCTGACGGTCAGCCCGCCGCCGGCGCGGTTGACCAACGGCCAGACCAGCATGCCGCCGGAGACGAAGGCCACCAGGATGAGGATCCAGTTCTCGGCGAAAAAGCTCACGGTCTTGCTCTCGGGGTCGTCGGGTGGCCCGGCACGGCATCGGGCGGGGCACCCGCCGCGGTCGGCGACCCGGGGCGGGCGCTGCCAGGGGGCGATAGTGGCCACCCTTGGCCACCGGGGCCGGGGGTCGCCGCCGGGGATCGCGACAGGGGATCGGGGTCGGGCAAAACCGCGGATTGTAAGATTCGTCGCATGCACCAACTCGTCCTCATCCGCCATGGCGAATCGACCTGGAATCTGGAGAACC
>CAZTNV010000573.1:0-1504 GCA_964615535.1 uncultured Mycobacteriaceae bacterium | reverse complement strand
ATGCCTTCTTCAAGGCGCTGCTGTTCATGGGCGCCGGCTCGGTCATCCACGCCCTGTCGGGCGAGCAGGACATGCGCAAGATGGGCGGCATCTGGCGCAAGGTGCCCTATACCTACGCCTATATGTGGATCGGCAATCTGGCACTGGCCGGCATCGGCATCTACGGCGTGTTCGGCTTCGCCGGCTATTATTCCAAGGACATCATTCTGGAAGCGGCGTTCGGCGCCCATACCTGGTTTGGCACTCTGGCGTTCTGGCTGGGCATTGCCGCGGCCTTCCTGACCGCGTTCTATAGCTGGCGTCTGCTGTTCATGACGTTCCACGGCGCGCCGCGCGCCGACGAGCGGGTGATGGCGCATATCCACGAATCGCCGACGGTCATGCTGGCGCCGCTGGCCGTGCTGGCCCTGGGCGCAGTCTTCGCCGGTTACATCGGTTACGAGGCGTTCGTCGGCGATGCCCGGGCCGCGTTCTGGGGCCAGTCGCTGTTCGTGCTGCACGATGCGATCGAGGCGGCGCACCATGTCGAGTTCTGGGTGAAAATCCTGCCGACCGTGGTCGCGGTCGCCGGCATCGGGCTGGCCTGGCTGTTCTACATCGCCAGCCCCGGCCTGCCCGGGCTGGTGGCCCGCAGCTTCCGGCCGATCTACCTGTTCCTGTTCAACAAGTGGTACTTCGACGAGCTCTACGATGCGGTGTTCGTGCGGCCGACCGCGGCGCTCGCCCGCGGCCTGTGGAAGCGGGGCGATGTCGGGGTGATCGACGCCTTCGGCCCGGACGCCATCGCGCGAACCTCGGTGGACATCGCCCGGCGCGCCAGCCGCCTGCAATCCGGCTATGTCTATCACTACGCCTTCGCCATGCTGATCGGCGTGGTGCTGTTCGTGTCCTGGTATCTGTTCTACTCCCCGCTGGGCTGAGGCAAGCCACCATGGCTGAATGGCCGATACTGTCGCTCGTCACCTTCGTGCCGCTGGCCGGTGCCGCGATCATCCTGCTGATCGCGCGCGGTCCGGAGGATGCGGTGGCCCGCAATTCCCGCTACATGGCGCTGTGGACCTCGCTGGTCACCTTCGTCCTGTCGCTGTTCCTGTGGTTCCAGTTCGACCGGGGCACCGCGGCGTTCCAGTTCGTCGAGCAGGTGGAATGGTTTCCCGGGCTGAACATCAGCTATCGCATGGGCGTGGACGGCATCTCGATGATGTTCGTCCTGCTGTCGACGCTGCTCACCCCGATCTGCATTCTCGCGAGCTGGGAGAGCATCAAGGAACGGGTCAAGGAATACATGATCGCGTTCCTCATCCTCGAGACCATGATGGTCGGGATGTTCTGCGCGCTCGATTTCCTGCTGTTCTATGTGTTTTTCGAGGGCGTGCTGATCCCGATGTTCATCATCATCGGGGTGTGGGGCAGCGGCAGCCGGCGGATCTACGCGGCGTTCAAGTTCTTCCTCTATACGCTGATCGGCTCGGTGCTGATGCTGCTGGCGCTGCTGGCGATGTAT
>CAZTNV010000572.1:0-1506 GCA_964615535.1 uncultured Mycobacteriaceae bacterium | reverse complement strand
TGCAAGGCCATCGCGCAGGCCTTGATGATGAAATCGTTGATCGAGAGCTTGACCCCCCGGCCTTCCAGCTGCCTGTTCAGCGTCTCGCGGAAGGCCATCAGCGCGTCCAGTTCGACCGACCGGCGCAGGTAGAAGTGCGGAATGGTCTGCTTGGCGTCCGTCAGGCGGGCGGCAATGGTCTTGCGCATCCCGTCAAGCGTCACGACGTCGTAGGACCTGTCGGTAAACATCTTGGCGACCGTCTCAGCCGTGGCACTGACGGGGGGAGGAGCGGTGGGTGCCGGTGCAGGTGCGGCCGCCGGTGCAGGTGCGGCCGCCGGAGCGGGACCCGGCTGTGGCGCGGCAGAGCCTGCGGTGGCCGCGTCGATGTCGGCGCGGATGATGCGCCCGTGCGGACCGGACCCCCTTAGCGTGGTCAGGTCGAGACCCTTTTCCGCTGCGATCCGCCGCGCGAGGGGCGAGGCAAAGACCCGTGTGCCCGGCGTCGGCTCTGCAGCGACCGGTTCTGCCGGGGGCACGGCCGGCGCAGATGCAGCGGCAGGGGACGGAGCTTCGACCGGGGCCGGTCCTGCCGCCTTCGGGGCCGTGCCTGCGGTCTCGCCATCGGCAAGGATCACGGCGATGGGGGTATTCACCTTCACTCCGCCCGTGCCTTCGGCGACCAGCAGTTCGCCGATGGTCCCCTCGTCGACCGCTTCGAACTCCATCGTCGCCTTGTCGGTCTCGATCTCGGCGAGGATCTGCCCGGATTTCACCGTTTCGCCGACCTTGACCAGCCATTTGGCCAGCGTGCCCTCTTCCATCGTCGGCGAAAGGGCGGGCATCAATACCTGCGTTGCCATGCTCGAGCCCTCCTTCAGCGGTAGCAGACGGATTTGACCGCCTCGATCACTTCGGCCACCGTCACCAGCGCCAGCTTTTCGAGGTTCGCGGCATAGGGCATCGGCACGTCCTTGCCGGTGCAGTTCAGCACCGGCGCGTCGAGCCAGTCGAAGGCGTGGGTCGTAATGTAGGCCGACAGGTGGTTGCCGATCGCGCCCACCGGGAAGCCCTCCTCGACCGTCACGCAGCGATTGGTCTTGTGCACCGACGCGATTACCGTGTCGTAATCGATCGGGCGCAGCGTCCGCAGGTCGATCACCTCGGCGCTGATCCCCTCCTTCGACAGGGTTTCGGCAGCCTCGAGCGAGAAGGCCATCCCGATCCCGAACGACACGATCGTCACGTCGGTTCCCGCACGCGCAATCCGCGCCTTGCCGAAGGGCACGGTGTAATCGGGCAGATCCGGCACCTCGAAGCTGCGGCCATAGAGGATTTCGTTTTCCAGAAAGATTACCGGGTTAGGGTCGCGGATTGCGGTCTTCAGCAGGCCCTTTGCATCGGCTGCCGAATAGGGCATCGCCACCTTCAACCCGGGTACCATGGCAAACCATGCGGCGAAATCCTGGCTGTGCTGCGCGCCAACCCGCGCCGCTGCGCCGTTCGGTCCGCGGAACACGATGGGGC
>CAZTNV010000571.1:1168-1511 GCA_964615535.1 uncultured Mycobacteriaceae bacterium | reverse complement strand
TCAGGCGCTTCACGTTGACCGCGGTCAACGTGAAGCGCCTGATGGACATGGCGTGCTATCGCGGCCTGCGTCACCGCAAGGGACTGCCGGTGCGCGGCCAGCGCACCCACACCAATGCCCGCACCCGCAAGGGACCGGCCAAGCCGATCGCCGGCAAGAAGAAGTAAGGAACCCGCGACCATGGCCACTCCCGCTTCCGCTCCCGCCGCCGGGCGCGTACGCCGCCGCGAGCGCAAGAACATCACGGCCGGCGTGGCGCACGTCAACGCCACCTTCAACAACACCATGGTCACCATCACCGATGCCCAGGGCAATGCGATCGCGTGGTCGTCGGCCGGCACGA
>CAZTNV010000571.1:0-1158 GCA_964615535.1 uncultured Mycobacteriaceae bacterium | reverse complement strand
TATGCCGCCCAGATGGCCGCCGAGGATGCCGGCCGGAAGGCTGCGGAGCACGGCATGAAGGTGCTGGAGATCAACGTCAAGGGGCCGGGCTCCGGCCGCGAATCGGCGTTGCGCGCCTTGCAGGCGATCGGGTTCCAGATCACCTCGATCCGCGACGTCACGCCGATCCCGCACAACGGCGTGCGGCCGCGCAAGAAGCGGCGGGTGTAGCCGCCTCACGCTCATTTCGAGACCGGCCGGTCCGGGACAGGCGCCGTTCGCCACGCGGCGCCCCGCATGGGACCGGCAAGACGGGGGACCGGCAAGACAGGGGCCGCAGTGCCCGCCCGTTCCACGGTCTCCGGGGCTCGCCGGGAGCGAGCCGACCGCTGGCAAGGACGCTCGAGTCATGCTTCAGAGAAACTGGCAGGAACTTATCAAGCCCGGCGCGCTGGACATCCAGCCGGGCGGCGATCCCAAGCGCAAGGCCGTCATCATCGCCAACCCGCTGGAGCGCGGCTTCGGTCTGACGCTGGGCAACGCGATCCGGCGGATTCTGCTGTCCTCCCTGCAGGGGGCGGCGGTCACCTCGATCCAGATCGACGGCGTCCTGCACGAATTCTCCTCGATCCCCGGCGTCCGCGAGGACGTCACCGACATCGTGCTCAACATCAAGTCGCTGGCGCTGCGCATGCACAGCGACGGGCCGCGCCGGATGCGGCTGCACGCCGAAGGGCCGGGGCCGGTCACCGCCGGGCAGATCATCACCGGGCCGGACATCGACATCATGGACCCGGATCTGGTGCTGTGCACGCTCGACGAGGGCGCGCGGCTCAACATGGAAATGACCGTCAATCTGGGCAAGGGCTATGTCTCGGCCACCCAGAACCGGCCGGAGGATGCGCCGATCGGGCTGATTCCGGTCGATGCGCTGTACAGCCCGGTGCGCAAGGTGTCCTACAAGGTCGACAACAGCCGCGTCGGGCAGGTCACCGACTACGACAAGCTGTCGCTGACCGTCGAGACCAACGGCGCGGTGACGCCGGAGGATGCGGTGGCGCTGGCCGCCCGGATTCTCCAGGACCAGCTCCGCCTGTTTGTCAATTTCGAGGAGCCGCATCTCGATCGCCGCGAAGAAACGCACGAGGAGATGCCGTTCAACAAGAACCTGCTGCGCAA
>CAZTNV010000570.1:0-1511 GCA_964615535.1 uncultured Mycobacteriaceae bacterium | reverse complement strand
GGGTCTGGGCGTTGAACGCCTTGCAGAACTCCATGATGTTGAGGCCGCGCTGGCCCAATGCCGGGCCGATCGGCGGCGACGGATTGGCCGAACCCGCTCCGACCTGGAGCTTGACGTAGCCGACGATTTTCTTTGCCATTGCCCTTCTCTTTCAGACCTTGAGTACCGGCAGGGACCGAAGACCCTGCGGTGCCAAGGGGCGCGGTACGGCTCCGGCCGGGCCTTCGGCCGGACGACCTCCCGCTGGGTTGACGGCGGAACGGGCAGCGATCCTGCCCCGCCCGCCGGTTCAGACTTTCTCCACCTGCGCGTATTCCAGCTCGACCGGCGTGGCGCGGCCGAAGATCGACACCGCCACCTTGAGCCGCGACCGCTCCTCGTCGACCTCCTCCACGGTGCCGTTGAACGAGGTGAACGGCCCGTCGCAGACCCGCACCTGCTCGCCGATCTCGAAGGTTACCGACGGCTTGGGCCGGTCGATGCCCTCCTGGACCTGACGCAGGATGCGGTCGGCCTCGGCGTCGCTGATCGGCTGGGGCTTGCCGCGCGCGCCCAGAAAACCGGTGACCTTGGGCGTATTCCGCACCAGATGCCAGGTGTCGTCGTTCAGATCCATCTTGATCAGCACGTAGCCGGGAAAGAATTTCCGCTCGGTGTTGATCTTCTGGCCGCGACGGACCTCGATGACCTCCTCGGTCGGAACCGAAATCTCGGTGAAAAATTCCTCCAGGCCCTTCTGTTCGATCTGGTCCCGGATGCCCTGGGCAACCTTCTTTTCAAACCCCGAATAGACGTTGATCACATACCAGCGATGCGTCACCCCAGTGCCCCCATGCCGAGAATGGTCCGCACGATGAATGCCGATGCCTGGTCGACCAGCAGGAAGAAGATCGCCATGATCGTCACGAAGACGAACACCATCGCCGTGGTGATGCCGGTTTCCTTGCGGCTCGGCCAGGTGACCTTCGAGACCTCCTGGCGCACCTGCCGCGTGAATTCGATTGGATTGACTTTGGCCATCCGTTACGCTTTCCACGATCCGAACATGGGTCCAAACATGCGGTCCAAACACGCCGCATGGCAGGAGTGGCGGGACTCGAACCCACAACACCCGGTTTTGGAGACCGGTGCTCTACCGATTGAGCTACACTCCTCCGGGCTGCACGGTCATGGCGGACTTGATGCAGGCAGCGGGCAATATCTCGGTATGCCGCCTTGCGGTGCAAGGCGGATCGTTCTGTTAGCCGGTTCCGAACCGGCACGCAACAGAAAAATCGCAGGGCGAGGCGCGCCCGGCGGACCCGCTGCCGAGGCAGGGGCCCGCAGACGCAGCGAAGCGGCGGCAGGTGCGGCCGGATGCCGCGGCCGGGATGCGCGACGGGCTTTGCCGCTCTCGCCCGATCCGCGTCCTGCCCGATTCGCGTCCGGCACCGGCGGGCTGGCCGTCTGTTCTATTCGATGATGCCGGCCTATTCGATGATGCCGGCCTACTCGATGATGCTGGCGACGAC
>CAZTNV010000569.1:0-1513 GCA_964615535.1 uncultured Mycobacteriaceae bacterium | reverse complement strand
CGATCTGCTGGCGCTGGACGATTATCGCACCAACCCTGCGACCGGCCGGTTCGCGCTGGTCGAAGGCTTCGACACGGTCGGCGGCGGCGTCGTCGGGATGGACGGCTATCCGGACCGGCGCCGGCTGTCGCAGCCCAAATCGACCAATGTCACCGAGGTCGATCACCTGACGAATACGGAGACGCGGGCGTGGCGCAACGGCCACCGCGGCGCCGTGATCTGGTTCACCGGCCTGTCCGGGGCGGGCAAATCCACTCTGGCGATGCGCGTCGAGCAGCGGCTGTTCGCCCGCGGCCATCAGGTCTATGTGCTGGACGGCGACAATATCCGCCGCGGCCTCAATGCCGATCTCGGCTTCTCGCCGGAGGACCGCGCCGAAAACATCCGCCGGGTCGGGGAGGTTGCGGCGCTGATGGCCGATGCCGGGATCATCGCGATCACCGCCTTCATCTCGCCCTACCGCGTCGATCGCGAACGGGCGCGGGCTGCCGCCCCCGGCGGCTTTCACGAGATCTACATCAAGGCCGATCTGGCAACCTGCGAGCAACGCGACCCCAAGGGGCTCTACCGCAAGGCCCGCAGCGAGGAAATCTCCGGCTTCACCGGTGTCTCGGCCCCCTACGAGGCGCCCGAAACACCGGAACTGGTGGTCCACACGGCGCATTGCACAGTCGATGAATGCGTCGACGCCATCATCGCCTACATCGTCGCCCAGGTCGCGGTCGAGCCGGCCATGATGGCGGGGGCGGGGGTATAGGACCGGCTTGCCAGGTCGTGGCGTTTGGCGCGGGCAACGGCCCCAGGAAAAAGGTTGCGGCCGTTGAGATGGCCGCAACCCAAAACCTGACCGCCGATTTGCCCTACTCGGCGGCCTGCGGTTGCCGGGCCACCATTGCACGCTGGTAGAGCCCGGCCGCGGTGGCGAGGCCGATGCCGATCAGGTCGGTCATCCAGCCGCCCTCGATCAGCGACAGCGCGGCGACCAGCAACACCGCCCGCAGGATTGGGTTCAGCCGGCCCATGAACCAGCCCTGCACCGACGCCGCCAGCAGATAGATGCCGATCGTCGCGGTGATCACGACATGGATGACCTCCAAGGTGCTGCCCTGCATCAGCATCGCCGGGCTGTAGAAGAACATGAACGGCACGATGAATGCGGCCAAGCCCAGCTTGAACGAGGTCACCGAGGTTCGCATCGGGTCGGCCCCGGCGATCGCCGCGCCGGCATAGGAGGCCAGGGCCACCGGCGGCGTGATAGCCGAAATCACCGCGAAGTAGAACACGAAGAAATGGGCGGTGAGCACCGGAATGCCCAACTGAATCAGGCCCGGCGCCACCACCGAGGCGGCGACCGCATAGGCCGCCGTGGTCGGCATGCCCATGCCGAGCAGGATCGCGATGCACATGGCAAACAGCATGGCCAGCAATTGGCTGTGTTCGGCCACTTGCAGCAGCATGGAGGAGAACCGCGCACCGACGCCGGTCAGGGCGATCACCCCGACGATGATGCCGG
>CAZTNV010000568.1:0-1516 GCA_964615535.1 uncultured Mycobacteriaceae bacterium | reverse complement strand
AACGCGTCGAGGCTGACCCATTCCCCGGTCTCGGGATCTTCGATGATCAGCTTGTCATTCTCGGTGCGATGCAGGACGAAGGCGGGGCCGGAGCCGATGCCCATCTGGCGGCGCTGAAGGGCCAGCGAGCGCATCGCGGTGCGCACGAATCCGCCGGTGGCCGGCTCCCATGTGCGCAGCAGCGCGCCGGTGGCCGGATCGGTGACGACGATGCTGCCATCGGCGCCGTCCTCGAAGATCAGCGGCAGGGATTCGACCGAGAGTGCGCGCCAGTTGGTGACATGACCGGCGCCGGAGAGCTGCGTTGCGCCAACGCCGATCAGCGTGAACAGGATCAGCGCGCCGATCGCCATCAGCAGATGGCGCGGCGGGTGCAGATCATGGTTGTGGGCGGGATTGGTCATCGGCGCTTCGGTCATGGGTCTGGTCCTCAGGTGGCGCGGGCGGCGATGCCGGGCGCCTGCACGGGCGCACGGTCCGGCGCCGGCGCCGGCGACAGTTTCACACGGTTCGGCGCATGGGCGGTGATCGCCGAAGCGAGCTTGCGCGCCGCCGTGTCGACATCGCCGAGACCGCGAAGCATCGGCTGCGGCCGATTCATCCGCAGGGGGCGCACATGCGGCCAGAGGCGCAGGTATCCCAGCCCGCCCGTCGCTTCCAGTTTCAGCACGACATCGCCCTTGCCCTTGCCATAGCGGCGCAGGTCCGCCGAGGCGATCTGGTCGAAGGGAAGGTTGATATACTTGCGGATCGCCACGCCGTAGCGGAAGACGACACGCTTGGAGGTGATGGTGTAGATCGTCGCCCGCGCCATCAGCCAGGCGATCAGGAACAGCAGGCCGAGACCCGCTGCGGCGCCAATCCCGGAATTGATCGCCACGCGGGTCATCTCGAGGCCGGTCGCGCCAGCCGTTTCGAGGTTGGCGAGGCGCCAGCTGGTCGCCAGCACGAAATAGCCAAGCACGAAGCGGATGTGGAAGGCATGGATGGCAAAGGCCAGCGTGCCCGGGCTGCCCTGCCAGAGAAGCTGCTCGCCCTCCGGCAAGTCCTGGGGGAGACCACGAACGGGCTCGCCCCCGCCTTCTTCTTCTTCGTCATGCAGCTTGATCACAGCCAGGGCTCCTGGCGGGCCGGCGTGGCGTAGAGCGTACCGCCGCCATAGTAGCCGCTGATCATGTCTTCCTCGAGCCGGGTGATCTGGTCAGGTGACTTGGTGCGCGGCACATGGGCGAAATGTTCGGCCTTGACGGCATCCACCTCGACACGCTTGCGGGCCTTCGAGATGTTGCAGAACGGAACCGGCAGCAGCACATGCACCCCTGAGCCAGCCAGCTCCACTTCGAGATAGCGGATGATCGCCTCGGCCGTGTCGACCCAAAGATCCGTAACCGTTCCGGCGACCACGCGGTCGAGGCCGACGACCTTCAGGCCGCGCGGGTCGATATCCTTCGCCGAAACCGAGTAGTCCGGATGCAGACGATAGGGCGAAATACGAAGCTTGCCGTCCCAGTTGAGG
>CAZTNV010000567.1:0-1520 GCA_964615535.1 uncultured Mycobacteriaceae bacterium | reverse complement strand
AGCGTGTTCAGCTTCGGCGCGATCCTGCTGAACTGGCGCAGCGACCGCCGCCTGTTCGACGACCCCCGCAGACTGGATCAGGAACACGAAGGGCGCGGCGCTGCCGTCCATCACCGGCACTTCCGGCCCGTCCAGCACGATCACCGCGTTGTCGACGCCGCAGCCGTTCAACGCCGCCATCAGATGCTCGATGGTGCCGACCGTCACGCCGTGGCCGTTGCCGATCACCGTGCAGTGATTGGTGTCGCACACCCGGTCCCACATCGCGGGAATCACCCGGCGGTCGCCCGGCGCATCGCTGCGCACGAAGACGATCCCGGTATTGACCTCGGCCGGCTTCAGTGTCATCCGCACCCGCTGGCCGGAATGCAGACCGACACCGGAACAATGGATCGAGGATTTCAGCGTCTTCTGCGCTGCCGACTGGCGCTGTCCCCGGTCGAATGCCGCGCGCGGCTGGCTCCAATCTCTAGACATCCAGGAATTACTCGATCCGATTGATTTCGAAGTTTCAGCAAACTGCCCCGTGGGGCAAAAAAGAAGGCTTCAGGAGATGCATAGCCGCATCTCCGGAAGCCCACAAATCAATCTTTGTTACGGTTTGTTACCAGGCCGACTCGCGATATTAGTGGCGCGGCCTCCAGTTTTAGTTGGCCTGCCGGCGCAGGAATGCCGGGATGTCGAGCGCATCCTCCTCGTGCCGCGGCAGCGGCGGGCTGCCCGCATTATCGACGGTGGCGAACCGCTGCGGCGCCGCCTGGGCGCGCACCGGCTCCTGGCCGCGCGGCGGCTGGGGCCGCGGGGCCGGCGCGGCGGCCGGCGCCTGGTCGTCCTCGCCGGTGAGCAGGCCGGTCATCCGCCGGAACAGGCCGGGGCTGCGCTTGCGCACCGGATCGGCGGCGGGGCCGTCCTCGGCGTCGCCAAAGGGATCGGCCGAGCGATAGGTCGCGGGTCCCGGCCGGCCGGCACCCTGCACCACCCCGGGGCCGCCGAAGCCGTCGCGCCGGTCGCCGCCACGCGGGGGCACCGCGGTCGGACGCGGCCGCGCCGGCGTCTCGGCGCCGAAATGCGCCGCGGCAGCCTGGTCCGCGGCCGGCTGATGGATCGCCGCGGCGGCAATCGCGGGTTCCGGCTCCGGCACCGGCACGCGCGGCGGCTCGGCCCGCGTGCCGCCGTCCGGTCCGCCATTCGGCTTGACCGGAATGGTGTTGCCGTTGCCCGACGGGCGCAGGCGGTCGCTGATCAGGCTGACCGGGGCCGAACCGGCATTCGGCCGGGGCATATGCTGGGCTTCCAGATCGATGCCGGTGGCGACCACCGAGACCCGGATGCGGCCCTGCATGCTCTCGTCGAAGGTCGAGCCGAAGATGATGTTGGCATCGGGATCGACCTGGTCGCGGATCTGGTTGGCCGCCTCGTCGACCTCGTACAGGGTCATGTCGAGCCCGCCGGTGATGTTGATCAGCACGCCGCGCGCGCCCTTCATCGACACGTCGTCCAGCAGCGGGTTGGAGATCGCG
>CAZTNV010000566.1:0-1523 GCA_964615535.1 uncultured Mycobacteriaceae bacterium | reverse complement strand
CTGCCGCAGGCGCCGCAGCAGTTCAAGCAGCTCCTGATGATCGCCGGCTTCGATCGCTACTTCCAGATCGCGCCGTGCTTTCGCGACGAGGACGCCCGCGCCGACCGCTCGCCCGGCGAGTTCTACCAGCTCGATTTCGAGATGAGCTTTGTCACCCAGGACGACGTGTTCGCCGCGATCGAGCCGGTGCTGCACGGCGTGTTCGACGAGTTCGGGGGTTTCACAGGTACGAAGAAGCCGGCCAGCCCGCCGCCCTTTCCGCGTATCGCCTATGCCGATGCCATGCTGCGCTACGGCACCGACAAGCCCGATCTGCGCAATCCGCTGGTCATCGCCGATGTCACCGCGGTGTTCGAGCGGCCGGATGTCGAGTTCCGTGCGTTCAAGAGCGTGATCGCGCGCGGCGGCGTGGTCCGTGCGATCCGGGCGCCGCAGGTGGCGAACCGGCCGCGCAGCTTCTTCGACAAGCTGAATGCCTGGGCGCAGGAGCAGGGCGCGCCCGGTCTCGGCTACATCCTGTTCGAGGCCGGGGCCGGGAAGGGGCCGATCGCCAAATTCGTTCCCGAGCCGGCCCAGGCGGCGCTGCGCGAGTTGGCCGGGCTGGCCGACGGCGACGCCGTGTTCTTCGTCTGTGACGTCAAACCGGGCGTGGAAAAGATGGCCGGGCTGGCCCGCACGAAAATCGGCGAGGAGATGGGGCTGATCGACCGCGACCGGTTCGAGTTCTGCTGGATCGTCGATTTTCCGATGTACGAGCTGAACGAGGAAACCGGCCGGATCGATTTCAGCCACAACCCGTTCTCGATGCCCCAGGGCGGGCTGGAGGCACTGGAAACGCGGGACCCGCTGTCGATCAAGGCCTACCAGTACGACATCGTGTGCAACGGGGTGGAACTGTCCTCCGGCGCGATTCGCAACCATCTGCCCGAAATCATGGTCAAGGCGTTCGAGATCGCCGGCTACACCGCGGCGCAGTTGGAGGAACGGTTCGGCGGCATGCTGTCGGCGTTGCGGTTCGGCGCGCCACCGCATGGCGGCTCGGCGCCGGGCATCGATCGAATCGTCATGCTGCTGGCCGAGGAGCCGAACATCCGCGAGGTCATCGCCTTCCCGATGAACCAGCGCGCCGAGGACCTGCTGATGGGCGCGCCGGCCGAAGTCGAGCCGGCCCGGCTGCGCGAGCTGCACATCCGGCTCGACCTGCCCAAGCCGGCGGGCAAGGTGGCGGTCTGACGCGCTTTCGCCGGACGGGCCGGGGCCGGTACAACCGCGCCGCCTCCCTGGACAGGTCCCATTGTTCGCCACACCTGATCGGTCCGGGGTGCAATGTCCCCGACCCGTGCAGGTCAGAAGCGGAGCTGGTCTTTGGCTAGAGTCAGGTTTTCCGAGCGTTTGGTGGTCCTGGCGCTCGGCGCCGTGCTGATCGCGACCACCGGCCGGCCGGCTGCGGCGATCGAGGTCGCATCGCATCGGGCGGTCTACCGGGTCGAGCTCGACTCGGCGCGGAGCGGCTCGCAGGTCAG
>CAZTNV010000565.1:0-1536 GCA_964615535.1 uncultured Mycobacteriaceae bacterium | reverse complement strand
CGGGCAAGGGCGGGCAGATCGCGCGCTCGGCCGGCAACTACGCGCAGTTCGTCGGCCGCGACGGGGACTATGCGCAGCTGCGCCTCTCCTCGGGCGAGCTGCGGATCGTGCGGCAGGAGTGCATGGCGACGGTGGGCGCGGTCTCGAACGCCGACCACTCGAACCAGAACTTCGGCAAGGCCGGCCGCATCCGGCTCAAGGGCAAGCGTCCCGTGGTTCGCGGCGTCGCGATGAACCCGATCGACCACCCGCATGGCGGCGGCGAGGGCCGCACCTCGGGCGGCCGTCACCCGGTCACTCCCTGGGGCAAGCCGACCAAGGGTCGGCGCACGCGCTCCAACAAGGCGACCGACAAGTTCATCGTCCGCTCGCGCCATGCGCGGCGGAAGTAAGGGGGACGGCTGATGTCTCGGTCTGCCTGGAAGGGTCCGTTCGTCGACCCGCATGTTCTGAGGAAAGCGGGCAAGGTCCGCGAGTCCGGCCGCAACGAGGTCATCAAGATCTGGTCGCGCCGCTCCACGATCCTGCCGTCCTTCGTCGGCCTCACCTTCGGCGTTCACAACGGCAAGAAGCACGTGCCGGTCAACGTCACCGAGGAGATGATCGGGCACAAGTTCGGCGAGTTCTCGCCGACCCGGACCTATTACGGCCACGCGGCCGACAAGAAGGCGAAGAGGAAGTAGCCATGGGCAAGCCGGAGGCGCCGCGGCGGGTGGCCGAGAACGAGGCTATGGCGATCGGCCGGACCATCCGGACCAGCCCGCGCAAGCTGAACCTGGTCGCCCAGATGATTCGCGGCAAGCGGGCGGATACGGCGCTGGCCGATCTGACCTTCTCCAAGCGGCGGATCGCGCACGACGTCAAGAAGGTGCTGCAATCGGCGATCGCCAATGCCGAGAACAACCACCAGCTCGATGTCGACCGGCTCTACGTGGCCGAGGCCTATGTCGGCAAGGGTCTGGTGATGAAGCGGTTTTCGGCCCGCGCCCGCGGCCGGGTCGGCCGGATCGAAAAGGCGTGGTCGAACTTGACGGTGATCGTGCGCGAGCGCGAGGAGGCGGCGTAAATCATGGGTCAGAAAGTCAATCCGATAGGCCTCCGGCTCGGCATCAACCGGACCTGGGACTCGCGCTGGTTTGCCACCCGCGACTATGCCAGCCAGTTGCACGAGGATCTGAAGATCCGGGAGTACCTGTTCAAGCGTCTGGCCCAGGCCGGGATCAGCCGGATCGTGATCGAGCGGCCGGCCAAGCGGGCGCGGGTGACCATCCACACCGCACGGCCCGGCGTCGTGATCGGCAAGAAGGGCGCCGATATCGAGAAGCTGCGCCAGCATCTGGCCAGGATGACCGGCGGCGAGGTCAGCCTCAACATCGTGGAAATCCGCAAGCCGGAAATCGATGCCAAGCTGATCGCCGAAAACATTGCCAACCAGTTGGAGCGCCGGGTGGCGTTCCGCCGCGCGATGAAGCGTGCGGTGCAGAACGCCATGCGGATGGGCGCGCAGGGCATCCGGATCAATTGCGGCGGCCGGCT
>CAZTNV010000564.1:0-1545 GCA_964615535.1 uncultured Mycobacteriaceae bacterium | reverse complement strand
GCGCTGGTGCTGGCGCGAATCGCCACCGGCGACGCCACCCCGGCGGACAAGACCGACGAGTTCGAGCGGCGGCTGCGCCTCGCGGGCGATTCGGGCGAATGGGACGGGCTGTGCTTCCTGGCCGATCTGCTGCCCGGGATCGACCGGCGGCCGCTGATCGTGCTGGTCGACCAGTTCGAGGAGGCCTATTCGCTGTGCGAGGACGAGGGCGACCGGGCCGCCTTCGTCGCCACGCTGCTCCATGCCGCTGCCGATCCGGCGGGGCGGGTGACCGTTGTCGCGGCGATGCGCAGCGATTTCCTGGGCGCGACCATCGCCCATCCGGCGCTCAACCGGGCGATCGCCGACCGCGGGGTGATCGTGCCGGCGCTGGGGCGTGACGAGCTGCGCGAGGCGATCGCCCTGCCGGCGGCGCGCGCCGACCATCCGATCGACCCGGCCGTGATCGACCGGCTGATCGAGGAGACGGCGGGGCGGGACGGCGCGCTGCCGCTGCTGCAATTCGTGCTGACCCGGATCTGGGAGGGCATGGCCGCGGGCACGCCGGCGGCGGACACGGTGCGGGCGCTGGGCGGCGTCGGCGGGGCGCTGGCGGCGGAGGCGGAACGGCTTTACGGCACGCTGTCCGAGCCCGATCGCCTGATCGCCCGGCGCGCCTTCCTGGCCATGGTGCAGTTGGGCGAGGGCGCGCGCGACACCCGCCGCCGGGTGGCGCTGGCCGCGATCGTGGCGCGGGGCGAGGCGCCCGAGCGGGTGCTGGCGGTGCTGCGGGTGTTCGCGGCGAAGGACGCCCGGCTGGTGACGCTGGCGGCCGCGCCCGGCCGCACCGACCGGCCGGCGGCGGACCAGACGACCGCCGAGGTCACCCACGAGGCGCTGTTCGACCACTGGGCCACGCTGCAGGGTTGGCTGGCCGTGGCGCGCGACGATCTGCGGTTCCACCGCAGACTGGCCGCCGCGGCGGCGGAGTGGGACGCGGCGCGCCGCCCCGCCGGCCTGCTGTGGCGCCGCCCGGCGCTGGATCTGCTGCGCCAGTTCCACCGGCGCGCCGGGCACGACATGACGGCGCTGGAGGAGGCGTTCTGGAGGGCCTCGGAATTCAGGCAGAACACCCGAAAATGGGTCTGGAGTGGGTTTATCTGTACTATCTCAATTCTGGCAGTAGGCCTTTCGGTGAGCCTTTATATGGCAATAAAAGCACAAGAGACAGCAAGGGAACGCCTTGAGATTGCAATCCGGTCCACAGATTTTTTAGTGGTTGGGCTGGCAGAGCGTATTGCTCCTCTGGCGGGAATATCCGCAAGCACAGTCCGAGATATATTGCAGACATCGGAGTCTTTGTTTGATAATCTTGTCTTGAATGCACCTGACTCGCTAGAAGCCCGCCATAGGCAAGCTGTGATGCTGAGGACCTTTATTGACGTTTATATGAGCTTAGGAGACAGCACGGCTGCATTGCAGCGTGCGCAAAGCGCTGTCCAAATCATGAGTGTTTCCCTATCCAGGCAAGGCAGGTTCTGCAAAAGTTCTGTCTTGGCCGATCGC
>CAZTNV010000563.1:0-1570 GCA_964615535.1 uncultured Mycobacteriaceae bacterium | reverse complement strand
CGGGGCAAGTTCGTGCCACGACGCCAGCGATTCGTGGCAGACCGCAGTCGGCCCAAAGCGGACGGCCGGCCGAACAGACGAGGCACACCGGACCGGCCATTCGTGACCCACGCAGCATTTGTGAGGGGTATTGCAAAACTCTGACCGCGCAGGATTAGCATGATGCAGTCCCCGCATAACCGTGCTGGCGCGCCGCTGAACCTGTTGGTGGGCAGCAATGAAATCAAGTCCCGAAACCAGACCCATCTCCGCTCGTCCGGCCTCGGTCTTCAGCGAGAAGTCTGTCCGCGATGGGCGTCGGCGGCCGGCGAGCAGAGATAGCCGATGGCCTTTGCCACCCAGTCCGGCGCGATATGCGCCGAGGGGTCGAGCTGGCTGACCGGGTCGATGCGTGAGGCGCGGATCTGTGCCTGCATCTCTGTCGCGACGGTGCCGGGGCTGAGGCCGATCACGTGGATGCCCCGGTCGCGGTATTCCTTGTCCGCGCAGCGTGTCAGCGACAGGACGGCGGCCTTGGTCGCGCAATAGTGGCTCCAGCCTTCCAGTGCGCCGGTGGCCGCGCCGGAACTGATGTTGATGATGGTGCCACCGCCACGCGCCAGCATCCCAGGGATAGCGAAGCGCAAACCGTGGTAGACCCCCTTCAGGTTCACGTCGATAACCGCCGACCAGGCGCCGGGATCGCTGTCGGCGAGCCGCACGATCGGATCGATCAGCCCCGCGTTGTTGACAAGGATGTCGAGCCGGCCCGTGCGCGACACCGCCGCGTCGATGACAGCGGCGACGTCCCCGGCTGGCGCCACATCGCAAGCGATGGCCGTGGCCGCGCCACCGGCGGCGGCGATCTCTGCCGCGACGGCCTCGATCCGTGCATGGCTTCGGGCTGCGACCACATGGGCGCCGAGGGCGGCGAGACGCCGAGCGGTTGCCTCTCCGATCCCGCGGCTGGCGCCGGTGACGATGGCCGTCTTGCCTGAGATGTGTGAGATGGTTTGGGTTCCTTTCAGAGGCCGGAGCGCGGAATGTGCATCGGCCGGCTTATGGGGTAAGTGCTAGCTGCCTAAGGGGCCCGGAACCAGTTGACGACTTCTTCGGTCGCGCGGTCGATGGCGTTGGGCTGGTCGTAATAGGCCAGATGAGGGGTCTCGTCCCAGATCACCTTCGTCTTCGTCGTCTCCGGCACGGCCTCCAAGTGGCGGCGGGCCGCGGATGGGATGAAGCAGTTGTCGCCATGGATCATCAGCCAGGGTGCAGTGAGCTGGCGGGCGGCCCCAATCGAGTCGTAGGCTAGCAGGTCGGCGTCGCTCATCACCGCGTAGCGGTTCTCCCACTGGCCGCGGTCGGCCCAGGGCTGATACCAGGCCCAGACGAACTCGCCGGGCATGCCGACATTCATGTCTGTCTGGTCGACGGCCTTGACGTAATCGACTTCGCCGGTCGCTTCGAACTTCGACTTGGCGGCCTCGCCCTGCGCCTTACGGGCGGCGAGACCTTCCTCGGTCAGCCATTCGAGATCGCCCTCTGGGTCGCGGTAGTGGCCGGCGATGGTGGCGAGCCCGCGCACCTCGTC
>CAZTNV010000562.1:0-1572 GCA_964615535.1 uncultured Mycobacteriaceae bacterium | reverse complement strand
CTATTCCAATCCGTCGGGGGGTGTGATCTCGGCATGGATGTGCGCCGAGGGCGAAAAGGCATCGCGGGTGGTTCTCGGCGAAGTCGGGCAGTCTGGCGACAAGGCCCAACTGCAAATCGTGCGCGAAACCCGCAACAATATCCCGGCGCCGCCGCGCGAAGGCTCGGCGCTTGCTCCCGATCCTGCTCCTGAGACGCCGAAATGAGTGATTTTTCCATCTTTACCTGGACTGCCGAGAACGCGGCCAAAGCCGAGCGCATCATCGGCCTGTATCCGCCCGGCCGGCAGGCCAGCGCGATCATCCCGCTGCTCTGGCTGGCGCAATATCAGGTCCGCGATGAAACCGGCGTGGCCTGGCTGCCGGTGCCGGTGATCGAGTTTGTGGCCCGCCTGATCGGCATGCCTTATATCCGCGCCTATGAAGTCGCCAGCTTCTATACCATGTACAATCTGAAGCCGGTGGGCCGCTTCCATGTGCAGGTGTGCGGCACCACGCCGTGCCTACTGGGCGGCAGCGATGCGATCATGCAGGCCTGCAAGGACAAGGGCTTGAAGAAGGGCGCGACCACGCCCGATGGCCTTTTCACGCTGACCGAAGTGGAGTGTCTGGGCGCCTGCGCCAACGCGCCCATGGTGCAGATCAACGATGACAATTATGAAGACCTGACGGCGGACAACATGCGTGCGATACTCGATGCGCTGGAGCGCGGCGAGACGCCAGTGCCGGGCAGCCAGACCGGGCGCACCGCCTCGTGTCCGGCCGGCGGCCCGACGACGCTGAAGGAGTTGGTGTGATGGCTGAGTCAGAGATACTCGATTTTATCGGCGAGCATTTCCGCCGGCTCAACACACGCTTCGACAAGCTGGAGCTTGATGTTGCCGACATCAAGACACGGCTGATTGTGCTGGAAGAAGGCCAGGCCTCCATGTCAGCGCGGATTGCGACCGTCGAGGTCAGCATGGCAGGCATGAACAAGCGCATGGACCGGGTTGAATCGCGGCTGGATCGGATCGAGCGCCGTTTCGATCTGGTGGAGCAGCACTGATGCTGGCCGACAAGGATCGCATCTTCACCAATCTCTATGGCTTTCAGCCGTGGACGCTGGATGCTGCGAAAAAGCGCGGCGATTGGGCCGATACCAAGGCGCTGCTGGAACCCGGCCCTGATGCGCTGATCGATGCGATCAAGGCCAGCGGCCTGCGCGGGCGCGGCGGCGCGGGCTTCCCGACGGGGATGAAGTGGAGCTTCATGCCCAAGACGCCCAATCCGGATCGGCCGAGCTATCTGGTGGTGAACGCCGACGAGTCCGAACCTGGCAGTTGCAAGGACCGCGAGATCATCCGCCACGATCCGCACAAATTGATCGAAGGCGCCCTGATCGCCGGCTTTGCCATGCGGGCGCGGGCGGCCTTCATCTATATCCGCGGCGAATATATCGCCGAGGCCAAGGTGCTGATGGCGGCCGTGGCTGAGGCCTATGCCGCCGGCCTGATCGGGAAGAACGCCTGCGGGACGAGTTATGATTTCGATGTGATCGTGCACCGCGGCGGCGGGGCTTACATCTGCGGCGA
>CAZTNV010000561.1:0-1573 GCA_964615535.1 uncultured Mycobacteriaceae bacterium | reverse complement strand
CGCCCATCGGAGTCGATGCTGAACTGATGCTCCGGGCTGCGCATCTCCGCCGGCAGCTCGGCCAGCGCGGCCGCGGGATCCTTGCCCGATTGCGTAATCCAGCGCGCCGTCTGATACAGCCGCAGCCGCGCATCCAGGTCGAGCGTGCGAAGGTAGTATTGGTCATGGGTCGGACTGGCGATGTCGGCAAGAATGCAGCCTGAAGGATTGCTCGCCCGTTGCCAGAACGAGCAGCGCCGGTCGGGCGGTGCGGGCTTGGCGCTGCGCAGACTCACCCGTTCGGCATGGCCGTCCTGGCAGTACCAGGCCAGCGGAAGGGCCAGGCGCGCCACTGTGTGCCGTCGGTTGAACATTCGATCGCTGACATCGTCCCACCAGCTCAGCCCATCTTGTCCAGGCGCCAGGATCGACAATCTCAGGCGATCGGATTCGCCGCGCATCACCGTACACATCTGCAATTCCCGATCCGTCAGTGGACGGAACGCATCCTGGCAGCTCTGCGGATGGAATTCGGGTGCCTCGGCTTGAATCTCGGCGGTCATGCGCAGAAGTCTGGTGATCGCCGCCGCGCCGAGCATCTGGTTGACCACACTGTTGCCGTTGCCCTGCAAGCGGCGCCATGCCGACGCATGTGTACATAAACGACCCAACGCCGCTTCGGTCTGCCCATCGATATGCGCGATTGCCGCGGCGATAGCCACCAGGACTCCAGCGTGGCGCAGTCCAGTGCCATGTACGAAGAATACTGACGGGTGCATGTCGAGATGATCGAAGTCAGCCAGAGTCATTTCCTTCTGCAGCCGGGCTGCCTGCTCGGCGAGCAACTCGCGCGCGGCGCTCTCGTTAGAGCGGACCGCATCCAGGCAATCGCGTCCGGCCTCCCTGCCACTCGGCGAACAATGCCAATCCGCCGACTCAAGCGGCGGCAGTGTCGCGTAGCGCCCCTCGGCGTGGCTCTGGAACTGGAACGCCTCCTCCGGACGGGTGAGCGTTGCCAGGCTGGCCTGATCTATCGCGCTGACCTCGGCCAACTCCTCCGGACTCAGGACATACTCGAACAGTCGCAAGAATTCCGCGGCATTGCGCTCGCCGGTGACTTGGGCCTGGGGTTGCTCGAAAGCCGCCAGCGCAGCCCGTTCCTCATCGGTCGCTATCGGCACCCATTCACTCAGCAGCAGACCCAGCCAGATCAGCCCCAGTGCCGCAAGCACGCCGATGGCGCGTGCCAACCAGAGCATCGTGCTCCCCTTGCAAGGCGCGACATATCATGGCGATTGAGCAACACCATCGCACAAGATCCCGGATCACACAAGCGATGGCAAAGCGCGGTCCCGGCGCGCGCATTGGGCGGATCTGCGCGCCCGTCGATTTCGCGCCGGCGGCCGCGTGTCCGGACGGAGACGTACCAGTGCCGACCCTGATCGGAAGTCCGCGCGGGCCACCGAGCGCACTACGTTCTGGTCCTTCTTGTCCTTGGTGTTGAATCGCTCTTTCCGCAGACGCGTACGCGTACCGTAACGCTCAAAACACCCGCGACCGCCGCATCAGGTAGAGGATCGCGGCGACGACCGCC
>CAZTNV010000560.1:0-1574 GCA_964615535.1 uncultured Mycobacteriaceae bacterium | reverse complement strand
GGCACCGGCGGTGTCGCCGTCGCCCAGCTGACCGGAACCGGACCGTCAGATATCCGCGTAGACATGCGTTTCCGCCCGCCCGCCGGGATGGGTTACGGCGCCCTTTTCGGCGTCGCCGACCTGCTGGGCGTATTTCCACAGGGCGCCCGACTGGAAATCGTGCTGCCGCGGCTGCCATTGCGCGCGCCGGGCCGCCAGCTCCTCATCGGGCAGCTCGACCGCCAGGGTGCCGGCGTCCGCATCGATCGCGATCACGTCGCCGTCGCGCAGCAATCCGATCGGACCGCCGACCGCCGCCTCCGGCCCGACATGGCCGATGCAGAAGCCGCGGGTGGCGCCGGAGAACCGGCCATCGGTGATCAGCGCCACCTTGTCGCCCATCCCCTGGCCATAGAGCGCCGCGGTGGTCGACAGCATTTCGCGCATGCCGGGGCCGCCGCGCGGCCCTTCGTAGCGGATCACCAGGATCTCCCCCTCGCGATACTGCCGCTGCTGGACGGCCTCGAAACAGGCCTCCTCCGAGTCGAAGCAGCGCGCCGGGCCGCGGAACTTCAGGACCTTGAGCCCGGCGACCTTCACGATCGCACCCTGCGGCGCCAGATTGCCGCGCAGGCCCACCACCCCGCCGGTCGGGCTGAGCGGGTCGGACAGCGGCCGGATCACGTCCTGACCGGTGGGCACCACCACATCGGCCAGGTTTTCGGCGATGGTGCGTCCGGTCACGGTCAGGCAGTCGCCGTGCAGATAGCCGCCGTCCAGCAGCACCTTCATCAGCACCGGCACGCCGCCGACCTCGAACATGTCCTTCGCGACATAGCGGCCGCCCGGCTTCAGATCGGCGATATAGGGGGTCGAGCGGAAGATCGCCGCCACGTCGTGCAGGTCGAACTCCAGCCCGGCCTCGTGCGCTATCGCCGGCAGGTGCAGCGCGGCATTGGTCGAACCGCCCGAGGCCGCCACGATCCGCGCGGCGTTCTCCAGGGACTTCAGGGTGACGATGTCGCGCGGCCGCAGCCCGCTGGCCAGCAGATCCATCACCGCCCGGCCCGAGGCCAGGGCATACTGGTCGCGCGATTCATAGGGCGCCGGGGCGCCGGCCGAGCCGGGCAGCGCCAGCCCGATCGCCTCGGACACGCAGGCCATAGTGTTGGCGGTGAACTGGCCGCCGCACGAACCGGCGCCGGGGCAGGCCACGCATTCCAGCTCATGCAGTTCGGCATCCGAGATCTTGCCGGTAGCATGCGAGCCGACCGCCTCGAACACGTCCTGCACGGTCACGTCACGATCCTTGTACCGGCCCGGCAGGATCGAACCGCCATACATGAACACGCTCGGCACGTTCAGCCGGACCATCGCCATCATCATGCCGGGCAGCGACTTGTCGCAGCCCGCCAGCCCGACCAGGGCGTCGTAGCAATGGCCGCGCATGGTGACCTCGACAGAATCGACGATGATCTCGCGCGACACCAGCGAGGATTTCATCCCGGCATGGCCCATGGCGATGCCGTCGGTGACGGTGATGGTGGTGAATTCGCGCGGCGTGCCCGACGCGGTCTTGACGCCCATCTTCACCG
>CAZTNV010000559.1:0-1587 GCA_964615535.1 uncultured Mycobacteriaceae bacterium | reverse complement strand
CCCGCCGCTCCGGCGGGACGGCCTGACCCGCCAGCGCCATGATCACACCGGCAGGCGCCATTCCAACCAGGCCGAAGAGCAGGCTCGCCGCCAGCCCTGCGCCGGGCAGGCTCAGAAGCATCAGGGCCAGAACCGCGCCCGTCATGCAGACCGCGAGGATCGTCTCGCGCCGCCCGGACCGGTCCGCGATCCGGCCGCAGACGGTCCCCGACAGGATCATCAGCCAGCTGCCGACGCTGATCACCGAGGCGGCGACCAGCGCGCCCATTCCCTGCGCCGCGAGCATGCCGGGGCCGAAGCCGAGATAGACGACATAGCCTGCGTTGAACACGCCCCAGGCGATGCCCGCCAGGACGATCAGCCCCCATTCCCGTGGCAAAAGTCCCTTGATCCGGCTTGCGATGCGGGAGGGAGGGTCATGCGGCGGACGGTATAGGGTCAGGACGGCGATGGCCGCCACCGCGCACCAGGCCGAGGCGACGGCAAAGGGCGCGCGCCAGCCATGGACCTCGGCCAGCCAGGTGTGCCCGACCTGGCCCATGGCGATGCCGAAGGGCCAGCTCATCACCAGGATGCTCATCGCCGTGGCGATCTCGCGGCCGTCGAACCAGTCCGCCACCATCTTGGTGAAATAGAGCCCCGCAATCACGAACCCGGCGCCGGAGAGCGCCCGACCGGTCCCGATGCCGACGGGCGCCGTCGCCAGAGCCGAAAGCGCTCCGCCCAGCGCCAGCGCCGCAAGCCCCAGGCCGACCAGCATCCGATCCGAAACGAAGCGGCCGGCAAATCCGGCCGGCAAGGCGAGCAACAGGCCCGGCGCCATGAACAGACCGACCATGACGCCGATCTCGGCGTTGTCGAGGCCGAACACGCCCGAAAGCTCATTGCCGACCGACCCCATGGTCTGAAACTGGAAGCCGGCCCCGACACGGGCGAGAAAGAGCAGCGCCAGGATGCGCCAGCGCGTCATGTCAGATCGCGCTGCATGTAGACGAACCACCGGTCGACCTCGATCGGGTCGGAGCATTCCGGGTAGCGGTCGATATAGCGAAATCCGAGGCCTTCGAAGATGCGGATGCTCTCCTTGTTGCCCGTGATGATGTTCACCAGAAGGTGGCGCCAGCCCATCGACCGCGCGGCCTCCATCTGCGCCATGACGAGCCGTCGGCCAAGCCCGGCGCCGTTTGCTTCGCGACGGATGTAGAGCCGTTTGAACTCGCCCGCATCCGGACGGATCCGGTGCATGGTCGCGCAGCCCACCAGCCGATCCGCCGCATCGCGCACCAGCATGAGCCGACCGGTCGGCGGCAGGAACCTGTGCAGGTTGGGCCAGAAGGAGGCTTTGAGATCATCGGGTGTGTAGCCGTGCGGGACGCCGGCGGCGTTCAATCTGCCCACGATGACGCCGTAGTATTCCGACATCAGCACATCCAGCGCGTCCCGATCCGTCACCTCCGTCACCGACGTGATCCGATATGCCGAGGCGGCGCGACCCTCGCGCGCCACTGCGGGCCGGATCGTGGTCATCACGCCCAGCCCAGCTGACGCAGCGCCTGCACGTCGTTCCAGATCTTGGTCATGTGCGCG
>CAZTNV010000558.1:0-1601 GCA_964615535.1 uncultured Mycobacteriaceae bacterium | reverse complement strand
CGGCTTCTCGCGCGCCGATCCCGCGCGCCTCTTCCTGCCGCCGATCATGGACCCGATCTACGGCTTCGATGCGGTCAATGTCGAGGCGCAGCAGCGCAGCGCGTCGTCGCTGCTCAACTGGATGAAGCGGCTGATGAGCGTGCGCCAGCAGCGCAAGGCGTTCGGCCGCGGCTCGCTGACCTTCCTCTATCCCGGCAACCGCAAGATCCTGGCCTATCTGCGCGAATACCAGGACGAAAGCATTCTCTGCGTCGCCAACCTGTCGCGCCAGGCCCAGGCGGTCGAGCTGGATCTCTCGCGCTACAAGGGCCGCGTCCCGGTCGAGATGGTCGGCGGCAGCACCTTCCCGCCGGTCGGCGACCTCACTTACCTGCTGACCCTGCCGGCCTATGGTTTCTACTGGTTCCTGCTCACGGTCGAGGCGGAACTGCCGCGCTGGCACCAACCGATACCGGAGCCCATGCCCGATCTCGTCACTCTCGTGATCCGCGATGGCTGGCACGATCTGATCGCCGGCCGCGTCGGCGATCAGCTCAGCCGCGATGTGCTGCCGGTCTATCTGCCCAAGCAGCGCTGGTTCGGCGCCAAGGACCGCCGCATCACCGCCACCCGCATCATCGAATCCGCCGAGCTGACGCCCCGCGCCGGCAATGCGCTGGCGGCGATTGTCGAGGTCGAACTGGCGGATCACGGGGGCGGCCGGGAGATCCAGCACTATTCGATGCCGCTGGCGATCAACTGGGACCCGGTCGCCACCACCACCTCCTCGCCGGTGCTGCCCTACACGCTGGCCCTGGTCCGCCGCGGCCCGCGGCTGGGGGCGCTGACCGACGCCACGATCGACGAGCGCTTCCCGCTGGCGTTGGTCCAGGGCATCCGGCACGGCGGCGAACGGCCCGCCGGGCGCGCCACGGTGCGCCTCATCCCCGGCTCGATGCTGGAGAGCATCGGCGTGGAGGAGAGCGACGCGGTGAGCCGGATGAGGGTCGAGCAGAGCAACACCTCGATCCTGATCGGCGACAAGATGGTGCTGAAGCTCTATCGCCGCCTGGTGCCGGGCATCCACCCGGAAATCGAGATCGGTCGCTTCCTGACCGAAGTGGCGCATTACCCGAACATTGCCCCGCTGCTCGGCTCGATCGAGCGGGTCGATGAGGACGGCACGCCGACCGCGATCGCGGCGCTGCAAGGCTATGTCCGCAACCAGGGCGATGGCTGGAGCCACACCCTCGATTACCTCAAGCGCGAGCTGGAGGAGTTGCGGCTGGGCATCGGCCAGCAAGACGTGCAGCCGGTCGACCGGTTCTCGATCTACCTGCAACGGGCCGGCGTCATGGGCAAGCGCGTGGCCGAACTCCACCGCGCCTTCGCTCTGGAAACCGGCGATCCGGCCTTCGATCCGGAACCGATGACCGAGGCCGACATGGCCGCGCTGATCGAGGATATCGCCGGTCAGGCGCACCGCGCCTTCACCTCGATCGAGCGGGCCCGGCCGCGGCTCGACGAGACCCGGCGCGCGGCGGTCGATGCGCTGCTGGCCCGGCGCGATGAATGCCTCGAGCTGATCCGCGAGCTCGGGACGATGCAGCTCGACGCCGCCC
>CAZTNV010000557.1:0-1604 GCA_964615535.1 uncultured Mycobacteriaceae bacterium | reverse complement strand
AGCGCGCCGCGCTGGCCGCCCCGGCGCCGCGCGCCTTCGCCGCCGCCCTGCGCGCGGCGCGGGCCGCCGGCCGGTACGGGCTGATCGCGGAAATCAAGCGAGCCTCGCCGTCCAAGGGCCTGATCCGGCAGGATTTCGACCCCGAATCCCTGGCCCGCGCCTATGCCGCGGGCGGTGCCGACTGCCTGTCGGTGCTGACCGACGAGCCCTGGTTCCAGGGTTGCGACGAGTTCCTCGTGCAGGCCCGCAACGCGGTCGGATTGCCGTGCCTGCGCAAGGACTTCATGCTCGATCCTTACCAGATTTATGAGGCGCGGGCGCTGGGTGCGGATTGCGTGCTGCTGATCATGGCCGCCGTGTCCGACGCCCAGGCGGCCGAGCTGGCCGACGCGGCCCGGCATCTGGGCATGGACGTGCTGGTCGAAATTCATGATTTCAACGAGTTGGAGCGCGGGCTTCATCTGAACTCTGATCTTATCGGGATCAACAATCGCAATCTCAAGACCCTGGCGGTCGATCTGAAGGTGACGGAGGAGCTGGCGCCACGGGTGCCGGCCGACCGTCTCACGGTGGCCGAAAGCGGGCTGTCCGGTCCGGCCGATCTGGCTCGGATGGCCGCAATCGGCGTGACGACCTTCCTGATCGGCGAGAGCCTGATGCGCCAGCCGGACGTTGCGGCGGCCACCCGCGCCCTGCTCGCCACCGCCGAACCGGCGCGAGCCGCGGCACCGTGACCGACCCCTTCAGCCCTGGCCCGTTCAGCCCTGGCCCGTTCAGCCATTTCGATGCCGCGGGCGGCGCCCGCATGGTCGATGTCACGGCCAAGGACGAGACCCGGCGGGTGGCCCGGGCCGGCGCGCGGGTGACGATGCGGCCCGAAACGTTGCGCATGATCCGCGACGGCGCCGCGGCCAAGGGCGACGTGCTGGGCGTCGCGCGTCTGGCCGGGATCATGGCGGCCAAGAAGACCGCGGAGCTGATCCCGCTCTGCCACCCGCTGCCGATCGGCTCGGTCGAGCTGGCTTTTGAGTGTCCCGACGACGGCACGGCCATCGAGATCACAGCCACGGTCGCGACCACCGGGCGGACCGGCGTGGAGATGGAGGCGCTGACCGCAGTGGCGGTTGCCGCCCTCACGGTCTACGACATGTGCAAATCGGCCGATCGCGGCATGGTCATCGGGGATCTCCGCCTGCTGCACAAAAGCGGCGGCAAATCCGGGACTTACGAGGCGCCCTGATGATTTCGGTCGAAGCGGCCCGACGGCGTATTCTGGCGGCGGCGGTCCCCCTGCCGGCGGAGATCGTCGGCCTGTCCGACGGGCTGGGTCGGGTGCTGGCGGAACCCCTGGCCGCCCGGCTGACCCAGCCCCGTGCTGCGCTTTCCGCGATGGACGGCTATGCCGTACGCGCCGCCGATGTCGCCCGGGTGCCGGCGACCGTGACCGAGATTGCGGCGGTGCCGGCCGGGGCCGCGTTCGGCGGTTCGGTGCGGCCCGGCGAATGCGTGCGCATCTTCACCGGGGCGCCGGTGCCCGACGGCGCCGACACCATCGCGATCCAGGAGACCGCGACCCGCGACGGCACCCGCATCACCGTTCATCA
>CAZTNV010000556.1:0-1605 GCA_964615535.1 uncultured Mycobacteriaceae bacterium | reverse complement strand
GGCCGCAGGCCTCCAGCGCGATCTCCGAGGTGCCATAGGCCACCGGGAAGCCGGCGGCGGTGACGAAATCCATGGTTTCGGGCAGCACGAAGACATCGGTCTCCGCCGCGCTCGCGATCTCTGCGAACCCGCCGCAATCCAGCGCCGCCATCACCCGGTCGCCGGGCCGGCAGCGCGTCACGCCCGCGCCGCAATCGATCACCGTGCCGGCGATCTCCATGCCGGGGCTGAACGGGAACGGCGGCTTGACCTGATACTTGCCGGCGATGATCAGCGTGTCCGCGAAATTCACCCCCGCCGCCGCCACCGCGATCCGTACCCGGCCGGGCGCGGCGGCGGGCGGCTCGATCTCCGCGACGGCGAGGCCGTCGGGCTCGCAGAGGGAATGGCACAAGACCGCCCGCATGATCCGCCCCGTCTCCGTTGCCGCCGATGTCACCGCCGACAACGGATAGCAGTCCGCGACCGATCAGGGAACCGGCTTTGCGGCGGCTCCGGGTCCGGTCCCACGCCCGCTATTCGCCCTCGGGCGCCGTCGGCATCAAAAGGTCGATGTCCACGGTCAGGGCGGCGGCCAGCTTGCGCATCACGTCCTGCGACGCCGAGCGCTGGCCGGCTTCAAGCTGGCACAGGTGATGAACGGAGATGCCGCAGGCCTCGGCCAAGGCCGGCTGGCTCAGGCCGCGATGCTCGCGAAATACCCGGATCGGATGAACCCCGTCCAGCAGCGCATCGACCACCCGGCTCGGAAAGTATTCCTCCTGCCGAGCCTTGGCAGCATCGTAGCAGCGGACATCGTCGAGATCTTCCAGATCGTCCAGCATCCGCTCATATGTATCGATCGGAACCACCGCAAAGACCTTCCGGCCGTCCTGCTCGATGAACTGAATTCGTTTCATGAGTAGGCCTCTCCGCGCGGCGCAATGCGTTCCACCGCAAGAATACGCAAGGCGTCATCCCGATCGAAAATGACTCTCCAATCGCCGACCCGCAGCCGATACCCAGGGCGTCCGACCAAGGCCTTCACCTGATTGTTGGGGGCGTGGGGCGCAGCAGCCAAACCCTCGATTTTCGATCGGATTGTTTTGGCCAGATTACGTGGCAGCCGGGTTAACGTCTTGATTGCGGCAGGGCTGTACTCAATCTGGTACATAAATCACATTAGCTCAGAGCCAACTATCCCTCAAGAGCCTTCAAACAAGGCAGAGTTCCCCCATGCCGCCCGCCATCCCCAAGCCGGAGTCCTGGCTCACCGTTCGCCCGACCGGCATTCATGTCGAGCCGGGGCGGTTCCATATCGATCCGGTGCGGGCGGTGGAGCGGGCGGTGATCAGCCACGGCCATGCCGATCATGCCCGGCCGGGGCATCAGGCCGTGCTGGCCACGCCGGAGACGCTGGCGATCATGCGGGCCCGGCTGGGCGAGGCGGCGGGCGGGTCGGTGCAGGCGCTGCCGCCCGGCGAGGCGATCCGGCTGGGCGAGGTGACCGTGCGGCTGGTGCCGGCCGGGCATGTGCTGGGCAGCGCGCAGGTGGTGATGGAGTATCGCGGCTGCCGGGTGGTGGTGTCGGGCGACTACAAGCGCCAGCCCGATCCGACCTGCGCG
>CAZTNV010000555.1:0-1610 GCA_964615535.1 uncultured Mycobacteriaceae bacterium | reverse complement strand
ACCTTGGAGGCCTGCAGGAATGCGGCAAAGGTGATGAACAGGATGATGTAGGTCGAGGACACCGCGGTGGTCGGCCCCAGAATGCCGTTATCCGTGTAGATGTAGGTGAAGAACCGCGCCATGGTGAAGCCCTGGTGTTCCAGGAACCCCGGCAGGTACGGCCCGAGGAACGAATAGGCGATGAACAGCACGGAGATTGACACCAGGGCCAGCCCGGCGGCCCGCCGGGTCAGTTCCAGGACCAGCGCGACGCCGGCCATGGTCACCCAGAAATCGGCAGGCACCGGCATGACCCCGGCGCGCAGGCGCAACGCATCGAGATTGAGCAGCAGGTAGGCGCCGACCAGAACCGCCGAGAGCGCCAGCAGCCAATCCGACCAGTGAACGCGCCGGCTGTCGCCGTGAAACAGCCAGGAGCCGGCGATGGCGATCGCGGTGCCGACCGTCAGCGATACCCCGAACAGCGACAGGCGGAGCGGAGCGCCGCCGAAGATGTTGACATCGACCGGGCCGAACACCCAGCGCGGCGGCCGCAGTCCGCCGATCTCGCGGGCGTAGAAGGCATAGCCGATGCAGATGGCCGCCCAGCCGATCGCCACCGCCGCCACTACCAGCGGCACCCATTGGAGCCGGGCCAGCCGCCCGGTGACCGGTTCCCGGTCGATGCTCCACGGCGCCAGCATCGCGAATCCGATCACCAGACCGCCCGCGACATGAACGATCCGGTAGGCCCAGGTCTCGATCGGGTAGAAATTGAGCGACACCAGATGGAACAGGGTGAACACCACGCAGATCCAGAACAGGCTGTGCTTCTGCCACCCATAGAGCAGCCGCTCGTTGCCGGCCGCCGGCTCGTCGTCGACGCCGGACGCAATGACCCGGCCGTCACGCTTGACCTCGAGAGTTGTCATGAGAGCGTCCATCCCGATAAAATCGATTTTTGTTGTTTTTATTTCAGCTCAATTACAAAGCGAAAGACAAGAGAAAAGTGGCCCCAATAAACTTCTGGTCATTGGGGTCCTCTTCCTGTCAGCCCGAGCCGGCCGACGGTCATGCCCCCGCCAAGGCGGCACACCGCCCGCCGGCTCCGGTCAGCCGCGCAGCTCGCTCGGAATGGTGTGGCCATTCTCCTCGAACCACCTCACGGCGCCGGGGTGGAACGGCAGGAAACCGTTGTGGATCACGTTTTCCGGCAGCGTTTCGGCGGCGGCGCTGTGGATCGTCAGCATCCGGTCGTGGTTTTCCATCACGACGCGCACGATCTCGTAGACCAGACTCTCCGGCAGATCGGCGCTCCCCACCGCGAAGTTCCACATGGCGACGGTCGGCTGGTCCTCGGTCACGCTTCGATAGGTGTCGGCGGGCACGACGAAGCGGCTGAGCGACGGGAAGGTCTCCAGCAACTGGCCGATCTGCTCCTCGTTGAACGAGAAGATTGCCGCGCCGCGCTGGGCCTCGATCTCGCTGAAGGCGGAGATCGGGATGCCGGCACCGAAGGCGAAGGCATCCAGCAGCCCGTCCTGGAGCTGGCCGGCCTGGTCGCTGGCGCCGCCGAACCGGGCATTGACGGTGATCCCGAGCGCTTCGAACATGCGCGGCAGATAGGAGCC
>CAZTNV010000554.1:0-1629 GCA_964615535.1 uncultured Mycobacteriaceae bacterium | reverse complement strand
CTGATGGTCGAAATGACCCAGCCGACGCCCGATGATGTGATCTGCGATCCGGCGGGGCCGGGCCACGCGCCCGCGCCCCGCTGGTGACCTTCCAACAATTCAAGGGGAAATCCCATGACCATGAAGACCGTCAAGTTCCTGATGCCCTACACCGTGGGCGCGCTCTACAATGAAGGCGAAGTCGCCGGGTTCGACGAAGCGATCGCCAAGGACCTGATCGAACGCGAAATCGCCGAGCCGGTGAAGACCGCGAAGTCGGACGCCAAGGAAGACGCGGCGGCGAAGAAGGCCGCTGAAGAAGCCGCCAAGGCCGCGAACGGCGGCGGGGCGAGCTGACGCGGCGCGCATCTGATCCTCTCTCCCCCCTGCGCCCGCTGGTCAAACCGTCCCTGACCGGCGGGCGCACCTTTTCATTCAGAGATGTTCATGACCCAGATCGATAATTTCGGCGGCGTTGCCAGTGACACGGTGATTGCGTCCAGCATCAATCCCTATCCGATCGTGCCGCACGACACGGACCCGCTGCCCGTGGTGCCCAAGGCAATCTACGTGGGCACCGGCGGGGACGTGGTGCTGCGCGGCATCGGTTCCGATCAGGATGTGACGTTCCGGAATGTGCCCGCCGGGCTCGCTCTGATGGTCCGCGCCTTGCACGTCCGGGCCACCGGGACCACTGCCAGCGATCTTGTCGCCTACGCCTGATCGCCCCCCGCTCCACCATTCAGTGAAGGTTTCACCATGAGCCAGATCGACAACTTCAACGGACCTGCTGGCGACATGCTGATCGGTTCCAGCGTCAACCCCTACGCGATCGTGCCGCACGACACGGACCCGCTGCCCGTAGTGCCCAAGGCGTTCTACGTGGGAACCGGCGGGGATATCGTGGTGCGCGGGATCGGTGGCGATCAGGATGTGACCTTCCGGAACTGCCTTGCCGGGATGACCCTCTGCGTTCGCGCCTCGCACGTCCGGGCCACCGGAACGACCGCCGCCGATCTTGTCGCCCTGGCCTGACCATGCCGCCTGCCACGCTCGCCGATCAGGCGAAGGCGCAGAAGCTGGCGAACTATGACCGCCAGATCGAGCGGCTGCAGCGCAAGCTGGACAAGCTGGTCGAACACCGAATGAACTTCGTCGCGGACTGGGGCGCGCTTGGCGCGGCGCAGTATCTGCCGGCCGAATTCAACCCGCTGCGCGCCGTCGAAGCCTGGCTGATCGAACACGGCGTCAAGCCCGCCGTCTTCGGGCGGCGCTACTTCAACGATCCGCGCTTCGTGTTCGATCTGCGCAAGGGCCGCAAGCTCAACGCGCTGAACCAGCGCAAGGTCCGGCTGATCACCAGCAAGCCGCCACGGGAGGGCTGACCATGCCGGACGGGCTTTCCGCTACTTTCGGAAGCGGGTCTTCAGGCCTGCCCCAGAACTTCGAGCTGGCGGCGGGCGCCGGGCTGATCCTGAAGGTGACCGTGTTCGACGAAGCCGGGGAGCCCGTGCCGCTGGCGGGCACGTCGGCGATCGTCTGGCGGCTGGCGCGCGATGCGCGCAGCACGGCGGCGCTGACCATGGAACTGGGAAGCGGCGTCACAATCCTGACCGATCAGGCCGGGACGGGGCAGGCCAATTGCGGGCG
>CAZTNV010000553.1:0-1631 GCA_964615535.1 uncultured Mycobacteriaceae bacterium | reverse complement strand
CACGGTCAGTGGCTGGTCGGGGTGGACGTCGTGGAACATTTCCGCGGCGCGCACGGTCGAGCCGGCATAGCCGATCAGGGCATGCGGCATGGTGCCCAGCCCGCGCTCGCGGCCGAAGAAATGGGCGGTGGCATCGGTGGCATTGCCGATGAACCCGGCCGCGCCGTGCTTGCGCCGCGCCCGCGCCGAGCCGACGCTGGCGGCATAGGCCATCAGCTCGGCCATTTCCATGCCCGAGCAGTGCCGGGCATCCATCGCCAGGAACGCCACCTTGGGCAGGTCGGTGCACATGGTGTAGGCGTTGTACGCGGCGACGCAGGTCGGGCCGATCTTCTGCAGCAGGATGGTTTCGGTATCGACCAGATGGAACAGCGGGCCGGAGATGTACATCATCGGCTCGCCGGCGCCGACCCATTTGCCCTCGGGATAGCGCAGATCGATCTCGATGGCGATGCCGCGCTCGGCCGCGACCCGTTCCAGCCAGTCGATCGCCAGCCGCAGGGCCGAGACCACCGGCCGCCGCATGAACACGGCATAGGTGGCACGGATATCGCCGAACCGGCCGACCGCCTCCTTGGTATGGTTGAAGTACTTGTCGGTCCAGTACGGCAGCTCGTCCGCCGTCGGCTTCATCGCCGTTTCTCCCGTCGTCTGCCGCGGCATGGCCGATGCCTCACTCCGCCGCCACTTCGGGGTGGGCATGGTCGCGGAGGGCGCGCTCCTGACGCAACAGATCGGCGATCAGGAAGGCCAGTTCCAGGGATTGGCTGGCGTTGAGCCGCGGATCGCAGGCGGTGTGATAGCGCAGCGACAGGCCGCTATCGGTGATCGCCTGGGCGCCGCCGGTGCATTCGGTCACATCCTCGCCGGTCAGCTCGAAATGCACGCCGCCGGGATGGGTGCCTTCGGCCCGGTGCACCGCGAAGAACCGGCTCACCTCGTCGAGAATCCGTTCGAACGGCCGGGTCTTGAAGCCGGTGGTGGATTTCACCGTGTTGCCGTGCATCGGATCGCAGGCCCACACCACGGTGCGGCCTTCCGCCTGCACCCGGCGGATCAGCGGCGGCAGGTGGCGGTCGACCTTGTCCGCGCCCATCCGCACGATCAGGGTCATCCGGCCCGGCTCGTCGGCGGGGTTGAGGATGTCGAGCAGGCGGATCAGCTCGTCGGGCTCCAGGGTCGGGCCGCATTTGACGCCCAGCGGGTTCTTCACCCCGCGCAGGAATTCGACATGGGCGCCGTCGGGCTGGCGGGTGCGGTCGCCGATCCACAGGAAATGGGCCGACACGTCGTACCAGTCGCCGGTGGTGCTGTCGATCCGGGTCAGCGCCTGCTCATAGGGCAGCAGCAGCGCCTCATGCGCGGTGTAGAAATCGGTCTCGCGGATCTGCGGCGTGGTGGCGGCGGTGATGCCGCAGGCCGCCATGAAGCGCAGCGCGTCGCTGATCTGGTCGGCCAGCACCTTGTACTGCTCGCCCTGGGGGCTGCGGGCGACGAAGCCGAGGGTCCACTGATGCACCTTGTGCAGGTCGGCATAGCCGCCCTGGGCGAAGGCGCGCAGCAGGTTGAGCGTGGCGGCGGCGCTGAAATAGGCCTGCAGCATGCGCTGGGGATCGGGCTGGCGCGGCCCC
>CAZTNV010000552.1:0-1639 GCA_964615535.1 uncultured Mycobacteriaceae bacterium | reverse complement strand
CGATCTGTGCGAACTGGCCAAAGACCGGCGCCGCCTCGGTGGTCAGCGCGGCGCGACGCCCCTCGACGAAGGGGTAGAAGACATAGGTTTCGGACGGCAGGCCGGCGGCGGCAAGACCCTCGGCCCAGGTTCCGGCATAGCCGGCGCGGCCGTTGAGCAGCAGCTCGGGCCCGATCGGGCCTGTCCGGCGGGCCATCGCGGCGAGCCCCTCGGCGGTGATGCGGCCATGGACGAAGCCGGGGGCGGTGAAGATCGCGACGCCCCGTACCGCATCGCCCGCCGCGGCCTCCCGGCCGTGGAGCGGGACGGCGAAGGCCGGCGCGCCCCCGGCGATCGCGGGGGCAAGCCGGACCGCGGAGGCCAGGTCGAGCTGGGCGCCGATCAACGCCTCGCCGAAATCGCCGCTGTGGCGCGCAGGGTCGAACCGTTCGAGCGGCACCGCCGCCGGCGGGCCGGCGACATAGGCGGCGACGCGGGCCTTCGCCTCGGCATGGGCCTGCATCTGCAGCCAGATGCCGGCGCCAAAGACGCAGAGCGCCAGGACGCCGAACATCAGTGGCGCAAGGCGGAACAGGGCGGGCTTGGCAGCGGGCTCCATCGGCTCTCTCTTCGCAGGATGGCGAGGAGGATTAACCATCAATGCGGCAAGGTGACGGCGCAGCGGGGCCGATTTCGCGAGCTTTGGCCGGCGTCCCGGGCTCAGGACCCGTCTGCGGCGCGCAGCGCGGCCCGGATCGCGGCGATCTCCTCGGCGTGGGTGCCGGCGAAGGGCTCACGGCCGGCACGGCCGTACCAGTAGCGCGCATTGGCCGGATCGCCCTCGATCCGGTGCAGCAGCGCGTGGACCCAGGCGCCCAGCGCCTTTGCGTCGTCCTGCGCGATGCCATGGGCACCGTCCCAGTCGCCGGCCTCGAGCCGGTCCAGAGCGTCGGTCAGCATGTCATCCTCCGTCCTGACGCCAGGATCGCGGATCGATCGGCCGGGCGCAACCCGCGGGCCGGCGACGGCACCTTGCGAACAGACCGATCAGGCCGCCCAGCGCAGGGCGAGGATGTCGAGATCCTGCGCAAGGCTCAGCAGCCGGTCGCGGGTCCGGGCCGACATCGGCGTCAAGGGGTGCCGCACATGGTCCGAGCCGATGATCCCGCCGGCCGCATAGACCGTCTTGCAGGCGCGCAAGCCGCATTGCCGGTTCTCGTGGTTGATCAGCGGCAGGCAGGCCTGCCAGCCGGCGAGCGCGGCGGCGTGATCGCCGGCAAGGTAGTCGCGCACGATCGGGCCGATCTTGTCGGGGAACATGCCGCTGGTCATCGTGCCGGTGCAGCCCGCGTCCAGATCGGCGAGCAGCGTCACCGCCTCCTCGCCATCGAACGGGCCGACGATGTGCTCGCCGCCGGCCGCGATCAGCGCCGCGAGCTTGTCGGCGGCAAAGGGGCATTCGATCTTGAAATAGCTCACGTTCTCGATCTCCCGCGCCATCCGCGCGAGCAGCGGCACCGAAAGCGTCACCCCCGAAAGCGGCGCGTCCTGCACCATGATCGGGATCGAGATCGCGTCAGACACCGCCCGGAAATGCTCCAGGATCCCGGTCTCGTCGGCGCGCAGGCCGGCGCCGTGATAGGGCGGCATCATCATCAGC
>CAZTNV010000551.1:0-1640 GCA_964615535.1 uncultured Mycobacteriaceae bacterium | reverse complement strand
GCTATGTGCTGTTCTACAATCTGCCCTACTTCCTCGACCATCCGCTCGAAGCGCTGATGATCTGGCAGGGCGGCATGGCGTTCCATGGCGGACTGATCGGGGTGATCGTGGCGATGCTGTGGTTTTCGTCCCGACGCGGCTTCTCGCCCTTCGCGCTGGCCGATGTGGTCGCGCCGGCGGTGCCGATCGGCCTGTTCTTCGGGCGGATCGCCAACTTCATCAATGCCGAGCTGTACGGCCGCCCGACCGACGTTCCCTGGGCGATCATCTTCCCGACCGATCGGCTCGGCCTGCCCCGCCATCCCAGCCAGCTCTACGAGGCGGTGCTGGAAGGGCTGGTGCTGTTCGTGCTGCTGAGCCTGCTGGTCCGGAGCCCCTCGATCCGCCGCCGGCCGGGCCTGCTGGCGGGGATTTTCCTGATCGGGTATGGCGTGGCGCGGTTCACGGTGGAATTCTTCCGCCAGCCCGATCCGCAGCTCGGCTTCTTGTGGCTGGGCGCGACCATGGGCCAGATCCTGTCGCTGCCGATGATCGCGTTTGGGTTGTGGCTGGTGCTGCGGGCGCAGCCGGCCGATCCGGGCGCGGCCGGTCACGCCGGGCCATCCAGTTCGGGCAAGGTGCGCCCGCGGAGGTCATGACACCCCTGCTCGACATCCTGCGCCGGCGGATTGCCGCGGGCGGGCCGGTCACGGTCGCGGAATACATGGCCGAGGCGCTGGGCCATCCGCGCCACGGCTATTACACGACTCGCGATCCGCTCGGTGCCGCCGGCGATTTCACCACCGCGCCCGAAATCAGCCAGATGTTCGGCGAGCTGCTCGGCCTGTGGTGCGCCGAATGCTGGCAGCGGATGGGCCGGCCCGATCCGGTGGTGCTCGCGGAACTCGGCCCCGGCCGCGGCACGCTGATGGCCGATGCGCTGCGCGCCGCGCGGGTTGTTCCGGCCTTCCGCTCCGCGCTGCGGGTCCATCTGGTGGAAACCAGCCCGACCCTGCGCGTCGCCCAGGCAGCGGCGCTGGGCCGGGCCGGGCTCGATCATCCGCCGGCCTGGCACGACAGCCTGGCCGGACTGCCCGAGGCGCCGCTGCTCGGCATCGCCAACGAGTTCTTCGATGCCTTGCCGATCCGCCAGTTCCAGCGCACCGCGGCCGGCTGGCGCGAGCGGCTGATCGACTGGGACGAGGCGAACCGGCACCTGCGGTTCGTGCTGTCGGCCCGGCCCGATCCCGCCGCGCTGCTGATCGATCGCGGTCTGGCGGCCGCACCGGTCGGGGCTATCGCGGAAATCGGGCTGACCGGCCGCGCCCTGGCGGCCGAGCTGGGCCGGCGGATGGTCGAGTCGGGCGGCGCGGCGCTGATCGTCGATTACGGCTACGAACGGCCGGCCGCGGCCGAAACGCTCCAGGCGGTGCGCCGGCACAAGACGGTCGATCCGCTGGCCGAACCCGGCGAAGCCGACCTGACCGCTCATGTCGATTTCGCTGCCCTGGCCGCCGCGGCGCGGGAGGCCGGTGCGGTGGTCACCGGTCCGGTGGCGCAGGGCGAATTCCTGGCCCGGCTCGGCATCGGCCAGCGCGCCGCCATGCTCAAGCGCAACGCCGCGGCGGATTACACGGGACGGGCGGAACGCATCGTGGCCG
>CAZTNV010000550.1:0-1643 GCA_964615535.1 uncultured Mycobacteriaceae bacterium | reverse complement strand
TCGGCGCCGAACGCCGCGCCGCCGGATCGAACGGCATCACCTGGCCCAGCGTCCGTTACCCCGGCGGCCAGTGCATCGGGGTGTTCTGGCCCGATGTGATCCCGATCCCGACGCAGGGGGGGCATTTCGGGTACCACTGGGATGGGGCGGCGGTGGATTACGTCAAACGGCTGGATGATGGGGAGGTGTGGCGGGTGCAGTAGGCGGTACGCATTTTGCTTATCCGGGTCGTGACAACGCCCGGCGACCCTCACAGGCTTGATAGCAATGCAATCAAAGCTTACCTTGGGCTAAACCTCGGAGGATCCCATGGCCAGTATCACGATCCGCAACCTCGACGACGAGGTGAAGCGCCGCCTCCGTGTGCGGGCGGCCGAACATGGCCGGTCGATGGAGGAAGAGGCGCGCGAAATCCTGCGGCAGGTCGTGGCGATGCCCACCGCCCCGAAGAACCTCGGTCGGGCGATCCACGAGCGGTTTGCCGCAATCGATGGGGTCAATCTGGAAATCCCGCCGCGCAGCCCGATGCGCGCTCCACCGAATTTCGACTGACCGATGATCCTGCTCGATACCAACGTCATCTCTGAACTGATGCGCGCCAATCCGGCGCAGGAAGTGTTGGATTGGTTCGGTCGTCAGGGCGCCACCGGCCTGTTCATCTCGGCCGTGACCGAAGCCGAACTGCGCACCGGGGTCGCAATCCTACCAGAGGGGCAGCGGCGCGACCGACTTCAGGCCGCGCTTGACGGTATGATCGCTGAGGACTTCGCCGACCGCGTGCTCCCCTTCGACAGCCCGGCCGCCCGCACCTATGCCGAGATCGCTTCCGTGCGACGCACCGCCGGACGACCGATCACCGAGGCTGACTGCCAGATCGCGGCGATCGCGAAGGCGGCAGGGGCACCTGTGGCAACCCGCAACGTCAAGGACTTCGACGGCTGCGGGGTAGATGTGATCAATCCGTGGGATGCTGCGTGATTTCAGTTGGGGCGAACACTGCCCTTGTCGGCGAAATGGAACGGCGGTGAGATTATTCAAAGCTGCATAAACAAGCTTATCAATAAGGGATTTTCAATTGTTGCGACGAATACGAATGATGGTTCTGGATACGCCTCAATCCGGCTGGCGCGTTGCGATGACCAGAAAACCGAACTACGGTGCTTCTCAACTGCGCCATTCAAGAAATTTGCTAAGGCGGGACAATTCGGACCGTGCAGTTTTTCTGTGCGCCCCCAGTGGAAAAAAGACGCGAGTATGAACCAGAACGCCCACAACAAGCTCATCTCTTTCATCTGGTCGATCGCCGATGACTGTCTTCGCGACGTGTACGTCCGGGGCAAGTATCGCGATGTGATCCTGCCGATGGTCGTGCTGCGCCGTCTCGACACGCTTCTGGAACCCACCAAAGCGGCTGTTCTCGAGGAAGTCCGGTTTCAGCGCGAGGAAATGAAGGCAACAGAGCTCGACGATGCCCCTCTGACGGCCGCCTCAGGCTACGTGTTCTACAACACCAGCAAATGGACGCTGAAACAGCTCCATGCCACCGCGACCAACAACCAGCAGATCCTGCTGGCCAACGTTGAGGAGTACCTCGGCGGCTTCAGCGACAACGTCAAAGAGATCATCGCCCGCTTCAAGCTGCT
>CAZTNV010000549.1:0-1645 GCA_964615535.1 uncultured Mycobacteriaceae bacterium | reverse complement strand
CCGCCCTGCACCGAGGCGCTGATCGCCGCCGGAATCGGCCGGGTGGTGGTCGCGGTGGGCGATCCCGATCCGCGGGTCAACGGCTCCGGCACCGCCCGGCTGCGTGCTGCCGGAATCGCCGTCGACCATGGTTTGCGTGCGGCCGAGGCCGCCGCGCTCAATCAGGGATTCTTCAGCCGGATCATTCGCCACCGTCCCCTGGTAACGCTCAAACTCGCGACCACGCTCGACGGCCGGATCGCCACCCATCGCGGCGAAAGCCAGTGGATCACCGGAGAGACCGCCCGCGCCTGGGCGCACGCTCTGCGGGCCGGCCACGACGCCGTGATGGTCGGCAGCACCACGGCGCTGGCCGACGACCCGGCGCTGACCTGCCGGCTGCCGGGGCTGGAGCATCGCCGGCCGGTGCGGATCGTGATGGACGGGCGCTTGCGCCTGCCCCTGACGGCGCGGATGGTCGCGACCGCGCACGATCATCCGACCTGGCTGGTCACCCTGGCGCATGGCGACTCTGCCCGGACCCGCGCCTTCCGGGACTGCGGCGTGGAGATCGTGGCGGTCCGGGCCCATCCGGCCGGGACGATCGATCCGGCCGAGGCGCTGAAGGCGCTGGCCGAACGGGGCCTGACCCGGGTGCTGGTCGAGGGCGGGGCGCGGCTGGCGGCGGCCTTGCTGCGCGCCGGTCTGGTCGACCGGCTGGAATGGTTCCGCGCGGCGACGGTGATCGGCGGCGACGGCATTCCGGCCATCCAGGCCTTCGGGGTCGATCGCCTGGACCAGCGGCTCGGCTTCCTGCCGACCGGTTTCCGCAAGGCGGGCGGAGACGTGCTGGAGAGCTATCGGTCGGCCGAAACGTTGCCTTGGGCGGGATAGGGATAGCGGCGCGCCGGTCGGCCCCCTGCCGGAGTGCGGTTCGGTTCAATCCGCCGCGATCGCCGGATGCGAAACCATCTGGCGTCCGATCGCCGACGCCCTTAGGATGCGGCGCATGTTTACCGGCATCATCACCGATCTGGGGCGGGTTGCGGCGATCGAACGGCGGGGCGATACCCGGTTCGTCATCGAGACCGCCTATGACATGTCCACCATCGACGTCGGCGCGTCGATCGCCCATAACGGCGTCTGCCTGACGGTGGTCGGCAAGACCGACAACCGCCATGCAGTGGATGTCTCGGCCGAAACCCTGTCATGCACGACGCTTGGCGACTGGATGGCCGGCACGCTGGTCAACCTGGAGCGGTCGCTGCGGCTGGGCGACGAAATGGGCGGCCATCTGGTCTACGGCCATGTCGACGGGGTCGCAACGGTGGTCGACCGCCGAACGGAAGGCGACAGCGTGCGCTTCACATTCGAAGTGCCGGACGATGTCGCGCCTTACGTGGCGACCAAGGGATCGATTGCGCTTGACGGAGTGTCCCTGACCGTCAATGAAGTGGCGGGGCGCCAGTTTGGCGTCAACATCATTCCGCATACCCAGGCATGCACGACATTTCAAATTCTCAAGCCCGGGCATCGGGTGAACCTGGAAGTCGACATGCTGGCGCGCTACGTGGCGCGGCTGATCGAGATGCGGACGCCCAGTCCGATGGCGACCTGACCGCGATCGAAACCCAGCCCGACGTGCTGTCGCCGATCGAGGAGATCG
>CAZTNV010000548.1:0-1659 GCA_964615535.1 uncultured Mycobacteriaceae bacterium | reverse complement strand
CGCCGACCTTGATCGCCTGATCCATGATCTTGCAGATCTTGTTGGCGTGCGCCTCCGACAGCGAGCCGCCGAACACGGTGAAATCCTGGCTGAACAGGAAAACCAGCCGGCCGTTGATGGTGCCGTAGCCGGTGACCACGCCGTCGCTCGGCACCTTCTGATCGTTCATGCCGAAATCATGGCAGCGATGCTCGACGAACATGTCCCATTCTTCGAAGGACTCCTCGTCGATCAGCAGATCGATCCGTTCGCGCGCGGTCAACCGGCCCTTGGCGTGCTGGGACTCGATCCGGCGTTTGCCGCCGCCCAGCCGTGCTGCCAATCTTTTCTGTTCGAGCCTTTCCAGAATCGCGCGCATGTCTCTTTCATCCCCCGTGCAGGCGCCAGATAGAGCCCGGCGACCGGATTTGCCGCCGAACAGCCCCTGATAGCACGTTCATTTCGCAGATGCGAGAGGCGGAAGCGTGCGACGTATTCCGCCCCGCATGCCGGCCGGCGCGGGGCCTGTCTGTCCGCCGGTTCGGCCATGCGCTGGCAAATAGTTCCCAGGCCTCGTGAGCAAGACAGGTCGTTGCACCAGACTCTGTATACCAGAAGCCGTTTCACTCCATCCTCAACGAAGTCGGTTTCCCTTCGCGTTCCCAGTAACCGGCAGAGTTGTTATGAGCATTTGCGAATTATTATCAGGCCCGTTGCGAATCATTATGAGGTAATATTCCGGGAACACGGCGCAATGGTCGGTGTTTTGTTTACGGAGCGAGGTAATTCCTGCGCTTCATTCAGGACCATGGCTGACCCACACCGAAAAGGATTCCGATCATGCACTGTCAAGATTGTCGCTACTGGTACAAATCAGAGAGCCAATGCCGTCGATACGCGCCGCATCCGAACGGTAGCGCCGGAAAGAGCGAGGCCGGTTGGCCGGCGGTCGGGGCCGACGACTGGTGCGGCGAATTCCAGCCGACTGTGGTTTCCCCAAGCGACAGGGTGAGCCGCGAGGCGGCTTCGGCCTGACCGGTTCCCACAGTTTACCTGCGGTCATTTGCCTGCGGAGGCCAGGGATTGGCCCGGCCCCGCAGGCTTTTGGCTCCGCGGGTATGCCGGGGGGTTACTGGGCCGGCAAGGCAGCGAAGCGGATCGGCGCCCCATAAGCCGGACCCAGCCGCGCAGGCATCCCGCCCCGGCCGAGGTCGATCGCGGCCGCCATCCGTCAGGCGGTGCGGACGCCACTGGCCGGGGCGGTCAGCGCGGGGCGGTCGGACCCGGTCTCCAGCCCGAACCGCGCACACAGCCGGTCCAGCCCGCGGTCGAAGGCGAAATCGCGCCGGACGCGGACGGCGCCGGCGCGGCCGAGGGCGGCGCGGCGGGCCGGGTCGGCGATCAGGGCGGCCAGGGCTTCGGCCAGCGCCGATGGGTCGGCCGGGGGAACCAGCAGGCCGGTGGCACCGTCCTCGATCAGTTCGGGGATCGCAGAGAGCCGGGTGGACAGGCAGGCGAGGCCGGTCGCCTGGGCCTCCATCAGCACGTTGGGCAGGCCGTCGCGGTCGCCATCCGCGGCCTGTTTCGCGGCCAGCACGAACAGGTCGGAGTCGCGACAAGCGGCGATCACCGCATCCTGGGTCTGGGCGCCGCGCCAGTCGATCCGGCCGGTCAGGCCGA
>CAZTNV010000547.1:0-1664 GCA_964615535.1 uncultured Mycobacteriaceae bacterium | reverse complement strand
CGTGACCAGCCGGTCGTTGGCCCCCACTTCGAATGTCACGCCCGCGTTCGGGCCGAGCGCGAGCTTCGAAATGATTTGCCGAGCTGACCGCTTGATCCACGACCGAACGATCAGGGCCGCGGCCGGATGCCGAGACCCTGGCGAACCTCTTCATACACCCGCACGGCCGCGCCGGCTTCGATTGTTACAGCAAAGCCATATCGGATCGACTGATCGAGCGCGCCGCCCTGCTCGCGGCAGAAAACGCAGAGCGCCAGTGTGTTGTCATCGACGAAGGCGACGGCGCGCTCGCCGGCATAGCGGACATGGAACAACGAGCCCCGCGGCACCGCCTTGTCCGAGGGCTGCCCGGCCACCCGAGCAACCCCGAACTTCGTATCTGGACTGTCCGGTGCGACTTCCAACTTTGCCCGGCGATAAGCCTGATGCCGGATGTTCACCGGCGAGAACCAGGCTAGCGACACCGTTAAGGCACGCGGTTCGCGCACGCGCTCCAGGCTTGGCGGCAGGGGGATACGGTACAGAGCCGCCTGCTCGCCGGCCGGAATCTCCCCGTAGCCGATCATCGTGGCACGGTTCGCGGCGCATTCCATCGCCTCGTGAACCGCCGGTCGGCCGTAGCCCAGCAGCCGGGCGATACCGTCCCGGCGCACAACATGGCTGCCCTGCCCCTGCGGCTGCCACGTCTGATCGAGCAGTCCGCCGATGCTGCCCCATTGCGCGCGATGCACGAGCATCGCCTTAACGATGACCCCATAGAAAGCCGGATCAACTCCTTCGAGAAGATTGCCGTTGTCTGGATCTGAGAGCGCATCGAAGATTCGATGTGCAGCCCGCGTCGCCAGCGCAGTCGCGGCACTGGTGCCTGAGCTGAAGCCCTCCCGGGTCAGGTCGCCACCGCCATCGGGCATGGCGCAACGCAAGCCATATAGCCGTCCCGGCGGCACCAACCGAAGGCTGATGCCGCCTGCGCCGATGGCTGCGACCCGGACCAGCTCACGGCCGCCCGGCATGAAGATGTCCGGCTTGACCACCTTCCGGTGTCCGAGGCCAAGGGCGGAGGAGATATTGGGTCCCGGTTCATCCGCAAAGGGCGAGAACACCGCCGCGCCATTCATCGGCGGCGCGCCATCCTCGTGCCAAGCGCCGATAGTTACCGCGTTCAGCGATTCCGCCGGCGACAGCAGCGTGCGCATCGCCTGCTGTTCCGCCAGCGCCCGAAGGATCGCCGCTTCCCGGGCCTCGGCCGAGGCGCCCTCGAAGTCGATCAGTCCGGCGAAATCCCGGACCGCAAGCGGTTCGCTGACATTGCCGGCACTTACCAGAAACAGGATGCCGAACCTGTCTGCAAGATAATCGAGTAGCCGGCCCCAGGGGCTCATCGGCCCGGCAAAGGGACGGTTGCGATCGCCTAGAGAGAGATTGACGATGAAGACGCCCGGCGCTGTCGCTTCGCCCTCGGCGTCGCCAGCTTTCATCCGGAGGACCGCTTGGTAGATCAGGTCGAGCAAAAGCCGGTCACGCAGCGGCTGCTCATTCCGGCCTCCGCCCGGTGCGTAAAGTACCGGCCGGAGATAAATCGGCCGGGACAGCGGCTCCTCTCTTAGACTGCGGTCGCCATGGAGGATCAGCGACGCCATTTCCGTCCCGTGCTTGCGCTCCGC
>CAZTNV010000546.1:0-1676 GCA_964615535.1 uncultured Mycobacteriaceae bacterium | reverse complement strand
GCTTGGCGCCGCCGGCCGGCTGCTGCGCGGCCGTCCAGGCCAGTGCGGCCGCCATGACGTCGTCGACCGCCCGCAGGGCATCTGCCGCGTAGCGGTCGGACACCGTTGCCGCGCCGAAGGTCGCCATGATGCCGTCGCCCAGAAACTTGTCGATCGTGCCGCCATGCCGGCGAATGACCGGCACCATGGCCGCCTGATAGCGGGCCAGAAGCCGGACCACCTCGTGCGGCGGCAGCGTGGCGGCCATGGCGGTGAACCCGCGCAGGTCGATCATCAGAATGGCGGCGTCGCGCGCCTCGCCCTGGCCGGCGGTGACCTGTTCGGCATCGGTGATGGTGCGGGCGATCTCCGGCGCGAAAAAGCGTTTGAGTTCGGTTGCCGCCTGTCCTTCGCGCACCGAGACGACCACCAGCCGCCGGGCGCGCGCCACCGCCACCGCCAGAATGGCGGTCACCAGCAGGATCGAGATCACCTTGTCGAATTCGGCGCCCAGCAGGATCAGGTTGCCGGTCAGATAGGCCGGGTAGTCGCGGGTGATCCGCTCCATCCCGTCTTCGGCCGTCAGCGCATAGCCGAGCATGGCAAGCCAGCCCGCCGCCGCCGTCAGTCCGGCCAGGATCACGAAGCGGGGATCGAAGCGCAGCGCGCGCAGGCCGATGAAGATGAACACATAGAGCAGCGTCGGGGATTTGAGATAGAACGCCGCCGGCTGCGCGTATTGCAGATGGAAGCTCCACATCAGCCCCATCAGCAGGGACATGTCGACGATCACCGACAGGTACAGAAACCACGCCGGCATGAAGCGGCGATAGGCAAGGCCGAGCCGGACCACGGTGAACAGAAGATAGAAGCCAAGCGCGATCGGCACCGGCCGGATCGCGTCGATCGCGCTGCCATCCGCCATCGGGGACACGGCGTACAGCGTGGCGAAGATGCTGACGACGGCAAGCTGCGCCCAGCCGATCAGGATTTCGCTGGATGCCTCCTGCGCCCGCACCGCCGCGACGACCCGGCCCGGCAGCCGCCCGACCGGTGCGGGCGCGCGGCGCGACGCAAAGCCGAAATCGCCGAGGCTTAAAGCCATGTCTGTTGCTCCCGACCGGTACCGGACGACAGGATAATCGACAATCATGATCCCGGGGCGTCAAGACCGTGTGAGCGATCGGGGAGCTGTCGGCAACCGAGACGATCGCCGATGGCGGGAATGGACGGCGTGCGGCGCACGCCGTCCACCGTCAGCCCGGCAGTGCTCCACACCCTGCCGCAACGGATCGGGGCGAGGATCGATTGGCCCGATCCGCAGGCGTGGTGCGGCGGCTGCCGTAGAATTCCGCCGGCTGCGAACGGAATGGGCGGCTGGCACGTTCATGATTCGGACATGTTGGGCGCATGGCGCGCAGGTCCAGGTGTCGCGTTCCAGGTGTCGAGTTCCAGGTGTCGCAAGCCGGCCCGGCCGGTTGAAACACCAGTCCATTCGCCAGTCCATTTGCATGACGGAGGCCGGAATGGCCGAACGCTTCCGGATCGACCACCGCGATGATGATGCCGCTGGTCCCGCAGATCATCATCATTCCAGCCATCATGACCGGGCCGGCCATGGCCAGGACGCCGCCGCCAGCGTCAAGGACCCGGTGTGCGGCATGACTGTCGATCCCGATCTCGTCCACACCCAGAAG
>CAZTNV010000545.1:0-1683 GCA_964615535.1 uncultured Mycobacteriaceae bacterium | reverse complement strand
GGGATCGCGTTGGAGAACGGGTTGTAATATTCGCAGGCGCCGCCGCCCGCAGTCAGCGAACCGGTATAGCCGGGAGCAAAGGGCTGTGTTCCGGTTGCCGGGTCAGTGCCGTTGATCGGATTGGTACAGACGCCAAAGCCGCGCAGGGCCGCCGTCAGGCCGACGATGAAGGTGTCATTCGTCTTGGCAAAGAATTCCGACTGGGAGTAGCCGAGGCCGATATCGTAATTGATGCCATTCTCGAACGTCCCGGTCAGGTCGCCAGCGATCCGTAAGGTTTCATGCTCACGGGTGCCCTCCTGCGCGCCGAAATCGGTACCGGGGAAGCCACCCCAGCCATAGACGCGGCCGATGAACAGCGCCTGGAAAGCGGTGTCGAGTGTGGTGCCCGGATTGTCGGCGATATACTGCTGCCAACCCGGATGGCTCGGGAAGACGACCTGGCTGGTCAGCGCCTGCGGCGGAAAGGAGGGCGAGGTCTTCCACTCTGGCACTTCGGACTTGCCATAGAGGGCTTCGAGGTGGAATTCCGCCCCATTGCCGAAGGTGCGGTTGTACTCGGAGAAGATCTGGTAGCGCTCTTCCTTCTCCTGGAGATTGTCGAACTGGGTGAACTGGAAGCGGCACTGATTGTCCGCCGCCAGCTGACCGCCAAGCGGGACGCAGCCGACATCCGCAACGTTGCCATTCACGCCGACAGCGCCGCCCGGCAGCGGACCGATCGTCACGAAGCGGCCCGGATTGGACAGCCCGGAGTAGCCCGCGACCGGGTTTTCCGTGAAAGAGGGCGTGCCCCAGTCCTTCTCGATGAAACCGACTTCGGAGCGGAAATTATAGCCGACCGAGGTCACCCAATTCCAGTTACCGCCCTGCAGGCCATAGGCGGCGGAAATATTGTAGTCGCCGTCATCATTGCCGTCGAAGGTAGAATAGTCGCCGCTGATCTCGAAGCCCTCAAGATCGCTGCGGGTGATGAAGTTAACAACGCCGGCGATGGCGTCAGAGCCGTAGATCGCGGCCGCGCCATCCTTGAGCACCTCGATCCGGCCGACAGCGGCGGTCGGAATCATGTTGGTGTCGATGAAGAGCTGGGCCTGCTCGCCGATCGCGACGGGCGAATAGACTTGTCGCCGGCCATTGATCAGCACAAGCGTCCGCGCCGGGCCAAGGCCGCGCAGGTTGACGTTCGAGGTGCCTTCAAGGCCGTTAGACGCGAACTGGTTGGTCTGTCCGTCGACGCCCGACGATACGCCGAGATTGCGGATCAATTCGGTGATCGTCGGATTGCCTTCCAGCTTCAAGTCGGCTGCAGTCAGGACGTCGACCGGCAAGGCGGCGTCTTCCGGCGTTCCGGCAATCGCCGACCCTGTGACCGTTACCGTTGCGAGCTTGCGCTCGTTCTCGTCCTCCTGCGCCTGCGCGGCAAAGGAGCCGCCCAACGCAATGGCCGACGCACAAAAAAGCATTCCTTTGAAAGTTTTCATTCGTTTCCTCCCGAAACTGTTACGGTCTGGCGCAAGCTTTTGCCGCTTGTCATGATCTTGACCAATTTCCATCATTTCGTGTCTGTGACAGTCCGCAAGAGGCCATCTATGCTGCACTGCTGCATACATTTCCGGAACGAACGGAATGGCTGGCGCAGGGTTTGAAGGGCATTTTCTGTTGGGTGATATAGAAAATACT
>CAZTNV010000544.1:0-1714 GCA_964615535.1 uncultured Mycobacteriaceae bacterium | reverse complement strand
GCCCAGGAAGCACCAGACCTTGCGGTCGGTCTTGGGCATCAGGCCGCGGCCTTCCAGGTACTTCCAGAACCGCGCCTGGTAGATCGCGCTGATCGGGCCCAGGCCCATCGATACCGTCGGCAGCTGCCAGAAGTCCGGCATCAGCCAGGGGTGCGGGTAGGAACTGATGCCCTTGCCGTCAACCTCCATGCGGAAATGGTCGAGCTGGTCCTCGGAGAGGCGGCCCTCCAGGAAGGCGCGGGCATACACGCCCGGCGAGGAGTGGCCCTGCACGCCGATCAGGTCGCCCGGATGCTCGGCCGAGGGCGCCCGCCAGAAATGGTTGAAGCCGACGTCGTAAAGCGTGGCCGATGAGGCGAAGCTGGCGATGTGGCCGCCCAGCTCACCCGGCTTGCGGTTGGCCCGCACCACCATCGCCATCGCGTTCCAGCGGTTGATCGAGCGGATCCGCCACTCCATCGCCGCATCGCCGGGGCTCTTGGCCTCGAGGTGGGCGGGGATGGTGTTGACGTACTCGGTGGTCGGCTGGAAGGGCAGGTGGGCGCCGGCGCGGCGGGTCTGCTCCACCATCCGCTCCAGCAGGAAGTGGGCGCGGTCCGGGCCGTCGGTGCCGATGACCGCCTGCAGCGACTCCACCCATTCGCGGGTTTCTGTCGGGTCGAGGTCGGTGTCGAGCAGATCCTGCAGTGGATTCATGGCGGCCCTCCGGAGCGTGCGCACATTCTGGTATTGGACTGGTATTCCACCCCGGGCCGCGTGCGAATCACCGCCGCCCGTCGCGGCAGCGGGCCGCATGCGGAAACCTCTGCATGTTACCCGAAGCCCTGAGCGCCCGGCGCCTGTTGCGGCGCGACATGAGCGTACGCAGCGGTACGGTTGGGCGGTTCGATGGCGGCGATGCGCGTGGGCGCCGAGCCCTGCGTGATTGCATACCAATCGCGGACCGCAATCGATGAAAAGAACCTCCAAACAAGAGGGGCGGCCCGTCTCCGGGCCGCCCCTCAGGTGTCTTGAAACGGATCGACAACTACAGCAACGGCACCATCAGCAGCGCCACCAGGTTGATGATCTTGATCAGCGGGTTGATCGCCGGGCCGGCAGTGTCTTTGTAGGGGTCGCCGACGGTGTCGCCGGTGACTGCGGCCTTGTGGGCTTCCGAGCCCTTGCCGCCGTGGTGGCCGTCTTCGATGTACTTCTTGGCGTTGTCCCAGGCGCCGCCGCCGGTGGTCATGCTGATCGCCACGAACAGGCCGGTGACGATGGTGCCGATCAGCAGGCCGCCGAGCGCCTTGATGCCGGCACCGGGGCCCATGGCCCAGTTCATCACCACCGCCACCAGCACCGGTACCAGCACCGGCAGCAGCGAGGGCAGCAGCATTTCCTTGATCGCCGACTTGGTCAGCATGTCGACCGCGCGCGAGTAGTCGGGCTTGGCGGTGCCCTCCATGATCCCCTTGATCTCGCGGAACTGGCGGCGCACCTCTTCCACCACCGAGCCGGCGGCGCGGCCCACGGCCTCCATCGCCATGGCGCCGAACAGGTAGGGCACCAGGCCGCCGATGAACAGGCCGATGATCACGGCCGGGTCGTTCAGCATGAACTCGGTCGACTTACCGGCGGCATCCAGGTTGTGGGTGAAGTCCGCGAACAGCACCAGCGCGGCGAGGCCGGCCGAGCCGATGGCATAGCCCTTGGTGACGGCCTTGGTGGTGTT
>CAZTNV010000543.1:0-1722 GCA_964615535.1 uncultured Mycobacteriaceae bacterium | reverse complement strand
GCAACAACATCGCCGTGGCCGATACCAACTGGGCGCTGGACTATTTCCGACTGTCCTCCGACCACCGTCTGCTGTTCGGTGGCCGCGCGAGCTATTCAAGCATCGAACCGCCCGGATTGCGCAGCGTCATGCTGAGCCGGATGCGCAAGGTCTACCCGCAGCTGGCCGATGTCGGCTTCGACCATCTGTGGGGCGGCTATCTGGCCATCACCTCCAACCGCGCCCCGGACTGGGGTCGGCTGGAACCGAACATCTATTACGCCCAGGGCTACTCCGGCCACGGTATGGCAGTCAGCGGACTGGCCGGCCGCGTCATCGCCGAAGCCATCCGCGGCCAGGCCGAGCGCCTGGACGTCTACGCCCGCATCCGCCACCTCCCCTTCCCCGGCGGCCGCTACCTGCGCACCCCACTGCTGGTCGCGGCGATGGGGTGGTACAAGTTGCGCGATCTGCTTTAGGCGCGCTTTGGGTGCAGGGTCGGTGCCTTGGCTCCTGAAGTGATGCGGTTCGCTTAGCTCACCGACATCCTACGGTGCACGATCGCGGCTCTTCTGGGCCCTGGGCCCTGGGCCCTGGGCCCGGGTGCGAGCGGAAACATCAATTGCACTCGCACCCCCTGGGCCCTGGGCCCTGCTCCACTGGCCGCTGGAACTGGCCACTGGAACTGATCTCAATAGTACGCCCTGACCAACCCCACACTCAAAAGCGCGAACAACAACGACAACGGCACCCCGGCCCGAATGAAGTCGGCCTGGCGGTAGCCGCCGGGGCCGGCGATCATGGCGTTGACGGCGTTGGTCGCGGTGATGAAGTTGTTGGAGGCGGCGCAAGCGGCGATCAGGGCGTATTCGGTCGGGTTGCCGTTGACGGCCAGCGCGATGTTGACCGACATCGGGATCATGATGATCGCCGCGCCGACATTGCTCATGACCATCGCCGCGACCGCGGTCAGCAGGGCGAGTGACAGTTGCACGCCGAAATCCGGCCAACTGCCGATCACGACCAGCAGTTCCTGTGCGATCCAGGCCGCGGTGCCGGTTGTGTCGACCGCCGCGCCGAGGGGAATCAGGCAGGCCAGCATGAACACCGTCTTCCAGCTGATCGCGCGGTAGGCCTCATCGGCGCTGAGCCCGCCGGTCATCAACATGCCGGCCGCGCCCGCGAACAAGGCCAGCGTCACCGGCACATGACCAACCATCGCCAGGCCGAAGGCCAGCACGAAGAAAGTCAGCGCATGGGCGAGCTTCTGCGGCCGCTGCTCTTCCTTCGGGTAGTCGGTGATGACAACGTAGTCCTTCTCGTGAGCGTGATCGATCAGATCGCGCCAGGTGCTGTGAAAGATCAGGCAGTCACCCGACTGCAGCCGCAGTTCGCGCAGATCCTCGCGAATCAGATCCCCACCGCGGTTGAGCGCCAGTGGACTGACACCATAGCGACGCCGCAGGCGCAGCTCGCCGATGGTCTTGTCGATCATCCGCGATCCGGGTGGCACCACGGCTTCAGAAATGCCGGAGCGGGCCGGATTGAACAGACTTTCCAGCTGAACCAGCCGTGGTTCCAGCTTGCAACCCTGAGCGGCGGCAAAGGACTCGACCTGCTCACGGCTGCCAAGCACTCCCAGCCGTGCGCCTCGCCCGATCGGCTGGTCGCCCGGCGGTGCCAGCCGCGCCTGGCCGGCATCCTGCAGAGCCAGCAGCACCGGCGCGCCGGGCAGGCTCTCGG
>CAZTNV010000542.1:0-1724 GCA_964615535.1 uncultured Mycobacteriaceae bacterium | reverse complement strand
CCGGTGTGTTTCGCGTTCGGTTTGCTGGTCGGCAGCGCGGCGCTCGCCGGCCAGGGCGACGACATCTTCTCCAACGGCTTTGAGGTCGGCAATGCGCCAGTTCTCGCCGAAATCCCCGACCAGGCCGGCGTGCTGGGCGCGGAAATCCGCATCGAAGCTGTCGCCACCGATCCCGATCCGGGCGACGTGCTGAGCTGGACCTTGTTGGTTTCTCCATCGGGCATGAGCATTGACCCGGCGAGTGGCGTGATGACCTGGACCCCGCTGCCAGGTCAGGTCGGCCCGCACGCGGTGTCCGTCCAGGTCAGCGATCGCGACCAGAATTCGGACAGCAGATCGTTCGAGGTCAGCGTGATCGCCGCGGTCTCGCCGCCGTTGATTTCAGCGATAGCCGATCAGGTCGCGCTGGTCGACACCGCGTTGCAGGTCCAGGTCGAGATCGCCCATCCAGGCGCGGGTGCGCCGCTCGCTTTCTCGCTCGATCAGGCGCCGGCGGGCATGCAGATCGATCCCGCATCTGGCTTGATCACATGGACGCCCACGAGTGCCGATGTCGGCACGCATGCAGTCGTCGTGGCGGTGATCAACAGCGCCGAGCAGATGGATACCGAACCCTTTTCGGTGCGGGTGGTACTGAGCGCGGCGGCCCCGGTAGTGGCCCCGATTGCCGACCAGCACGGCAAGCCAGGCATCGCGTTTGAACTCGCCGTACAGGCAACCGACGCCGACGGCGACAGCCTGCATTTCTCGCTGCCGACCCATCCACCGGGCATGAGCATCGATGCCGACAGCGGCGTAATCCGCTGGTTGCCGGCGCTCCAGCAGCTCGGCCCACACCCGGTCGTGGTGCGAGCAAGCGACCCGCTGGGCCTGGAAGACAGTGCGGCGTTCAATGTGTTCATCAGCCAGAACCGCGCGCCGCTGGCGCAGGACGATGCCTTCAGCGTCGAGCGTGGCGACAGCTTGCTGGTGTCCGCACCCGGTTTGCTGGTCAACGACACTGATCCTGACGCCGACCCGCTGACGGCCGTTCTTGTTGGCGGGCCGAGCAATGGCGTGCTCGACTACTTCAATGCCGACGGCGCATTCGCTTACACCCCGGACAACCCGGTCGGCACCCTCGGCTTCAGCCTCAAGTGGGCCTACAGTCCAAACAGCGGCGTTCCGGATTTCATACCGCTGATCATCGATCTGGATGGTGACGATATCCCCGAAATCATTGGCCTGAACACCACTGGAAGTATCGTGCGTGTGCACGCGGTGCATGGCGACACCGGACTGGCGCACTTCAACATCAACTACGGCTGGTCGAGGCTGCTCCAGAACCACGGAATGGCGGCCGCGGATATCGATCTTGATGGTCATCCGGAGATCATCTTCATTTCCGGCGACTCCCCGGTCACGGGCACCAAGCTGATCGCGCTCGATCATACCGGCCAGGTCAAATGGGTCAGCGAGCGGATGCCGAACCGATATTTCCGCGGAGGCAGCAATGGCAGCGGAGGCTCGGCCACTACTGACGGCAACTTCACGGACGCGTCGATCACCATCGCAGACATCGACCAGGACGGGATGCCGGAGATCCTGGTGGGTACCTCGGTTGCGGGCGGGTTTGGCCGAATCGGCTACCAGGTTTTTGATAATCAGGGCAACAAGCTCGATTCGGTGTCGATCCCGCGCAGCGGCAGCAGCGGCAGTACGAAAGCCCGGGTCGAGGTGGTCGA
>CAZTNV010000541.1:0-1736 GCA_964615535.1 uncultured Mycobacteriaceae bacterium | reverse complement strand
GAGGTCATCGAGGAACTGGCGCCAGGCGGCCGTGCTCTCGCCGCCCATGTTCCTGATCGATAACAGCACCTTCTGTCCGTCGCGGCGCACGCCGATGGCGGCCAGCACCGAAATGTTCGTGGCTTTCCGGTCCAGCCGGGTCTTGATCACGGTGCCGTCGAGGAGCGAGCCATTGTCCGCCATTGATGGGGTGGATGGCTCCCGCTCCCGGCATCTCGATGTGCCACGGTGGGTGTTGTTGAACGATCCACCAAAGGGAGCCATCCATGGAACAGTGTACCACCATCGGTATCGACTTGGCGAAGTCCGTCTTTCAGGTTCATGGCGTGAGCCGGGACGGAGCGATCCTGGTCCGCAGGCAATTACGGCGCAGTCAGCTCCTGGCATTCTTCTCGGGCCTGGCGCCTTGCCTGATAGGCATGGAAGCCTGCTCGGGCGCGCATCATTGGGCGCGGGAGCTCGCCGCCTTGGGCCACGAGGTTCGGCTGATGCCGGCGGCTTACGTGAAGCCCTATGTCAAGCGCGGGAAGACCGACCGCGCCGATGCTGAAGCGATCTGCGAGGCGGTGACGCGACCGACCATGCGGTTCGTGCCAGTGAAGTCGGCCGAGGCGCAGGCGGCCCTCCTGGATCACAAGGCCCGAGATTTCCTGATCCGGCAGCAGACCCAGACAGTGAACGCAATCCGCGCCCACTTGGCCGAGTTCGGGATCGTGGTGCCCAAGGGCATTCACAATGTCGACCGGCTGCTCGAGGCGGCCGGACGGGCACCCGAAGCGGCGGGGCCGGCTTTGGACCTGCTGGCCGACCAGCTTCGCGATCTGCGGGCCCGCATCGAAACGGCAACCAGACGCATCAAGTCGGCCCAGGAAGCCGACCCACTCGCCCGGCGTCTCGCCACGATCCCCGGTCTCGGCCCGATCGCCTCCAGTGCCTTTGCCGTGACCACGCCGGATGTCGCGGTGTTTCGGTCCGCGCGGGACTATTCCGCATGGCTCGGCCTCACGCCGAAGCCCCATTCGAGCGGCGGCAAGGAGCGGCTCGGGCGGATCTCCAAGGCGGGCAACCGGTATCTCCGGCGCCTGCTCTACCTTGGGGCCATGGCGCAGATAGCCGCCCGGCGGCGCGGACGAGCCAGCACGGACTGGCTGTGGCGGATGCTGGAGCGAAAGCCTGTGAAGGTCGTGGCCGTCGCGCTGGCCAATCGCATGGCACGGATCGTCTGGGCGCTTGTTCGAACGGGCGAGAGCTATCGGCCCACCCCGGCCTGACAGGAAACGCCGGCGACACCCGGCCCCGAGACGGTGAGGCGCAACTTGAGGTGATGGCAACAGGACGGCGAAACGGCAATCGGAACACCCTGTTCGGACCGAAGCACCTGCGAGTGCGTGCCATTGATCGGGATCCGAGCGCCGGCGGACTACATCAGGGCGCGCAGCAACCATGCTGCATCTCAGACGCCGTACACATGGCCGCGACCGACCAGACCCAGTCACCGAACAACGCCCTTGCCACGCGGGAGCCATCCACACACGGTCCGAGGACAATGGCGAGCGCGGACGATGTCCTCGTCGGTCAGGCTGCGCACACACCAGGCGTCCCAGTCCACTTTGACCTTGCGCCAGGCCCGGCTGACCACGTCCTTGCTGACGACACCCTCGAACAGCCCGAACAGCGCCCGCTTGACCCGGCGCGTGTTGGTGCCCGCCAGGTAGACCGCCGCGATCAGGGCCTCG
>CAZTNV010000540.1:1134-1742 GCA_964615535.1 uncultured Mycobacteriaceae bacterium | reverse complement strand
CCACCCGCCGGCACGATCGCGGCCGGCACCATGGCAGGCGGCGGCTCCGGCCGGGGCTCGGCAGGGGGCGATGCCGGCGGCTCGCCCGGCGGGGCCGCCGCGTCCGGCGGCATCGCAGCCATCGCCGGCGGCACCGCGGCGGCGGCCGGAATAAACTTGCGCAGCACTCCGCGTTCGGGCTGCGGCAGGTCGGTCAGATGGCCCCAGCAGACCAGGACCGGCCGGTCCCCGGCGCAATAGACGTACTCCTTGCCGGGGATCTCCAGGGCCAGCCCCAGCATCTGGCCGAGCAGCCGGTCGCCGCCCTGGGCCGATCGCGCCAGTTCGGCCGCCCGCCTGCCGATGTCGTCGAGCAGCCGCTGCAGTTCGGCATCGATAATCCGTTGCAGGGCCGGGTCGGCGTCGAGATAGCGGACCACCGGCCCCTCGGCCGCGGCGTACCAGTCGACCGTGCCGCGCGCCGGATTGGCGTTCGGCTCGGCGAACAGCGCGGCATGGTCCTCCGACAGGGCGCGGCCCAGATAGCGCACGATCTGGTCGTAGGCCGCCATCACCGGCTGGCCGCCGGTGCCGAGGTGATGATCGCAGAGCCGTAAGCACCAACGGCA
>CAZTNV010000540.1:0-1124 GCA_964615535.1 uncultured Mycobacteriaceae bacterium | reverse complement strand
TGGCCGCCGGTGCCGACGGCATGCAGCCCCTGCTGTGGCGTGGTGGCGATCAGAACGCTGTCCATGGCCGGCTGTCTCCGGGACCGATCCTGCGGGTCCTACCGTCCGCTGCCGGCGCTCATTGCGGTGGCGCCGCGCTTGGGGTCGCCGTACCGGGCGGCACCGCGGCCGGCGAGCCCGGCGGCGTGACCGCGGCGACCGGCGGCGGGGCCGGCTGGTTGACGCAGGCGCCATCGACCGCGGTGAACCCCACATTGCTGCGCTGGAGAAAGCCCATCAGATTCTCCGCGGCGATCGCATAATTGATCCGGTGGCCCTGCGCCTGGTCGATCCGCATGAAGGTGTTGATCCCCACCACCCGGCCGCAGATATCGACCAGCGGGCCGCCGCTGTTGCCCGGCGAGATGCCGGCGGTGTGGGCGATGATCGGGAAGCGCTGGTTCTGGTTCTGGATCACCGTCACCGCGCCCTGGGTCACCGCCATCGCCGGGATCGCGCCCTGGTCGCCGCGGATCAGCGCCTGATAGTTCAGGTCGGCCTCCATCACGATGGTCGGGAAGCCGGCGGCAACCACCGGCTGCAACCGTCCGACCGAGGTGCTCAGCGACAGGAAGGGCAGCGCCTGGGCATCCGGTACCCGCAGCACGGCATAATCCGGCCGGCCCGGACCGGGCGGGCCGGGCTCGGTGCGGTGCTCCAGGGTCGCCGGGCGCAGCCCGCCCAGCGCCCGGTTGGTCACGTGCAGCCCGGCCGGATCGGCATTCTCGACGACATGGACATTGGTCACCAGGATCTGCGGCGCGATGAAGAACCCGCTGCCGACGCTGACCTGGCCGCGCCCGGCCGAGACCACCAGCACCGTGGTCTGGTCGAGCAGATCGACCAGCGAGCCTTCGAAGGGCGGCTGGTTCGGCCGCGCCTCGGGCGGCACCCGGGTCGCCTCCGGGGTCGGCGGCAGCAACTGCGCCGGCTGGTCGGCGCTCGGCGCGCGCGGCGGGCCGGGCACGATCGCCGGAGTCTGGCTCGGCACCATCGACTGTCCGGGCGGCGCGACCGGTGCCCGGCCCCCCGGTGCCTGGCCCCCCGGCACCTGGCCCCCCGGCACCTGGCCCGGTGTCTGGCCG
>CAZTNV010000539.1:0-1746 GCA_964615535.1 uncultured Mycobacteriaceae bacterium | reverse complement strand
CCAGGCGTGCAGCCCCCAGTGCAGGTTGGTCAGCACCAGGGCCAGCCGCGCCGCCTGCGGCGTGCCGCCCTCGACGGCGGGCGGGCCCTGGAAATGATAGACCGGCTCGGCCACGCCCCAGAACAGCAGCCCCGCGCCCATGCCCCCGGCGAACAGCATCGCGATCCACGAGGCGGTGGAGAACTCCGGGCGCTCGTCATCCTTGCCCAGCCGGATCTTGCCGTAGGGACCGAGCGCCAGATACCCCGCGAGCACCACGAACCCGCTGCAGATCAGCAGCCAGTACCAGCCCAGCCCGCCCAGCAGGTAATTGGTGAAGCCGAGCATCGTGCCGGTCATGCCTGTGGGATCGATGAGACCCCAGACGCCGATCCCGGCGGTGAACGCGAGAGCGATGAAGAACACCCGGTTGAAGCCGCTTTCGGCCAGCTTTCCTGTCGTCTCGTTCACGGTTGATTCCCCCGTCCAGCGGCGCTCTTCCGGAGTGCTCGTCCCGGCAGCCTAGGCCGCAGAGGCGGGCGGTATCAACCCGCAAGCCCCCGGGGGCGCCGGGCCGGGGTGGTGACGGCGAAAAATAGCTCATTTATTGCAACGGCTTGCGATCAATCTCGCAGGCGGCGCGCGGCGGCCGTTCGGGGCGGCGCGGCATGGGATCGCTCGACAGCGCCCGCGATCCGGGTCGTTGCGCGGCGTCCCCGATCGGGCGCACGGTGTCGCAATCCGAGGCGCGATCACCCGTGGCGTGACCCGCTTCTTCATGGCGCCGGCGCGGCTCGTCGGCGTCGACATCCGCACCCGGCTGGCCGGCGTTTCGAGGAAGACGCTGCCGGCGTTCCGCGACACGCCGGCTCCGGCCGCACTGGCGCCACATGCCTCCCAAACCCTGTCATGGCGCAGGATCGGCCTCGGATGGGATGGCATGTTACGGCCGGCCGCCTCGACCAGGGGCGCGGCCGCGATGCCGCAACGCCGCAGCGGCCGGGTCCTCGATCATCCCCTGGTTCGCCGCACGGGCGTCGCGCCGCCGGTCGGCCCGGATGCGATCCCGGCAGGTCAGCCACCGTCCGCCTCGTGCTCCCGAACCGCGATCGTCGCACAGGCTCTGGCGAGCGCGTGGAAGCCCGCCTTGAGCGTCTCCTTTTCTTCGGCGATCAGGCGCGCGTGGTTGGCGAGGCCGACCGGGCGAGCGAGACCTCGATGGACAGCGCGATCGGCCACGTCCGGCGGCAAACGCCGGGTCGCGCGCCGACGGCTTGGATCGTCGAGCGGGCTGCAGATTGAGCGTGGGCCGCCGTCGGTTTCGTGGGCGCGAAGGTCGGGCCGCGACCAGGCGATCCGGTCTTGCCCGGGATCGAACAAGGGACACGACCGCCGTTTTCCGCGCCGCGACGTGACACGGGATGATCCTTGCAAGGGGGGCGCCCGCCAGAATCCATCCAGCCGCCCTCAGCCGGCCGTGCGTCGCAAGGCGCGGTCGATCGTCGCCCAGAGCCGCGCGTCCCGCCAAGCGGGGGATCAACCCCGCGCCGTCGAGACCGGCGGGAAGCCCCTCGGCTGCATCCGCCTTTCCGACGGCGGAAACGGCGCGAACGGCGCCCGTTCCCTATCCGTCAGGCCGCTCGCGCAGCGCGCCGCCGGCCGCGCATCCTCCGCATGGGCGGTATCGTTGCAGCTCAGCGCCATCCCCGCATCCCTCACCCCTCCGGCAGCGCCAGCGCCGTGGTCGCCTGGATCTCCTCCATCGAC
>CAZTNV010000538.1:0-1749 GCA_964615535.1 uncultured Mycobacteriaceae bacterium | reverse complement strand
GTTCGTGGCGTCCACAGCCTACGCCGCCTCCCTCACCGGCGCTGCCGTGCCCGTCACCGCGCTCCTGCAGTGCACGGACCATCGTCTCTTCTTCCCGGAGGGCCTCGACGACGCACCGGTCGCGGTCCCCGCCGAGCCGGTCATGGAGGCGCCCGCGTGGGCTGCCGCCGCAGAACCGGCGATCCTGGAGGCGCCGCCGGAGGCCAAGGCGCCGCCGGAAGCCCCCCCGGCACCGGAACCGCCCCCGGCGCCCGAAGCGCCCGCCACCCCCGCCATGCCGATGCGCACCGCGCCCCGGCCGAAGCGGGCGGCCCGCCCGGGCTGCACCTCGGGCAGGATCTATTTCGGCATCCACAAATCGCTGCATCTGCCGCTGCCCGGCGTCGCCGACCGGCGGCATTGGGACGGCGAGACCGAGGGCGGTCTGGGATCGCGGGCGCGCTGCTACACCGATTTCCTGCCCATGGCGGTGTGGCAGTACATCCATGCCGGCCTGCCCCATGCCGGCCTCTCCACGAGCTGGAGCGGCTCGCTGATCGAGCTGCTGCACCGCTGTGCCGAGGAAGGGCGGTGCGGCGGGCGGTTCGGCGGCTGGGCCGAAGGGCTGCGGCGGCTGGTCCAGGAGCGGACGGCGCTGGGTCAGCCGCGGGTCGAGGTCACCGCCGGCGGCTATTTCCACCCGCCGATGCCGCTGATCCCGGCGCGCGACATCGTCAGGCAGATCGAGTGGCACCGGGTCGCCATCCGCAACGCCTTCGGGGTCGAGCCGGCGCCGGTGCTGTTCCCGCCCGCGGCCGGGTTCCATGTGCGGATGATCCCGGCGCTCCGCCGGGCCGGGATCGAGGTGGTGGTTTACGACTCCCTGCACCGTGCCCGCGCCACCTGGGGCTATCCTTATGCCGGGCCGGGCGAGGGCATGCCGCCGCCCGATCCGGCCGAGCAGGAGAACCCGCCGGCCGAGGACTGGTTGCAGATGCACACCGTCTGGGCGCCGTCGCAGATCTCGCCGTCGCAGTTGCGCCCGGACTACGTCCGCTATGTCGATCCGGACGGCACGGAACATCGGATCGTCGCGGTGCCGGCCGAACGCCATCTGGGCCATGAGGACGGCCGCGGCGGCTTCGGCGCGCTGCAATACCCGAGCGTGCTCGGCCAGATCCACGACCGGCTGGCCGCCACCGGCGGGTTCGATCCCGACCACCCGCCGTTTTTCCTGATTTCGTCGGAGGGCGACCAGGGCGGCGGCGGCGCGGACAACTACTACGGCCACAACACCGGCCGGCTGGTCGAGTGGCTGCGCCAGGACCAGCGCTTCGAGCTGACCACGCTCAGCGACTATCTCCGGCGCTTCCCGCCGGACCCGGAGGATGCGGTGCACATCGAGCCGGGCGCGGGCAGCGGGGCGGCGCAGGGCGATCCGGGCTTTTCGGCGTGGCTGGGCGGCCGCGGCGAGCCCTATTCGGCGCAGCTCGACGCCTGGGCGGTGCTGACCGCCATGCAGAACCTGGTCCACACGGTGGAGGACGCCGAGCCCGGCCATCCCGCTTTGCCCGAGCTGGAAGGCCTGCTGCTGGCGGCCGAGGCCGGCGATTTCTGGGACCGGACCGGGGCGGGTGCCCGGCACTGGCGGGTGACCGAGGCGGCCAATCGCGCCTTCGGTCTGGCCGGGGCGGCGGCCGAGGCGCTGCGGGCATCGGGCCGCGACCGCACCGCGCCGACCCTCTTCCCGCCCTGGGTGGTGCCCGACCA
>CAZTNV010000537.1:0-1750 GCA_964615535.1 uncultured Mycobacteriaceae bacterium | reverse complement strand
GCACCACCAGATAGGGCAGCCCGGCCTCCTTGACCTGCTCCACCGCGATCACGGTGCGCGGCATCTGCATCAGCGACAGAATGCCCTCCTGCATGCGGGCGCCGCCCGAGGCCGGAATGGCGATCAGCGGCGCCCGGTTGAGCACGGCGAGGCGCGCGGCGGCCAGCATGCCCTCGCCCACCGCCATGCCCATCGATCCGCCCATGAACGAGAAATCCAGCGCCGCGACCACCACGCCGATGCCGCCCATGGCGCCGTGCGCGACGACGATCGCATCGGACCGCCCGGCCTGCGCCTGGGCCTCGCGCAGCCGGTCGGAATAGCGTTTCAGATCGCGGAACTTCAGCGGGTCGGCTGGCGGCCTGGGCAGCTCGACGGTCTGATAGCGGCCGTCATCGAACAGCATCGCCAGACGCTGGTCGGTGGTCAGCCGCCGGTGGTGGCCGCAATGCGGACAGACCCAGAGATTGGCCTCGAACTCGCGATGAAAGATCATCGCCTCGCAATTCGAGCATTTGTGCCAGAGGATCTCCTTGGTCTCGGTCGGCGCGACCAGGGCGCGGATCTTCGGGCGGACGAAATTGGTCAGCCAGTTCATGTCGGGTCCTCGGGGGGTTCCTCAGGGGGGCTGCCAAAGCGCCCAATGTCACGACGGTTTCGCCGCAGCAAGTGCCATCCCGCACGGCGCCCTCGCAGAGCCGCTTTCAGCCTGCCGCTGCGGCCAGGCTGGTATCCTCGTAGATCGTGGCGAGGGTCAGGCGGCAGCCGAGGCGGTCGAATTGCAGTTCGCCGTCCCCGCTCAGCACCCGATAGGTCCAGGCGCCGTCCTGGCGCTCGTAGACATCCACCCGCCGCTGGTCCTGGGCCACGAGGGCGAAATACATCAGCGACGGAATCTGCTGGTAGGCCGCCCATTTCCGGCCGCGATCGAAATCCGCCGTCGAGCGGGATAGAACCTCGATCACCAGAACCGGTTCGAGCAGCATGTCTGCCTTGGGATTCAAAGAACCGCAATTGACCACGACATCGGGATACGCCGTCGCCCCCGCCGCAAGGATCTTGATGCCTTCGACGAACACCCGGCACGAGCCGCCGCGCAATTGTCCCTTCAATGCGGCACCGATGTTCAGGCAGATGGTGTGGTGATCCACCGTCCCGCCGACCATGGCGCGGATGATGCCGTCGACGAATTCATAGCGCTCGTCCTGCTGGCGCTCCCAGTCGAGGAACTCCTCGACGGTCCACATGCGTGGCGCCGTGCCCATGATCCGTTGCTCCCGCGCTCGCGCCTCGTCCGCCGCCATGCTACCGCACCCGGGCCTGGCGCACGCCCTCCGCCAGCTCGCTGACCAGGGCCAGGACGTTGTCGATCAGGCGGGGCCGCGGCCGGCCATGCTCGTCGAGATTGGCGGCGATGCGGCTGACGATCGCCGAGCCGACCACCGCGGCGTCGGCGATCCGCGCGACCGCGGCGGCCTGCGCCGCCGTCTTGATGCCGAAGCCGACCGCGATCGGCAGCCTGGTGTAGAAGCGCAGGCGGGTCACCGCCGCCTCAACCTCGGCCATCACCGCCGAAGCGGTGCCGGTGATCCCGGCGATCGAGACGTAGTAGACGAAGCCGCTGGTGTGCGACAGCACGGTCGGCAGCCGGGCATCGTCGGTGGTCGGCGTGGCCAGCCGGATGAAACCGAGTCCCGCATGCAGGGCCGGACGGCACAATTCGCCATCCTCCTCCGGCGGCAGATCGACC
>CAZTNV010000536.1:0-1753 GCA_964615535.1 uncultured Mycobacteriaceae bacterium | reverse complement strand
GCGCCCGCCCCGGCGGCGGCGACGCCGGCCCCGGCTGCACCGGTTGCACCGCCCGTGGCCGCGCCGCAGCCGGCCGCCGCCGGCAGCGGCTTCTTCGGCTGGTTCCGCCGCTTCTTCGGCGGCGAGCCCGAAACCACCGCCCGCGAGGTGACCAGCAAGGCGGCCACGGCGGCCGTCGCTGCCGGTGCGGCCGCTGCGGCCGGCGTGGCAGCTGCCGGCGGTGCTGACGCCGTGGGGACTGGCGACGGTACGGGCCGCCGCGACGGCCGGCGCGGAGAGCGCGGTGGTCGTGGCGGCCGCGGGGGCCGCGACGGCAAGGAAGGCCGCGACAGCCGCAACCCACGCGCCGAGCGCGAACCCCGCGAGGCGCGTGAGCCGCGTGAGGCCCGCGAAGCCCGGGAGCCGCGCGCCGGCCAGGAGCCCCGCGGCCGCGGTGAGCGCAGCGAACGCGGTGAGCGCAGCGGTGGCCGCGGCGAAGGCCGGCGCGAGCGCGGTGAGCGCCCGCCCGTTGCCACCCCCGAGACCGCGCTGGCCGATGAGCAGCAGCTGGGTGCGGTCGACACCATCGCCGCCGAGACCCCCGCCGTCGAAGGTCAGGGCGAACGCGAGGGCGGCCGCCGCCGTCGCCGTCGCGGCGGACGTGATCGCAGCGAGGACCAGGCACCGGCCGAGAGCGTGGAAACCGGCGAAGAGGCCGGCAGCGCAGGCGTGACCCCCGCTGACGGTGAATCCGGCGAAGCGCGGCCCGCAGCACAGTCGCATGCCGACACGGACGCTGCCCGCACCGAGAGCGAGTCCGCGGAAGGCGATACCGCCGAGGGCAGCGAGGCCGACCGTGCCGCCGGTGAAGGCCGGCGTCGGCGCCGTCGTCGCGGCGGACGCCGCGAGGAAGGCGCCGCCAGCGGTGACCTGCTCGACTTCGCCGACTCGAGCGCTGGCGACGCCGCACGCGCCGACCCGGCCTCCGACACCGCTGCCGAGCTGCCCGCCGAGGCCGAGGCGTCTGCCACGGCGCAGGACACGCTGCCGGCGGCAGATCCCGCCGTGCCGCCTGCGCCGGTGGCCGAAGCACCAGCCGCCGCACCCGCCGCTGCCGCCACCGCAAGCGAGACCGCACCCGCCGAGCTGGTGCCGAGCGCCGCGGCCAGGGCGGTGCCGCAGCCGCAGTCGCACGCGGCTTCGGCCACTGCCTTGCCCACGGCAACGCCCGCTGCTTCGCCCCCTGCCCCGCAGCCGGCGCGCGACCCCGCGCCAACGCCTTCGCTGCCGCGCTACGAACTGCCGCTGGGCGAGCTCGAGACCCTGGCGCGTGAGGCCGGGCTGGAATGGGTCGGCTCGAACGCCGAGAAGGTCCAGGCCGTGCAGGCCGCGATGGCCGCCGAGCCGCGGCCTATCCACGTGCCGCGCGAGCCCAAGCCGGTGGTGCTGGCCGACGATGGCCCGCTGGTGCTGGTCGAGACGCTGAAGGACTTGTCGCAGCTCAAGCTGCCGTTCGAGGCCTCGCAGCCGCGCTCGAACTGACCGGGCCGGGCAGGCGGCCCGCAGTCGCCTCGCAAAGGGCCCGCGCGAAGCTCGCGCGGGCCGTCATGCCGCCGTGACTGCCCGCCTCAGGGCAGGCACTCGAGCGCCTGCTGGTAGTGGGGCTCGCGCATCAGCGTGTCCCAGTCCAGCGGCGGGCTCAGCGGCAGCAGCGCGAGGCGGCGGCGTTCGCTGTCCGGGTCGGGCTGCCACCGGCCCTCGGCCTCGGCGGCAT
>CAZTNV010000535.1:0-1762 GCA_964615535.1 uncultured Mycobacteriaceae bacterium | reverse complement strand
AATACATAATGCCCAGGAAACCGGCGGTGAGAAAAAAGCCGACCGCGTTGTGGCCGTACCACCACTGGGTCAAGGCGTCCTGGACCCCGGCGAACAGCGAATAGCTGGTGGTGCCGAAGAACGACACCGGGACCGCCAGATTGTTGATGATGTGGAGCATCGCGATGGTGACGATGAACGCCAGATAGAACCAGTTCGCGACGTAGATATGCGGCTCGCGCCGCCTCATGATGGTGCCGACATAGACCACCAGATAGACCACCCAGACGATGGTCAGCCACAGGTCGGTATACCATTCCGGTTCGGCGTATTCGCGGCTCTGGGTGATGCCCATGACGTAGCCGGAGGCCGCCAGCACGATAAAGACCTGATAGCCCCAGAACAGGAAGTTCGCCAGATCCGGGCCGCCGAACAGCGTGGCGCGGCAGGTCCGCTGCACCACGTAAAGCGAGGTGGCGAACAGCGCATTGCCGCCGAACGCGAAGATCGCCGCCGAGGTATGCACCGGCCGCAGCCGCCCGAAGGTTGTCCACTCCAGGCCCAGGTTCAGGATCGGGAAGGCCAGTTGCAGCGCGATCACCACCCCGACCAGGAACGCCACCACGCCCCAGAAAATCGTTGCGATCGTGAACAGGCGGATGACATCTTCATTGTAGTCGATGCGCTCGGCGCTGCCGCCGGCGGGGGAGCCGTGGGCAGCGATGTCGGCGGTCGTGGCCATCCTCTTCCCCGATTCGCGGTTGCATCGGACCGTCTCGTCGCTTCGTTTAATAACCTTTCGACGAACTCGGTCTTTGGCCGCCAAATTCGGCGCCGAATGCCATAGTCGCATTGATTTGGATCAAGCCGGCGCCAGTGGTGATCATGGCCAGAAGGTCGCGCCCCGCGTTAACGAATTGCGGTGAACGATCGCAAGGCCTTGGCCGAGGCCGCCGGACCGGTTCGGCAGGGCGATCAACCATGCGCCAGGAACATGGCTGGCAGTCCGGCGCGGCCCACGGACTCCCGTCTAGTCCAGCCGAACCGTCAGGGTCAGTTCCAGCCGGTTGACCAGCAGCTCGACCGGGATGCGCGGCGCCGGAGGGATGGAGCGCATCAGGGTCAGAATCGCCCGGTCCAATCGAGGATCGCCGGAGCTCCGCACGATCGAGGCGTCGAGGACCTGGCCGCTTTGATTGATTACGAAGCGCACCAGCGCAGAACCCTGCAATCCCTGGCGGAAGGCCGGCAAAAGGGCATTGCGGTGACGGTCGAGCCAGCCCTGGAGGCGTGCCAGATAGGCCGGCGGCACGTCGATGCCGGGCCGGGCCAGGGTGCCCGCGCCGGCGTTCGGCCGCCGGTCGCGCGGGCCCGCCGGTGATGGCCGGATCGCACCGTCGGGTCGCGACCCCGAACCGGGGCGGGCCGGCTCGGCGGCTGGTGGGGCGGCTGGCGGCGCCGCGGCCAGCGCCGGCCGCGGCGGCGGGGTCGGGCGGGCCCGGCGAATCGGGGCCTCCGGAACCGCGCGTTGCGGCGCCTCCGCCGCCGGACCCGGATCGGCGCCCTGCGTCGATGGCGGCGCGGGACGGTCCTCGGAGGCGTTCGCAGGGGCGGCCGGACTCGGCGGATCGGGTGGCGCCGCCGCCGCCTCGGCACTCGGACTCGGAACCGGTGGCGGTGGCGGTGGCAGAGCCGGTTCCGGGGCGGGGACGGCTTCCGCCATCGGCGGCAGCGCGCGCGGTTCGGCGACCGGATCGGGCAGGTTCGGTGGCTGGGGCTCAAC
>CAZTNV010000534.1:0-1766 GCA_964615535.1 uncultured Mycobacteriaceae bacterium | reverse complement strand
TGCCGTACATATATTTTTTTTCTGTTATTGCCAGGGAGCGAACGCGCCATGAATTCGCCGCATCATCTCCCGGATCAGGCCATTGCCGCAGTGCCGCCGCCACCGCCAGCCGATCGCCGGCCGGATGCGGCGGGGCCGGACCACAAGCCCCTGGTGGGCATCCGCGGCAAGCTGTTCGCCGCCTTCTCTTGCGTGGCCGCGATGACTCTGGTGGCCATTGGCGTGGCATGGCTGTCCTTTGGCGAGACCGAGCGCGCCTTCGGCGCCGTCACCGGCACCAATCTGCCGGCGATGGTCGCGGCGCAGAATCTGGCCGAGGCGAGCGCAAGCTTCGAAGGCGATCTGCCGGGGCTGTTCGCAGCCCGGACCGAGGCTGCCTTGACCGCCCGGCTCGATCGGCTGACCGGCCATGTCCAGGCCATGACGGCCGATCTCGATCGGCTCCAGGCGTTACGCCCCGGCGAGCCGGGCTTGGACATGCTGAGGCGGACGGTGGAGTCGATTTCCGAGGGGTTGGCGGCGCAGCGCGACCTGGTCCGCCAGCGCATTCTCCAGGCCGAGCGGCGCGCCGCGCTGGTGCAACAGGTGGCGGAGGCCCATGCCGCGCTGAACGAGACGATCGCCCCGATGCTGACCCGCACCTCGTCCAATCTGCGCCGCGCCGGCCGCGTGCTGAACGACGACACGCGGGCGGTGATCGGCACCCTGACGGCCAATCTAGCGCGCCAGGTCGTGCGGGTCGATGCCACGCGCATCGCCATGCTGGAGGCGATCGGACTGCTGCACCAGGGTGCGGTGGCCATGACTGCGGATCAGGTCGCCGACCTCCGGGACCGCTTTCGCGAGCGGATCGAGCGAATCGAGCGGGTGGTCTCCACCTTGAGTCTGACCACGCAGGAACCGGGTTTCGCCCGGACGCTCGGCTGGCTGGCGAGCCTGGGACTGGCCCCGGACGGCGTGTTCGAGTGGCGGCAGCAGGTGCTTACGAGCGGCGCCGAAACCGCCGGCCCGCCGGCCTTCGACCTCGACGCCGACCTGCCGGTGGTCCAGCACGAGTTGACCCGGATGATCGCGCCGCGCGGGCAGAGTGCCGTGATCGCGCTCAATCAGGGCGGCGAAAACATGATGTTCCGGGTGTCCGGCGGCGTGAACCGGGTGCTGGGACAGGACGTGCCGCAGCTCCGCATCCTGTTGCAGGTGGCGGCGCAGGGCAACCTGGTGGCCGGTTACCTGAACGAGTCGGCCAGCTCGGCCGATCCGGAGCGGCTGATCCGGTTGCGCCAGGCGCTCAACGATACCGCCGTACAGATCGATGCCGATCTGGCGGAGCTGCTGGTCAGTGATCATCGAGAGCGACTGCTGACCCGAGCCAATGCGCTGGTCGAGCTGGGCACGGCACCCGACAGGCTGTTCGACCTTCGCGTTGCGGAGCTCGACATCGCCGCACGGATCGACCGGGTGTTGGCCGAAAACCAGACGCAATCGGCAGCCTTGCGCGATCTGGTCGGGCAGGTCGCCACTGCCACCGAGGCCGCCACGACCGAAGCGGGCCGAAGCCTGTTGATGGAGTTGGAGGCCAGCCGTATTGCACTGCTGGTGGTGGCCGGGATCAGTGTTCTGATGGCGGTTCTGATCGGCTGGCTTTATGTCGGCCGCAGCCTGGTCGGCCGGCTCACCGGCCTGTCCACGGCGATGCGGGCGATCGCCGCCGGCCGACTCGATGCCGAAATCCCGTTGCGAGGCCGCGACGAGATCACCGGCATGGC
>CAZTNV010000533.1:0-1789 GCA_964615535.1 uncultured Mycobacteriaceae bacterium | reverse complement strand
GCCTCGACGGCGTGTCCTCGGTCGTCGGCCCCGCGGTGCTCTGGGACGCACCCGAAGCCCGCCCCAGCGTCGAACGCCTCGAGTGGAACCGCATCGAACCCACCGACGTGCTCGTCCGACCCGTCAAAACCCGCGCGCTCTCCACCCTCCAGCGCGGCAGCAAACGCGCGTTCGACATCGTGTTCGCGCTGCTCTTCGGCCTGCTCAGTCTGCCGCTCTACCCGGTCATCATCCTGGCAATCTACCTCGAAGACGGCCGGCCGTTCTTCTTCGGTCACCTCCGCGAATCCATGGGCGGCAAGGAGTTCCGGTGCTGGAAATTCCGCACCATGTACAACAACTCCGAAGAAATCAAAGCCAAGCTCATCGGGCAAAACCAGGCCGACGGCCCGCAGTTCTTCATCGAAAACGACCCCCGCATCACCAAGGTCGGCCGGTTCCTCCGCAAGGCCAATCTCGACGAGCTCCCGCAGTTCTGGAACGTCCTGGCCGGGCATATGTCCATCGTCGGCCCGCGCCCCAGTCCGTACAAGGAGAACCAGTACTGCCCGTCGTGGCGCGAAGCCCGCCTGTCGGTTCGCCCGGGCATCACCGGCCTGTGGCAAGTCAAACGCTCCCGCGAGGCCGGCAAAGACTTCCAAGAATGGATCCAGTATGACATCCAGTACGTCGAATCCGTCTCGTGGAAGCAAGACCTCTGGATCATCTGGAAAACCGCGCTGGCGTGTCTGGGCAAGTGAAGTCGTTCACCCGCAGCCGCGGCGCAATGCGTGGCTGAGTTTTCAGCTTTCGGCGTCATGTTGCGGATGCAAGGTTTCCCCAGCGACGCCCAGCGTCGCCGCTTGAGGGAACGCTATGCCTAGCTTTCTTTGATTTTTCTCGCATTGCCCCGAAATCGTTCTAGAATTGCGGTCGGAGCCTTGAGTCCCGAGAAAGACCGCCATGCCTGACCCCGTTTCGACCGGCCCGCGCTTTGAACCGCTCGAACCGCGGCAACTGCTATCCGCTTCACCCCTGGTGCCCCTCGGCACGCAGCCCGATGGAGGCCTCTCGGGCAAAATTGTCTACCTCCACGGCGGGCACGGCTACACCGCCGACAACCTGGGCAGCGGCTCGTGGGGCACGCAGCGGCCCAACCTGCTGGGCATGGTCGAGGACCTGGGTAATCAGGACCAGATGACCTTCCTGGCGGAGTACTTGTTCAACGCCGGGGCGACGGTGGTGCCGCTGCGGCCGATCGGGCATCAGCCCTTCGAGGTCGTGGTGGACAACGTCGATGCCGGCGTGACGTTCAGCGGACCCTGGAGCAACAGCAGCGCGACGCTGTACTTCGGTGACCCCGGCGAGGTGCCGTATCGCTTCGCCTCCACCAGCGCGACCGAAACGGCGGTGGCGACCTATCGGCCGAATCTGCCCAGCGAGGGGTATTACCCGGTCTATGCCTGGACGCGGTACGGGTCGGACCGCGCGGCCGACCAGCTGTATCGCATCAACCACGCCGGCGGCTCGACGGAGGTGACGATCAACCACCGCCGCGTGGGCAACGGCCTGGTGTATCTCGGGTCGTACTGGTTCGATCGCGGCACGGCCGGCTCGGTGGAGATCAGCAACCGCAGCAGCGAGGCCGGCCGGGTGGTGATCGCCGACATGATCCGCTTCGGCAACGGCGTGGGCGATATCAATCGCGGCGGCGGCGTGTCGGGGCAATTGCGTGAAGACGAGGCCGGGCTGTATTGGGTGCAGTGGCACGTCGAGCGTTCGCAGGGCATCCCCACCAGCGAGTACCGCA
>CAZTNV010000532.1:0-1789 GCA_964615535.1 uncultured Mycobacteriaceae bacterium | reverse complement strand
CGTCGGGCGTCCACATGTGGAACGGCACGGCGGATACCTTGAAGGCCAGCCCGGCGGCGACGAACACCAGCCCGACGATCAGCCCGGTCGAGGGCACCTGCCCGGCGGCGAACAGCACGGCCAGTTGATCGAATCCGGTGGTGCCGGCGAAGCCATAGACCATCGAGGCGCCATACAGCAGCATGCCCGAGGACAGCGCGCCCAGCAGGAAATATTTCAGCCCGGCCTCCGACGACCGCAGCGTGTCGCGCCGGAATGCCGCCACCACGTAAAGCGACAGGTTCTGCAGCTCCAGCCCGACATAGAGCGAGATCAGGTCGTTGGCGCTGATCATCATCATCATGCCAAGCGTCGCGAACAGGAACAGGATGGGGAACTCGAACCGTTTCATCTGCTCGCGCTCGACGAAACCGAGCGACATGATCAGGGCCAGGGCCGAGCCGAGCAGCACCAGCACCTTCATGAACGTGGCAAAGCCGTCGACCACGAACAGGCCGCCGAAGGTCACGGCGCGCCCCTCGTCCAGCGCCAGCACCACCACCGCCGCGATGGCGTAGGACGCCACGGTCAGCCAGGCCACCAGACGGGTCGAGCCGTCGCCGCGGAACACGCCCAGCATCAGCAGGGCCATGCCGGCGCAGGCCAGGAACAGCTCCGGCAGGGCCGGCAGAAAATCGGGGATCTGGCCCGTCATGATGCGATGTCCTCGCGGTCAGCGGTTCTCGACGGCCGCCGCTTCGATGATGTCGACCGCGGCACGGTCGAGCGCCAAGCGATAGTTTTCAATCAGGTTTTCAACCGAAACATCCATCACGTCGATGAAGCTCATCGGATAGATGCCCATCCAGAACACGATCGCGATCAGCGGCACGAAGATCGCGATTTCCCGCGGCCTGAGATCGAGCAGGCCCTTGAGATCCTCCTTGACCAGCTTGCCGAAGATCACCCGGCGGTACAGCATCAGCATGTAGACGGCGCCCAGGATCACGCCGGTCGCGGCCAGGGTGGCGACCCAGGTATTGACCCGGAAGGCGCCCAGCAGGCTGAGGAACTCGCCGACGAAACCGCTGGTGCCGGGCAGGCCGATCGAGGCCAGCGTGAAAATCATGAGCACCAGCGCGTATTTCGGCATGGTGTTGACCAGCCCGCCATAGCGTGCGATCTCGCGGGTGTGCAGCCGGTCGTAGATCACGCCGACGCACAGGAATAGCGCGCCCGACACGATGCCGTGGCTGAGCATCTGAAAGATCGATCCCTGCACGCCCTGGGTCGTCATGGTGAACATGCCGATCGTCACGAACCCCATATGGGCGATCGAGGAATAGGCGATCAGCTTCTTGATGTCCTCCTGCGCGTAGGCAACCAGGGAGGTATAGATGATCGCCACCACGCTCAGGGTATAGACCAGCGGCGTGAACAGCTCGGTGGCCTCGGGCAGCATCGGGATCGAGAACCGGAGGAAACCGTAGCCGCCCATCTTCAGGAGCACCCCGGCCAGGATTACCGACCCGGCGGTGGGTGCCTCGACATGGGCATCGGGCAGCCAGGTATGGACCGGCCACATCGGCACCTTCACCGCGAACGAGGCGAAGAAGGCCAGCCACAGCCAGACCTGCATGCCGTAGGCGAAGCTGACCATGCCGTTGGGCCCGGCCTCGCGCCCCAGCAGAACGGGGATGTCGGTGGTGCCGGCGTGCAGATACATCGCCAGCAGCGCCAGCAGCATCAGCACCGAGCCCAGCAGCGTATAGAGGAAGAACTTGAACGCCGCGTAGATCCGCCGGCTGCC
>CAZTNV010000531.1:0-1794 GCA_964615535.1 uncultured Mycobacteriaceae bacterium | reverse complement strand
ATATCCTTCGCCGAAACCGAGTAGTCCGGATGCAGACGATAGGGCGAAACACGAAGCTTACCGTCCCAGTTGAGGTCTGGCACGTCGTCGCGCATCGCATACGAGGCGGGCCCAACGCCATCCTTCATCGGATCCCCTGAGGGTGCAAAGGGCGAGCCGGCCCAGGGCGCCGTGCGGCTGAGCGCCGTATCGCGTGTATCTGCCTTGCCATAGGTCATTTCGATGGTGCCGCGGCCGTTCGGCAGATTGAAGGATTTCTTCGGCGGCACGAACAGCAAAGCAGGCGCTTCCTGGCGACCGCTGGGATCTTCCTCCAGCGGATAACCTTCCCGCATGCCTTCGCGTTGCAGGTAGTAGATCAGCCAGAAGAAGAAGATCGTGAAGGCCCATAGGGTCACATCCACAAGATCTACTCCGTTGACGAACTCTCCACTGAAAATCATGACCGTTCTCCTTGAGGTCGTATCAGCCTGGGTATGCTGGCAGGCCGAACTTGGTGGATGGGGTGGAAGATGAGGCAAGCGTGTGACGGGCCAGCGGGCCGATGACGACCAGCGTGGCAAACAGAAGCAGGATTTCGATGTGGTAGACGACGCCGTATCCCGGTGCGGCGCCCGAAAACGCAGGACCCAGACGGCCACTTTCAGCGAGGCCGGACACGATGTCCCGGACCGCGCCGCCGAACGCGACAGCAAAACCTGTGGCGGTTGCCGTCACCGCCCCCCAGGCGCCGAGGGCAATGCCACCATCATGATGGCGCGCGATTCCCATGATCGCCGTAAGCGTACCCACTGCAAACAGACCGCCGCCAAAACCGATGAGGAAGGCGCCGGCCAGGAAGGCCAGGATCGATCCGGCCGGATGCGCCAGCACGACGAGGGCGAAGGCAAACACGCCTGCTACGGCCCCGAGGCCGGCAAGACGGTGCGGTTCGCCGCCCTGGCTCAGCTGGCCCGAGCAATACGCAAATCCCATGAGCGAACCGAAGGCAGACAGGGCCGTCAGCCGGGTCGTCTCCGCAACGCTCATGCCGAGGACTTCTGCACCATAGGGCTCAAGCAGCACGTCCTGCATGCTGAAGGCCGCCGCGCCCAGGCCGGCAGCGAGCAGAAGGCGAACCGTGTTGCGATCTTCAGTCAGCCGGGCCCAGGTTTCCGAAAAGCTGGGATGCGGGCGGTCCGACGCGGTCAGGGCCGGATTACGTGCTTCCTGTTTCCAGAGCGCGATAACGTTGAGCAGGATGGTCAGGACAGCGGCGCCCTGGATCACCTGAATGAGGATCAGCGTGTTGAAGTCGCTCAGCAGCCAGCCGAAGATCAGCGAGCTGGCAACCATGCCGGCAAGCAACATGATGTAGAGCAGCGCCACGACGCGCGGGCGTGTGTCTTCGCTTGCGAGGTCACTGGCGAGCGCAAGGCCGGCGGTCTGGGTTGTATGGATGCCGGCGCCCACGAGAAGGAACGCAGCCGCAGCCCCCGCCTGCCCGATCCAGGCCGGGCCGGTCGAGTCGCCCGAGAGGAGGATCAGCGCGAATGGCATCAGCGCGAGACCGCCGAACTGGAACAGCGAGCCGAACCAGATATAGGGCACACGGCGCCAACCGAGGACGGATTTGTGCGTGTCGGACTTGTGGCCGATCAGCGCACGCAGCGGCGCGAAGACCAGCGGCAGGGCGACCATCAGCGCGACGATCCAGGCCGGGACCGCCAGTTCGACGATCATCACGCGGTTCAGCGTGCCGGTCAGCAGCACCATCGCCATGCCGACCGAGACCTGGAAGAGCGACAGGCGCAG
>CAZTNV010000530.1:0-1796 GCA_964615535.1 uncultured Mycobacteriaceae bacterium | reverse complement strand
ATCATGCCGCAGAAGCGCAACCCGGACGCGGCGGAGCTGGTGCGCGCCAAGGCCGGCCGGGTGTTCGGGCATCTGACCGGCCTTCTGACCGTGATGAAGGGTCTGCCGCTGGCCTATGGCAAGGACATGCAGGAGGACAAGGAGCCGGTGTTCGACACCGACGACACCCTGATGCTGTGCCTCGCGGCGATGACCGGCATGGTCGCCGATCTGACCCCCGATGCCGCGGCGATGCGCCGCGCCGCCGAGGCCGGCTTTTCCACCGCGACCGATCTGGCCGACTGGCTGGTGCGGACCCTGAACCTGCCGTTCCGCGAGGCGCACCACGTCGCCGGCCGGCTGGTCCGGCTGGCCGAGCAGCACGGCACGGGTCTGGCCGGGCTGAGCCTGGAGCAGATGCAGTCGGTCGAGCCGCGAATCACCGAAGGGGTGTTCGAGGTGCTGAGCGTCGAGGCCTCGGTGGCCAGCCGCACGGTGTTCGGCGGCACCGCGCCCGAGCGGGTGGGCGAGGCGGTGCAGGCGGCGCGCGAGCGGTTCATCGCGCCGAAACCCGCAGCGGCGCCGGCCCCCCAAGAGGCGGCCCCCGGGCCCGAAGCGGCCGCGACACCGGACATGGCATCGCCGCCCGACCCGGCACCGAAATCCTGAGGCTGCGGTCACCGGAAGTTCCGCCCGTCCGGGAACACCGCCTTGACCCGGGAGTCGGCCGGGGGGCGCTCGGCCGGCGGGCGGGCGACCTCGTCAGCGAGGGCGAGCGTCCCGGGTAGCGCGACCGGCGTCTCCGCGGTCAGCTCGGCCAGCCGGGCGGACAGATCGTCCAGCCGGGCGACCTTCAGGTGGATCACCTCGCCCAGCCGCTCCACCGTGCCCCGCGCGCCCAGCAGTCTCGCGGCCAGCAGCGGCCGGCGGAACCGCTCGAACACCGGCGGCAGGATCACCAGATTGGCCACGCCGGTTTCGTCCTCCAGGGTCACGAAGATCACCCCCCGGGCGCTGCCCGGCCGCTGGCGGACCAGCACCAGCCCGGCCACCGCCGCCCGCGCGCCATGGCGCAGCTCCGCCAGACTCGCCGCCGGGGCATAGCGCCCGGCGGCCAGCCCGGCGCGCAGGAACGCCACCGGATGGCGCTTCAGGGTCAGCGACAGGCTGGCATAATCGTGCACGACGTGCTCGCCCAGGGGCATGTCGGGCAGGGCGACCGCCGGCTCCGCCGCCTCGCGGTCGAGCCCGGCGAACAGCGGCAGCGGCTCCGGCCCGAGCGCCTTGACCGCCCAGGCCGCCGCCCGCCGGTCCAGCCCGATCGACCGGAAGGCATCGGCCGCGGCCAGCCGCTCCAGCGCCGCCGGCGACAGACCGGCGCGGCGCCACAGCGCGCGGGGATCGGGGAACCGTCCGCCCGCGGCGCGCGCTGCGATCAGGGCGGCGGCATCGGCCTCGCGCAACCCCTTGACCAGCCGGAGGCCCAGGCGCAGGCCCGGACGGGGGTGACCGCTCGCCTGCACCGCAGCATCCCCCGCCGCCGCCTCCAGCGTGCAGTCCCAGTCCGAAAAATTCACGTCCGGCGGCCGGACCTCGACGCCGTGCTCGCCGGCATCGCGGACGATCTGGGCGGGAGCATAGAAGCCCATCGGCTGGCTGTTGAGCAGGGCGCAGGCGAACACCTCCGGGTAATGGCATTTCAGCCAGGCCGAGACGTAGACCAGCAGGGCGAAGGATGCGGCATGGCTTTCCGGGAATCCGTAGGTGCCGAAGCCCTCGATCTGGCGGAAGCAGCGCTCGGCGAAATCCCGGGCATA
>CAZTNV010000529.1:0-1803 GCA_964615535.1 uncultured Mycobacteriaceae bacterium | reverse complement strand
CTGCTGTGGGCGCGGGTGGGAATTCCGTATTCCCCGGCCACCTGCCTGCCGATCGAGAGCCAGACCATCAGCCAGATGGTCGATCGGGTGATGGCGATGGCCGAGGGCACCCGGCTCTACCTGCTGGCGCCGATCGTCCGCGGGCGCAAGGGGGAGTACAAGAAGGAGCTGCTGGATTTGCGCAAGCGCGGCTTCCAGCGGGTCAAGGTCGACGGCACGCTGTACGAGATCGACGAGGTGCCGGCGCTCAACAAGAAGCTCAAGCACGATCTGGAGGTGGTGGTCGACCGCATCGTGGTGCGCGACGGGCTGGGCAACCGGGTCGCGGATTCGATCGAGACCGCGCTCGGGCTGGCCGATGGCCTGTGCATTGCCGAGGATGCCGAGAACGGCGAGCGCACCCTGTTCTCGGCGAAATTCGCCTGTCCGGTCTCCGGGTTCACGATCCCCGAGATCGAGCCGCGGCTGTTCTCGTTCAACAATCCCCACGGCGCCTGCCCGGCCTGCGACGGCCTGGGCGTCAAGATGATCTTCGACCCCGAGCTGGTGGTGCCCAATCCGGACAAGAGCCTGTTCGACGGCGCCGTCGCGCCCTGGGCCAATTCGTCGTCGCAATACTATGCCCAGACACTGGACAGCCTGGCACGGCATTACGAGGTCAGCGCCCATACGCCGTGGCGCGACCTGCCCGACGCGGTGCGTCAGGCGATCCTCGGCGGCACCGGCGCCGAAACCGTGACCTTTCGCTACGATGACGGGCTGCGCACCTACGAAACCACCAAGCGGTTCGAAGGCGTGCTGCCCAATATGGAGCGGCGGTTTCGCGAGACCGACAGCAACTGGGTGCGCGACGAGCTCGGCCGCTACCAGAACACCATGCCCTGCGAGACCTGCCACGGCCAGCGCCTGAAGCCCGAGGCGCTGGCGGTGAAGATCCGCGGCCTGACCATCTCGCAGGCGGCGGACCAGTCGATCGGTGCGGCCCAGGGCTGGTTCGGCGACCTCAACGACCATCTGACCCCGCAGCAGCGCGAGATCGCCTACCGAATCCTCAAGGAGATCAACGAGCGGCTGGGATTCCTGACATCGGTCGGGCTGACCTATCTCACCCTGGCGCGCGGTTCGGGCACGCTGTCGGGCGGGGAGAGCCAGCGCATCCGGCTGGCCTCGCAGATCGGCTCGGGGCTGACCGGCGTGCTCTACGTGCTGGACGAGCGCGACAACGACCGGCTGCTCGGCACGCTCAAGCGGCTGCGCGATCTCGGCAACACGGTGATCGTGGTCGAGCACGACGAGGATGCCATCCGCTCGGCCGATCACGTGATCGATATGGGGCCGGGCGCCGGCATCCATGGCGGGGAGGTGGTGGCGGCCGGACCGCCCGCCGCGATCATGCAACATCCCGACAGCCTGACCGGCAAATACCTGACCGGGGTGGAGCAGATCGCCGTGCCGCCGACCCGCCGCCCCGGCCATCCCGGCAAGGTGCTGCGGGTGATCGGGGCGCGGGCCAACAATCTGAAAGACGTGACCGCGGAGATCCCGCTGGGCACCTTTACCTGCGTCACCGGCGTGTCGGGCGGCGGCAAGTCGACGCTGGTGGTCGAGACGCTGTACAAGGCGCTGGCCCGCCAGCTCAACGGCGCGCGCGACCATCCGGCCGAGCACGACCGGATCGAGGGCATCGAGTTCCTGGACAAGATCATCGATATCGACCAGTCGCCGATCGGCCGCACCCCGCGCTCCAACCCCGCCACCTATACCGGCGCCTTCACCCCCATCCGCGACTGGTTCGCCGAGCTG
>CAZTNV010000528.1:0-1806 GCA_964615535.1 uncultured Mycobacteriaceae bacterium | reverse complement strand
TCCCGGCCCCGGCCAACGCCTCCTCAGCTCCGGCTGCCCGGCGGTTCGGCGAACAGGGTCTCGAGATCCGGGGCGTCGATCAGACGGTCCAGCCAGCACTCCACCGCCGCCGGTCCGGCGGCCAGAACCCGCGCCCGCAGGGCCGCGGGCAGCGGCCCGAACCGCCGCTCGGCCAGCCGCAGCAGCGCCTCGGCTTCGCCCTCGGCCCGGCCCTCGGCCCGGCCCTTTAGGACCAGTTGGGCGAGATAGGGGTCGCGCTCGATATCGATCTGCAAGGGCATCGCTTTGGCCTCCTCGAACACAATTCCGGCCGCCCGGCGCAGCCCGGCCAGGATCAGCAGCCGGGTCACGGCATCGTTGCGCCGCCGCCGGTCCAGCGCCGCCAGCCGGCCCAGAATAGCACGAATCCGCGCCGGCAGATCGGCCGCACCGCCGAACAGCACCGACAGTATGTTGTCGTCGAGCGCCGCGCTGGCCAGCAGCGGCGCCGGGTCGAGCGCCCGGCTGTCGATCACCCGGTAGCGGAACGACAGCCCCGCCGTCTCCAGCCCGTCGGCGATCGGCCGGCCGCCGCCGACCTGGATCACCGCCTGCTCGACCCGGTCGGCCGGGTGCCGGCCCATGATCGCCACCCGGTAGTCGAGCATGCGCCGCGGCATCGCGGCGTCGAACCCGGCCTGCCATTCGAGGTGCAGGATGCGGCCGTCGGCCAGCCGCACCAGCGAATCCACCCGCCGATCCCGGGCGTCCGGGAACTCGGTCGGCAGCCGCTCGGCCAGCCCGGCCCCGCCGATCATGCCGATCAGCACCGGCGATCCCGCCCCGGTCAGGTCGCGCAACGTGATGTCGAGGGTCATGGCGCCCGGCGCTCAGGGACCGCACAGCGAGGTCAAGCAAGGCAAAAAGCGGGGGAACCGCAGCCGAGCCGCCGCCCCTCAGCTCCGGCTGCCCGGCGGTTCGGCGAACAGGGTCTCGAGATCCGGGGCGTCGATCAGACGGTCCAGCCAGCACTCCACCGCCGCCGGTCCGGCGGCCAGAACCCGCGCCCGCAGGGCCGCGGGCAGCGGCCCGAACCGCCGCTCGGCCAGCCGCAGCAGCGCCTCGGCTTCGCCCTCGGCCCGGCCCTCGGCCCGGCCCTTTAGGACCAGTTGGGCGAGATAGGGGTCGCGCTCGATATCGATCTGCAAGGGCATCGCTTTGGCCTCCTCGAACACAATTCCGGCCGCCCGGCGCAGCCCGGCCAGGATCAGCAGCCGGGTCACGGCATCGTTGCGCCGCCGCCGGTCCAGCGCCGCCAGCCGGCCCAGAATAGCACGAATCCGCGCCGGCAGATCGGCCGCACCGCCGAACAGCACCGACAGTATGTTGTCGTCGAGCGCCGCGCTGGCCAGCAGCGGCGCCGGGTCGAGCGCCCGGCTGTCGATCACCCGGTAGCGGAACGACAGCCCCGCCGTCTCCAGCCCGTCGGCGATCGGCCGGCCGCCGCCGACCTGGATCACCGCCTGCTCGACCCGGTCGGCCGGGTGCCGGCCCATGATCGCCACCCGGTAGTCGAGCATGCGCCGCGGCATCGCGGCGTCGAACCCGGCCTGCCATTCGAGGTGCAGGATGCGGCCGTCGGCCAGCCGCACCAGCGAATCCACCCGCCGATCCCGGGCGTCCGGGAACTCGGTCGGCAGCCGCTCGGCCAGCCCGGCCCCGCCGATCATGCCGATCAGCACCGGCGATCCCGCCCCGGTCAGGTCGCGCAAGGTGATGTCGAGGGTCATGCGCCCGGCACTCAGGGACCGCACAGCGAGGTCAAGC
>CAZTNV010000527.1:0-1837 GCA_964615535.1 uncultured Mycobacteriaceae bacterium | reverse complement strand
ATCGGCCAAGACAGAACTTTTGCAGAACCTGCCTTGCCTGGATAGGGAAATTGGCGGGAATGACGATACTTCTGATTATTGGTGATTTCTCCTGTCAAGTCGCGTCCCGGCTCTCCTCCGCGACAGGAAGCGGAGCGGGGCCGAGACGGTCCGGTGGGGGGCACAATCCCTGGCCGGCGGGCGGCCCGCAGATGAAGGGTTGGCCTCGGCGGCGGCGGCTCTATACTGGGGGTATGTCTGCTTCCCTTCGGATCGTTTCCCTGATCCCCAGCGCGACCGAGATCGTCTGTGCCCTGGGCTGCGGCGACGCCCTGGTCGGCCGGTCGCACGAATGCGACTACCCGCCCGAGGTCGCGCGGCTGCCGGTCCTGACCGCGGCGCGGCTGTCCCCGGCCGCCGGCTCGGCCGCGATCGACCGCGAGGTCAAGGCCCTGCTGCGCGATGCGCTGGCGGTCTACCGGATCGACGAGGCGGCGCTGAAGGCGCTGGCGCCCGATCTCATCATCACCCAGTCGCACTGCACGGTCTGCGCGGTCAGCCTGGCCGAGGTCGAGCAGGCGGTGTGCGACTGGGTCGGCCGGACGGTGCGGATCGTCGCGCTGGAGCCGACCCGGCTCGACGAGGTGTGGACCGACATCGAGCGGGTCGCCGAGGCGCTCGACCGGCCGGCCGAGGGCCGGGCGCTGGCGGCGCGGCTGCGCGAACGGGTCGCCGCGGTGACCGCGCAGGCGGCGGCGCAGCGCAGGCGGCCCAGCGTCGGCTGCATCGAATGGATCGATCCGCTGATGGCGGCGGGCAACTGGGTGCCCGAACTGGTCGGGCTGGCCGGCGGCGAGGACCGGCTGGCGCGCGCCGGACTCCATTCGTCATGGCTCGACTGGGAGAAGCTGGTCCATGTCGATCCCGACGTGATCGTGTTCATGCCCTGCGGCTTCGACATGGCCCGCACAAGGGCCGAGCTGCCGGTGCTGTCCGACCGCCATGGCTGGGAATGGCTGACCGCGGCGCGGACCGGCCGGGTGTTCCTGACCGACGGCAACCAGTATTTCAACCGGCCGGGACCGCGGCTGGTTGAGTCACTGGAGATCCTGGCCGAGCTGTTCCATCCCGACGTGTTCGGCGCCGGTCACCGCGGCACCGGCTGGCAACCGCTTTAGGGTCCGCGGGCGCCCGGCCCGTCTGCTCGATCCCGTCTTTTCGATCCCGACTTTCCGAATGGCTGCCGCCCTGCCCCTGCCCTCCGCCTGCCCTGTCGATGGAGACCGGGACGCCATGATGGTCATCGCGCCGAGATCCTGGTTCGATCGGTCGAACCGGTGCTGCCGCCTTCTGGTGGTCCTGCTGTGTCTGGCCGTGCCGGCGCCCGCGCTGGCGCAATCGGCCGCGCCCGGGGCGGCCGCGCCCGGGGCGGCGGAGGAGGCGCCGGCGGAACCGGTTTCGCCCGAGCAGGTCGAGCGGCTGATCGCCACGCTGGAGGACCCGGCGGCGCGCGAACGGCTGGTCGAGCAGTTGCGCGTGCTGATGCAGGCCCAGGCGCCGGCCGAGGCGGCGCCGCTGGTCGACACGCTGAGCGCCCAGGCCCTCGGCTTCCTGTCGGACCAGCTCGCGACGCTGGGCACGCAGCTTGCCGCGGTCGGTGCCGCGGCGGCCGAGCTGCCCTCGGCGCTCGAGCGGGTGCGCCAGCGCACCGCCGATCCGCTGACGCGGGCGCTGTGGCGGGGGGTGCTGGGCAGCATCGCGCTGATTCTGGCCGCCGGGCTGACCGCGCTGGGGCTGACCCGGCTGGGGCTGCGGCGGGTGCGCCGCCGGCTGGCGGCACCGCGCGGCGGGCGGCTGG
>CAZTNV010000526.1:0-1837 GCA_964615535.1 uncultured Mycobacteriaceae bacterium | reverse complement strand
CAGCGCCTCGACAAGCTGGAAGGCGATGCCGCGGGCCGATCCGGTCAGCCCGGCAGCCCGCAGCCGCGTCAGCGGCGCCAGCCCCTCGGCAATCCGTGCGGCCAGCCAGCGGCCGAGCCGGGCGGCGATGCGGTCGCGCACCGGCGGCTCGATCAGGTCGCTGGGCAGCGGCCGCACCGCCGGTTCGAGCGGCCCGTTGCCGCGCACCAGCCGGCCGACCGGCACCCCGTGCCACAGCACCAGGTCCCAGTGGTCGGTCGCGAAATCGCCCAGGGCGAAGGCCTCGTCGCCATCCTGCTCCAGCCGGCGCACCCGCGCCGCGATCTCGTCGCGCAGGGCGCGGCGGGCGGCATTGACCAGGGCGCGGGCGGTCTCGGCCTCGGCGGCCGGATCGGGGACGAAGCGGAACCCGTCGAGCTGGCCGACATATTCGCCCTCGACCAGCACCTCCCCGGCCCGCGTCACCACCCCGAGCGGCGCGCCGCCGCCGGCCAGACTTCTGGCCAGGACCATCGAGCGGCGGTCGATGAAGCGCTGGGTCAGCCGCTCGTGCAGGGCATCGGACAGCCGGTCCTCGATCGCCAGAGCGCGATCCTGCCAGTGGCGCGGATCGGCCAGCCAGTCCGCCCGGTGCGAAATATAGGTCCAGGTGCGGACATGGGCGATGCGCGCGATCAGCGCGTCGATGTCGCCCTCGGTGCGGTCGAGCCGGGCAAGCTGCGCCGCCACCCAGTCGGTATCGAGCCGGCCGGCCGGGCCGCGGAGCTGGCGGTACACCGTGGCCAGCAGCCGGGTATGGGCATCCGAAAGGATCTTGCGGAAATCCGGGACCTGGCAGACTTCCCACAGCACGCGGGTGGCCTCCGGATCGGTCGCGAGCCGCATGATTTCGGGATCGCGCGACAGGGCGGCCAGCGCCAGATGGTCGTCGGCATCCGGCATCCGGCGCAGCGCCGGATCGGGCGAGCGCGTGTCCAGGCTGCGCAGCAGCAGGGCCGGCGACCGGTAATCCAGATCGGGGTTGCGCCACATCAGCGTGGTCAGCGGCGGGAATTCGTGCGCCTCGACCCGTGCCACGGTCTCCTCGTCGATCTCCCCGGCTTCTGCGGTGGTGCCGAAGGTGCCGTCGGCCATGTGGCGGCCGGCCCGGCCGGCGATCTGGGCGATTTCGGTCACCTTCAGCCGGCGCGGCCCGCGGCCGTCGAACTTTTCCAGCCGGGCGAAGGCGACATGGTCGATATCCATGTTCAGGCCCATGCCGATGGCGTCGGTCGCGACCAGATAGTCGACCTCGCCGGCCTGATACAGCCCGACCTGGGCGTTGCGCGTGCGCGGGCTGAGCGCGCCCATCACCACCGCGGCGCCGCCGCGCTGGCGGCGCATCAGCTCGGCCAGTTCGTAGACTTCCGCGGCGGAGAACGCGACCACCGCGGTGCGCGGCGGCAGCCGGGTCAGCTTGCGCGGGCCGCTGTAACTCAGCGTCGAAAAGCGCGGCCGGGTGATGAATTCGGCCTTCGGCACCAGCCGGCGGATCAGGCCGCGAATCGTTTCCGCACCCAGGAACATGGTCTCGCTGCCGCCGCGGGCGTGCAGCAACCGGTGGGTGAAGATGTGCCCACGCTCCGGATCGGCGCAGAGCTGGATTTCGTCGACGGCCAGGAAATCGACCGGGCGGTCGAGCGGCATGCTCTCCACCGTGCACACGAAATACTTCGCCAGCGGCGGCACGATTTTCTCTTCTCCCGTGACCAGCGCCACCCGCGCCGCGCCCTTGAGCCGCACGATCCGGTCATAGTTTTCGCGCGCCAGCAGCCGCAGCGGAAAGCCGATCATACCG
>CAZTNV010000525.1:0-1837 GCA_964615535.1 uncultured Mycobacteriaceae bacterium | reverse complement strand
GCAGCGCCAGGAGCAGCGATGCGACGTCTCGGGGCAGGCCGGGATCGCTCAGCACGTCGATGCCCTTGAACTTGACCCCGAGCTGGGTGAGCACCTGGACCACCGCGGCGGAAAACCCGCATTGCGGGAAGACCGGCGTGCCCTTCATGTACAGGACCACATCGTGATCCGTGATCTCCTGGCGGATGCGCTCGCTTACGGTGTTGTCGACCATCTTGACCCTTCCTGCCTTGACCCTGCGTCTGATCGTCTTGGTTTCGATCCCCAGCCGACGGCTCAGGACTTGCCCGGCGCCGAGGTCTGGAGCGCCAGGGCGTGAAGCTCGATGCCCATGCGGCCCTGCAGGGCCTGGAACACCATCTGGTGCTGCTGGACCCGCGTCTTGCCGGCGAAGGCCGGGCTGACGACCTGGGCGGCGTAATGGTCGCCGTCGCCGCGCAGATCCTCGATCGTCACTTCGGCGTCGGGGACGCCATCCTTGATCAGGCGGACGATTTCCGCCGGGTCCATTGCCATCGGAGCCGTCATCCCCCTGCCTGTGGCGGTCCGGCCATCAGGCCGGGCAGCCAGCCCTCATGGGCATCCTTGAGCCGACGCCAGGATATGGCGCGACTTCCGTTCAGTGTCAACGAATCGCCACCGGTCCGCCCGATTGCGACCGCCGGCACCCGCATGGCGGTTGCCCGTTCGATGATCTGCGCGGGATCGGCCGTGGCCACGACATAGCGCGCCTGATCCTCGCCGAACAGCCAGCCGGCCGGGGACACCCCGTCGGGCAGCACCAGATCGACGCCGATCTCGCCGGCCATGGCCATTTCCGCGACCGCCACGCCCAGCCCGCCATCGGATATGTCGTGGCAGGCGCTGACCACACCGTCGGCGATCAATTCCCGCACGAAATCGCCGTGGCACCGCTCGGCCGCGAGATCGACCGGCGGCGGCGCGCCGTCTTCGCGGCCATGGATTTCGCGAAGGTACAGGGAGCAGCCGAGATGGCCGGTGGTCTCGCCGATCAGGATCAGGGTCAGGCCGGGCGCGCGCAGGGCCAGCCCGACATGGCGCGACGCGTCTTCGAGCAGCCCGACGCCGCCGATGGTCGGGGTCGGCAGAATCGCCTCGCCATTGGTTTCGTTGTAGAGCGACACGTTGCCGGACACGACCGGGAATTCCAGAACCTGGCAGGCCGCGGCCATGCCTTCGATGCAGCCGGCGAACTGGCCCATGATCCGGGGCTTTTCCGGATTGCCGAAATTCATGTTGTCGGTCACCGCGAGCGGCAGCGCGCCGACCGCGGTCAGATTGCGCCACGCCTCGGCCACCGCCTGGGCGCCGCCCAGAACCGGATCGGCAAGGCAGTAGCGCGGCGTGCAATCGGTGGTCATGGCGAGCGCCTTGGCGGTGCCGTGAACCCGCACGATCGCGGCATCGCCGCCCGGCCCGGCGATGGTGTCGGCACCGACCATGCTGTCGTACTGCTCCCAGATCCAGCGCTTCGACGCCAGATCGGGGCAGCCGATCAGCCGCAGGAGAATCTGGTCCGGGTGGTCGGGCAGCGGCACCGCCTCCGGGTCCAGCGCCGGGCGGGGCGGGGTCGGCTCCCGGGGCCGGTCGTAGACCGGCGACTGTTCGACCAGCGGCGCCACCGGCAGATCGGCGACGACCTCGCCGTGGCGGCGGATCACCAGCCTGCCGCTCTCGGTGACCCGGCCGATCACCGCGAATTCCAGCTCCCATTTCTCGAAGATGGCGCGGGCCTCGGCCTCGCGGCCGGGCTTGAGCACCATCAGCATGCGCTCCTGGCTTTCCGACAGCATGATCTCGTAGGCGGTCATGCCGG
>CAZTNV010000524.1:0-1839 GCA_964615535.1 uncultured Mycobacteriaceae bacterium | reverse complement strand
CTGCATGACGCCATCCACCCATTCGATAACGGCGTTGTCGCCGGTCGCGTCAGACATCGAGAAGTGCATCGTCGCCAGCCGGCCCTGGCCCGGCAGTTCGCCCGTCAGCACGAGGAGCGGGTTGGCGCGCATCCAGGAGATCGCCTCCGCCACGGTCTCGAAGCGGTCGAGCAGCATTTGCGGAAAGACGGCAACCGAGATCGTCGCCGTCTTGCCATCGGGCAGGGGATAGGTTGACGTGGACATCCAAAGGCCATTCACCATCAGGCCCACTTCGTTGAGTCCATCGGCTGTGCCGATGTCATAGCCGGTGGCCACGACACTGCCATATTTCGACGTCCACTTGAGCGAGGTCGCGCCGGCCGCTCCATCGCGCGCGACCCCTCGAGGAAGCGCCCAGAGGTTGGTCTGGATATCTTCCTTCCAGTCCATCGAACGACCGGTCAGGTAGCGGCCATTCAGCCCTTCATAGACGGCCCGCGTGCAGGCGTCCGCTGCCGGCGTTGCCGCCAGCATGGCCAGCATCAGCGCCGCGGGAACCGCGAATATTCTCATTGCCTCTCTCCCCTTCTTCATGCCGCCCTATCATGGTCGGATGGTGTTCGGACAGCCCGCCCCTGCCAGCGCGGCTTCGATAACCGGCTTGATTGCGACATTGTCGATGTAACTGCCGTCCGCGTTGTGGCGGATGATATCGCGCAGGCCCGGATCGGTTCCAGCGACGAAGGTCGAGAGGCATGCGGCTCCGGGACCAGTTGCCCATAGGCGGGTGTTCTCGTTGGTGTGGGTGCCGCTGTGCCAGCGCACGCCGGGCAAGCGGCCCTTGCCGCGGTTCTCCACCGGTTGCCAGGCGATCCGGTCGCTGTCCGGCCCCAGCGGCAGGGCATTGCCATGATCGGTGAGCACGATCACCAGCGTGCGATCCAGCCGGTTGCGCGCGCGCAGCCATTCCAGGCTGTCGGCAACGGCCGCTTCGAAGTCCAGCTGCTCTTCGATGATGCGGCCGGTATCGTTGGCATGCGCCGCCCAATCCACCGCGCCGCCTTCCACCATCAGGAAAAAGCCCTGCTCGCCCTGACCCAGGCGGTGCAGGGCAGCACGGGTCAGGGTGGCGAGGTTCGGGAGATTGCGATTATATGCCGTGCCCGAAGGATTGGCGCTGTCGGCACCGGCCAGCTTGGCATCGCGCCGGTACTGCAGCGTGGAGCCGACCTGAGGGAAGGCGATCAGCCGGGCGGGCGGAGGCATGCGCCCGTCGGCCAGTGCCGTGATATCCGCGGTTGATTCGATGAAGGGTCCGCGAAAGCTGCCGGCTTTCAGGCTTGCCCAGTCTTCGGGTGCAATAAAGGTGAAATCCGGCTGCTCGCGCGCCAGGCCATTGTCATCATATTCGGGATGGCCGGTGCCTATCACCACATCCAGCCGGTCCTTGCCAAGCATGTCGCGGGCAATGGCATGATAGTTGTTGCGCGAGAGATTGTTGGCGCCAAACACGGCCGGTGTCGCATGGCTGAAGGGCACGCTGGAAACGACGCCGGTGGCCTTGCCGGCCCTCCTGGCGGTTTCCGTGACAAGGCCCAGATGCTTGCCGAAATTGTCGACGGAGATGGCATTGTTGAAGGTTTTCTGACCCGTGGCCAGCGCCGAGCCCGCAGCCGCACTGTCCGTGTAATCTTTCTTCACCCACTGATAACCGGCAAAGGGTGCGGGATAGGTCTGCGCAGGTCCACCCGGGAAAGCCGGGCGCTGCGGCGTGGTATCGGGCGCTACCGGTTCCGCCGACCAGGCCAGTGCCGGGTCATATCGCACCATCGGCGTGGTGTTCATCGTCGGCTTGCT
>CAZTNV010000523.1:0-1847 GCA_964615535.1 uncultured Mycobacteriaceae bacterium | reverse complement strand
CCGCCGGCGGTCATGACGGCCATCCGGCCGTCGCCGGTCGCGCCGGTCTTGGCGCTCATCATCGAGACAGTCGTGAGCATCTCGATGATGACCTGGTGCCAGAACGCGCGCCGGCCGAGCGATGTGCGGTCATCTATCCCCAGGCCCCTCTGTGCGGGTCTCGGGTTCACACGGCTGCCCCAGCCGTTTCACCGGAAGCGGCGTGGCTCGGGTGCACCAGGTTCGCGCCGAACTCGCCGGCGAAATTGTCCAGCCGGTCGGCGTAGCGGGTCAGGTCGCTGCTGAACTTGTTGTACGCGGCCGAGGCCGGGATCGCCGCGAACAGCCCCAGCGCGGTGGCGAACAGCGCCTCCGCGATGCCCGGCGCGACCACCGCCAGGCTGGTGTTGGCCGAGGCGGCGATCGAGGTGAAGGCGTTCATGATGCCCCACACCGTGCCGAACAGCCCGATGAACGGCGCGGTCGAGCCGACCGAGGCGAGCACCGTCATGTTGCGTTCCAGCCGGCCCAGCTCGCGCGCCTGGGTGACCTGCATCACCCGGTCGATCCGCTGCTGCAGCCCGGCGCGCATCTGGTTCGACAGGGTCAGGCCGTGATCGACCGCATGGCGCCATTCCTTCATCGCCGCGGCGAAGATCGAGGCCATCGGTTCCGCCGGCTCGCCGCCGACCCGGTCGTACAGCTCCTCCAGCGAGCCGCCCGACCAGAACGCCTCCTCGAACGCCAGCGCCCGCGCGCGCAGCCGGCGAAAGCTGATCCATTTCTCGATGATGATCGCCCAGCACCATACCGAGGCCGCGACCAGCATGATCATCACCGCCTTGACCACGATGTCGGCGGCCATGAACAGATGCCACACGGATAAATCCGCGGCGGCGGGCCCGGCGAGGCCCAAAGGTGCAACCGAGGCTGGGTCCATGGCGCAGCTCTACTCTTCTTGATCTTGAAGACGGATCAACGCATCGCGGATGGCGGGCGGCAGCCGGACGATCTTGAAATCCGGGGACATGCAGACGATATGTACCAAAAGTTGCGTCAACACCTCTTCCGCCCGCCGGACCAGATGCTCGATCCGCATCGACACGCCGCCGACCTCGGTCACCCGGGAGGCGACTTCGAGCATGTCGTCCAGCCGGGCCGGCGCGCGATAATCGATTTCGCAGCGCCGCACCACGAACATCACCCCGGCCACGGTCATCAATTCGCCCTGGCCGTTGCCGAGCAGCCGCAGCAATTCGGCCCGGGCGCGCTCGGCATAGCGCAGATAGGAGGCGTGATACACCACGCCGCCGGCATCCGTATCCTCGTAATAGACCCGCACCGGATACAAGTGCCGCCGCCCGTCGATCCGGCCCGACAGCGCGCCGCCCGGCCCCGCCAGCACGGCATCTGCTGCATCAGTCATCCTGGTTCCCCTGCCCCTCGGTTGCCGCGCCGAACCGCAGGTCGAGCTGCGCCGCCTCCGCCACCCCGGCGGGACGCGACGGCACCGGCAGGCCGAGCGCGCGATAGCCCTGATCGGCCAGCATCCGCCCGCGCGGCGTGCGTTGCAGCAATCCCTGCTGGATCAGATACGGCTCGATCACCTCTTCCAGCACGTCGCGCTGCTCGGAAAAGGCCGCGGCCAGCGTCTCGACCCCGACCGGCCCGCCGCCATAATGTTCGGCGATGGTGCGCAGATAGCGGCGGTCCATCGCGTCCAGCCCGGCCGCGTCGATGTCGAGCCGGAGCAGCGCGGCATCGGCGGCCAGCGCATCGATCGCGTCCAGCCCGGCGACCGCGGCAAAGTCGCGCACCCGGCGCAGCAGCCGCCCGGCGATGCGCGGCGTGCCGCGGGCGCGGCGGGC
>CAZTNV010000522.1:0-1849 GCA_964615535.1 uncultured Mycobacteriaceae bacterium | reverse complement strand
CGGCTGGACCGATCTGCTGTTCCAGCGCTTCATCGAGATGTGGTCGGGCATGCCGACGCTGTACCTGCTGATCATCATGTCGAGCCTGTTCGAGCCGGGCTTCTGGACCCTGCTGATCCTGCTGCTGCTGTTCAGTTGGATGGGGCTGGTGGGCGTGGTGCGGGCCGAATTCCTGCGCGCGCGCAACTTCGACTATGTCCGCGCGGCGCGGGCGCTGGGCCTGTCCGACGGGCTGATCATCCTCCGCCACGTCCTGCCCAACGCCACCGTGGCGACCATCACCTTCCTGCCGTTCATCCTGACCGGCTCGATCACCGCGCTGACCGGGCTCGACTTCCTCGGCCTCGGCCTGCCGCCCGGATCAGCCTCGCTGGGCGAGATGCTCAACCAGGCCAAGGGCAATCTCCAGGCGCCGTGGATCGCGCTCACCGCCTTCTTCTCGCTGGCGATCGTGCTCAGCCTGCTGGTGTTCATCGGCGAGGCGCTGCGCGACGCCTTCGACCCGCGCAAGGCGATCGGCTCCCTGGCCGCCCCCGGCACCGCCCTGGGCGGCACCGCACCCGCCGCGCCGAAGCCGCGAAAGGCGGCGGCGGAGTAGGAGATATCGACGATCTCAACGCGACGCTTCCGAACGGCCGGTTGCACGATCCGGCCATTCGCGCCATATTCGAGGAGGAACCGGGGAGCGCTGCTACGCTCCCCGGCCCCTGCTAGAACCGGCGTATGGACAGGCGGAGGTCAATCCGCCAGATCCTCAGCCGGAGCAGCAGGAGGTACGATCGGTGCATGATCGTCACTTCTCTTGTGCGTCGGCCTTCGTGCGTCGGCCGGGACCATTCCCCGCCGACGCACACATTATCGCATTGGGGTGAGCATACCGCCACCGGCAGAGTGATCCTTGCCCGGTCGCAATCCGGGTCGAACGAGCCGCTCCGGCGCTCGGGGTGGTCCGGTTCCGCATCGTTCACCCTGGCACTCCTGCCGCCGGAATTTGTCGCACCAGGGACTCCACGCTGCCCCCGCTTTGCCGCCCTCTCGAACGGCCGGTTGCGCGGGGCGGGCGATTGGGCCATATTTGCAGAGGAACCGGGGAGCGTGTCACCGCTCCCCGGCCCCTGCTAGAACCGGCGTATGGACAGGCGGAGGTCAATCCGCCAAATCCTCAGCCGGAGCAGCAGGAGGTACGATCGGGTCATGATCGCCTCTCCTCTTGTGCGTCGGCTGGGCCCATTCCCGGCCGACGCACACACTATCGCATTCGGATTGCCGTACCGTCACGTGCGGATCGATCGGTTGCCGGTCGCCATACGGGTCGAATGCCGAGCGGACCAGGACGGGACCAGGCGCAAGCGGAATGACCGACGCCATCACGATCGCCAAGCCGGGTCCCGGCGCCCCGGCCGGCGGGCCGCTGCTCCAGGTCCGGGATCTGGAAGTGACGTTCGACGTGCCGGGCGGGTCGGTGCCGGCGGTTCGGGGGGTGTCGTTCACGCTCGACAAGGGCGAGACGCTGGCGCTGGTCGGGGAGAGCGGGTCGGGTAAATCGGTCACCGCGCTGTCGATCCTGCAATTGCTGCCCTATCCGATGGCGCGGCATCCCGGCGGCTCCATCACCTTTCGCGGCACCGAGCTGGTCGGCGCGCCGGAGCGGGTGTTGCGCGCGGTGCGCGGCAACCAGGTCTCCATGGTGTTCCAGGAGCCGATGACTTCGCTGAACCCGCTGCACTCGGTCGAGCGGCAGGTCAGCGAGGTGCTGTTCGTCCACAAGCAGATGGGCCGCGGCGCGGCGCGCGCCCGCACGCTGGAACTGCTCCGGCTGGTCGGCCTGCCCGAGGCGGAAAAGCGGCTG
>CAZTNV010000521.1:0-1851 GCA_964615535.1 uncultured Mycobacteriaceae bacterium | reverse complement strand
TGCGCGCGGGGAACAGACAGGTTCCGTATAAGCCGCTTGGAAGTTCGCGTGCATCAACTCGTCGTTGGTGGGCTTCTTTTGCCGGCATTCAGGGTCCTTCGGACCCCCGTGCCAGCAGCGGCATGGCCCGTTTCGACTAGGCGTGACGGCCGAGTGCCCAGCTACCCCAACCCGGTTCCGGCGGCCCGGAGAACACATTGGCCGAAGGCACCTCCCGTTTAGGAGCTGGATCGCGTCAGGCTGATGTCCGCACCGAACAGCTTTGCCCGGCGGTTTGTCACCGTGCCGACGGTGTTGCCGCACAAGTCCTTCACGAACATCAAGGCCTGCACCAGGCCCTCGGCTGACACCTCGTACCATTTCCGCCGCGGCTCGGGCCGAATCGCCTGCTGCACGAGCTGCTCGTGATCCTCAGCTACTTGCGGCCGTTTGTCTTCGGACAGCCGCGCGGCCAGCGCCTTCACCTGCTTGTCCAGTTCCAGCAGCTGGTCTTCCCGGTCGTCCGGCGTTGCCTGTTGATTGGTGTTCGTGCAGTGCTCGAGCTTCTGCATTCCGCCGCATCGAACACGCTGCCCAATTGGCGTAACGCCCATTCAAGGCGGTCAACGCACCAGCCGTAGCTGCGGCGGTCGTCCGTGTCGGCCCACAGGTCGATCCGGTGACCAAATGCACTGCGGCATCGCGTAGCGGTTTGCCTCGCGGCGAGTCGGTGCTGTCGGCGATGTCTGACAGGCCCGTTGTGAACTGACCGCTCGGGCGGGCGGCCGTCGGCCCGAGCGGTCCCTATTGGGGGCCGCCCTGGTTTCTTGCGCCGCCATTCCGGCGGCAAGGAGATCGTCATGTCCAAGTCCGACCATCTTGATCAGCCGGACGGGTTCGATCCGCCGCGACCTCGGTTCCTGTTCGATCAGCCTGCGCCGGGGGCTGACGCCGGCGACGGGCCGGACCGGTCGGCACGGCCCGTCGCCGGCGCCATCCGGCCCTCCGAACGCATTCAGTCCGGGCGGCGCGGTAGATGCTCATCCGACAGCCAGTCGATCGCTGGCCGCGCCGGTGCGCCTGGTGAACCCGTCGGTCCGGACATCGCCGTCGGCCCTAAGTCGATCAACGCGCCGTGCAAGTCGGATGATCTGAGCACGTCGTCGCCGACGCGACTGATCTGCTGCCGCTGCTACGCCGGGCGCAGGTTCTGTTCGCCGCCGACCTGCGCAACAGGGACCCCGCCGCCGTGTCGGGCTGGGGTGAGCCGGTCGTCAGCCTGCTGATTCCTCAACTCGCAACCCCAAGCATCTCTGCGGAGACATTATGACAAACAAACAATTGATAAAAATTCGTGCCGCATCGCTTAAGAACGTGGGCCGGGGTCAATCGAACAATCATCGTCAGGATAGCACTGAAAAAGCCGACACCGGCCACGACGTCCTACGCCTCCTTGCACAGCTTATTGTCGATTTTCACGTCGAATCACAAAAGAGGAAGCAGAGCCGTGATGCAGAAATCGACGATTCGGAGGCCCCTCATTGCCATTGAACCGGGTGCGTATCACGTCGATTGCTGGCACGACCAGCCGAATCCAAACGCGTTCGGAACGCCCAATCGTTGATCTGGGCGGTCACGGCGATGCGCTTCTCGGTCGGGCCGCCTCCTCGATCCAAGACCGGCCCGATCAACGCGGCCGACCACCTCGACCGACCAGACGAACCGACCCGCGTCGTCACGCCGAAGTCTCTTCCAGGGCCGGGCCGGACGGCTCAGCAGGGACCTGCGGCCGCGACCGAAAAGGGGGGCCCAGCCAGATCCGTGCGGCGAACCTCGTCCGCGGGCTGCAGAGTGCCTATAGGGCCACCAAAA
>CAZTNV010000520.1:0-1855 GCA_964615535.1 uncultured Mycobacteriaceae bacterium | reverse complement strand
CGGAACCGGGGGAGTTCACCCGGCGCGCCTTCGAGAACGGCAAGCTCGATCTGACCGAGGCGGAGGGCCTGGCGGATCTGGTGGCGGCGGAGACCGCGGCGCAGCGGCGCCAGGCCCTGCGCCAGTTGGGTGGCGAGCTGGGCCGGCTGTACGAGGACTGGCGCGCCCGATTGCTGAAGACGCTGGCCCAGGTCGAGGCCGAGCTGGATTTTCCGGACGAGGATTTGCCGGGGGGGCTCGGTGCCGGCGGTCTGGCGGAGGTGACGGCGCTGAGGACCGAGATCGCCGCGCATCTCAAGGACCGTAGGCGCGGGGAGAGGCTGCGGACGGGCTTTCAGGTGGCGATCCTGGGGCCGCCCAATGCGGGGAAGTCCAGCCTGCTGAACCTGCTCGCCCGTCAGGATGCGGCCATCGTTTCGGAACAGGCGGGAACCACGCGGGACGTGATCGAGGTCGATCTGGATCTGGCGGGGTATCCGGTTTGTCTGGCGGATACGGCGGGGCTGCGGGAAACGCCGGAACCGGTCGAGGTCGAGGGCGTGCGGCGGGCGCGGGCGCGGGCGGCCGCGGCCGATCTGAAGCTGCTGGTGTTCGACATTCGCGACTGGCCGGATCTGGATCGGGAAACCGTCGGGCTGGCCGACGAGACCAGCCTGATTCTTCTGAACAAGGCGGATCTGACGGCGCGGCCGGAGTTGTCTTTGGAGGTGGCGGGGCGGCCGGCACTGGCGATTTCGGTCAGGACCGGGACGGGGATCGCGGATCTGCTCGGGTGGCTGCAAAGGACGGTCGCCGCGCGGCTGGGCGGGCAGGAAGGACCCGCGCTGACCCGGGCACGGCATCGGGAGGCGCTGGAGGCGTGCCGGGCGGCGCTGGATCGGGCCCTGGCGGCACCGCTGCCGGAACTGACGGCGGAGGATGTCCGGCTGGCGGCACGGGCGCTGGGGCGGATCACCGGGAGGGTGGACGTCGAGGACGTGCTGGACGTGATCTTTCGCGAGTTCTGTATCGGCAAGTGATGTTTCACGTGAAACACGACCCGGGCTGAGGCACGGGCTGGGCGGATTTTGACTTCGGGCCGCCGATCGCCTATGGTCCTGCCATGAAGAAGCGAGTCGATATCATCGTCGTCGGGGGCGGGCACGCCGGCTGCGAGGCCGCCGCGGCGGCGGCGCGCATGGGCGCCGAGACGCTGCTGGTGACCCATCGGGCCGACACGATCGGGGAGATGTCCTGCAATCCGGCGATCGGCGGGCTGGGCAAGGGGCATCTGGTGCGCGAGATCGACGCGCTGGACGGCGTCATGGGCCGGGCGATCGATCGCGCCGGTATCCAGTTTCGCCTGCTCAACCGGAGCAAGGGACCGGCGGTGCGCGGTCCGCGCGCCCAGGCGGATCGCACGCTGTACCGCCGGGCGATGCAGGCCCTGCTTCGGGAACAGCCGAATCTGACGATCGTCGAAGCGTCTGCGGAGGCGATCGAGCGCGACGGCAGCGGCCGGGTCGCCGCTCTGGTGACCGGGCCGGTGGCCGGCGAACCGGGCAAGCAGGGCGAAGGGGGCGAACGGATCGCCTGCGGCGCTGTGGTGATCACCACCGGCACCTTCCTGCGCGGCCTCATCCATCTCGGGGAGGACACCGTGCCGGCCGGCCGGGTGGGGGAGGCGCCGTCGATCCGGCTGGCCGAGGCGCTCTACGCCGCCGGCTTCCGGATGGGCCGGCTGAAGACCGGAACGCCGCCGCGTCTGGACGGGCGAACGATCGATTGGGCCGCGCTGGAGATCCAGCCGGGCGACGATCCGCCGATCCCGTTTTCGACCCTGACCGACCGGATCACCACGCCGCAGGTCGCCTGC
>CAZTNV010000519.1:0-1869 GCA_964615535.1 uncultured Mycobacteriaceae bacterium | reverse complement strand
CCGGCTCGCATCGCCCGGCGCCGGGCGCAGCTTCTGCCACCAGGCGGCGTTTGCAAGGTACCAGTCGATCGTCAGTTCGAGCCCGAGCTCGAAGCTGCAGGCCGGCGACCAGCCGAGCCGCGATACGATCTTGCGGTTATCGATACTGTAGCGCAGGTCATGGCCGGGGCGGTCCTCGACGAAACGGATGAGGCGCGCATGCGGCGCCGCGTCCGGACGGAGCGTGTCCATCCGCGCGCAGATCGCATCGACAACCTGCCGGTTCGACCGCTCATTGCCGGCGCCGACGGTGAATGTCTCGCCCGGCTCGCCCGCCGCGGCGATCATAGCGAGGGCTTCGACGTGGTCATCGACATAGAGCCAGTCCCTGACATTCTCGCCGGTGCCGTAAAGGGGCAGCGCCTCGCCGTGCAGGGCGTTGAGGATCATCAGCGGCATAAGCTTTTCGGGAAACTGGCGCGGGCCGAAATTATTCGAACAGTTGGAGATGATGGCCGGCAGCTCATAGGTGCGATGCCAGGCCCGCACGAGATGGTCAGAGGCAGCCTTGGTCGCCGAATAGGGCGAGGACGGGTCATAGGCCGTTGTTTCGGAAAACTGGCCGGTTGGCCCGAGCGATCCGAACACTTCATCGGTCGAGACATGGACGAACCGGAACCGATCGGCTTTTTGTCCCCGCAGGCGGCCGAGATGGGCGCGGGCCGCCTCGAGCAGATTGAACGTGCCGGTGACATTTGTCGACACGAAAACGGTGGGATCCCCTATCGAGCGGTCGACATGGGTTTCGGCGGCAAGGTGAAAGACCACATCCGGCTGTTCTGCATGCATAAGTTCGGCCATCTGGGCCCCGTTGCAGATATCGGCGCGGATAATGGACAGCCGGGCCGGCTCTGCGACGGCGTCGAGCGATGCGGGATGGGCGGCGTAGGTGTAACTGTCGACAACGCAGACGCGTACCTCTGGCGCTTGCAGAAGCCGTCGCGTGAGCGCTGAACCGATAAAGCCAGCGCCGCCCGTCACAAGATATTTCATCGCGGTGGCTCCAGGTCGAAGGACAGAAAGTGCGCCGGCACATGTGGAAGCCGAAGCAGAGCGCGGTCACGCTTGGAAAGCGTCATCGGGTGTTCGGAAAAGGGCCAAGCAATGGCGAGCGATGGGTCATTGAACACAATCTCGGAATCAGCCTGCGGGGCGTAGGGCGCAGAGACCTTGTAGAGGAGTTCGCAGTCCGCCTCCAAGCTGCAGAAGCCGTGGGCGAATCCTTCCGGCACATAGAGCTGCTCGCCGCCGGCCGCGCTGAGCACAAGGCAGGTATGGTGGCCGAACCGGGGGGAGTTCGGGCGGATATCCACAACGACAACGAAGACCGCGCCGCGCGGATCGCGCAGCGTTGCTTCGGCTCCGAAAAAGGACTGTTCGTCCGGGAGAAAATCGACCGGGATGCCCGCTGCACAAATAGCCGCGCGGTTATTGGTTTCGCTGAACCAGCCGCGATGGTCTGCGTGCCGGTCCGGAAGAACAAAGCGAAGTTCGGGCAGCAACCGATAAGGCGGGACGTTGAGGGGCATTCAGTCTCGTTACTACGCTGCCAATTCGCCAGCCGATATAGCATGAACCGCCAGTCCCGCAACGCGGCGGCGCGGCCGCGCGGGCCCTTCGCCTCCGGCGCCCGCCGGATGGCCTCCGCGGCCTGCCTAGAGCCCCGCAGCGACGACAGGGCCCGTTTCACCATTGTCTCGGGGCGGAAGCCGTGTTAGCGCCGCGAGAACATATAAAGGAACGTTGATATGACCACTGAAGCGGCCACGAAGGATTATTTCGTCAAGGATATCTCGCTGGCGGAGTATGGCCGCAAGGAGATCACCATCG
>CAZTNV010000518.1:0-1899 GCA_964615535.1 uncultured Mycobacteriaceae bacterium | reverse complement strand
CTGGTGCTGCGCAAGCTGTTCCGGCCGCGGCTGTTCGGATCGTGCGGCCGGGGCGTGCTGTTCGGAACCGGCATCGTGCTGCGCCAGCCGCGCCGCATCCACCTGGGCGACCGGGTGGTGCTGGGCGATGGCTGCGTTCTCGATGCCCGGAACGACGAGTCCGATCAGGCCATCGTACTGGGCGACGACGTCATGGTTGCCAACGGCGTCACCCTTCAGTGCAAGGCGGCCGCGGTTCGGATCGGATCGCGCACCGGGATCGGCATTCAGACGATCATCGTGGCCAGCCAGTTCAGCGACGTGGCGATCGGCGCCGATGTCGCGATCGGCCCGCAATGCCTGATCATCGGCGGCGGCGAATACCATACCGAGCGTCTGGACGTCCCGATCTGGCGGCAGGGCATCGTCGAGGACATGCATGTGGTGCTGGAGGACGACATCTGGCTGGGCGCCAACGTCAAAATCCTGGCCGGCGTCCGCATGGGCAGCGGCAGCATCGCCGCGGCCGGCGCGGTGATCCGCAAGGATGTGCCCCCCCGCGCCGTCTGCGCCGGAATCCCGGCCCGCATCCTACGGTATCGCAAGGCGGAGCCGGTGTCGGCGGATACGCCGGACAACGAAGCGCCGACGCCCGCCGCGCCGTAAGGCAGGGGACTGGCTGCGCCGGGCAGGTACGGTCGAACAGGCTGACGGCGGCAGAACCCGCTACTTCGGGCCGCTCCCGGCCGCTTGCAGCGCCCGTCGCACCGCCTCCGGGTCGCCGGCGATAGCCCTGAGATAGGCGCGGGCGGGCTGGTCCGGCTCCGCCCGCCCCTGCTCCCAGTCGCGCAGCGTACCGAGCGGGATCTGGTATCGCGCCGCAAACGCCTCCTGGGTCAAACCCAGGGCCCGGCGCAACGTCCTGGCGCGGGGCACCCGCCGTGCAGCCTGCAACTCCTCCGCCGTCATCGGCCGTGCATCGGGGTCGGCGGCCGCGGCCGCAGCCACTTCCGCTTCGGTCATGGGCCGCATCGGACCCTCGGGAAACGGCCGCTCCGTGCCGTCCGGCAAGACCTCGACCACGGCTCCGTCAGGCCGAGTTTTCGCGATAATACGAGTCCTGCTCATGTCGTTCCGCCCGCCGGGCCGAGATCACGCGGATGCACGGGCCGCGCTCCGTATAGGTCACGTGAAGGATCACCCCGCCACACATTCCCAGAAGGTTGATCCTTTCCTCACCATAGTTCTCGCGTTCGTCGATCACTTCGACGGCAAAAGGATCGAGAATGGCCTTTACCGCCTGCGGGAAGCCGACGCCATGCCTCCGCCAATTGACGGCGGCCTTCTCAGTATCCCATTCAAACTGAATATTGACATTCTCGACCACAAAGTACTGCTTACCCGTAGAGAGTCAACAGTCCGGAGATAACGCGATCGGCCCGCAATGCCTGATCGTCGGCGGCGGCGAATACCATACGGTGTGTCTAAACGTCCAGATCTGGCGGCAGAGCATCGTCGAGGATAGGCATCTGGTGCTGGAGGACGACATCTGGCTGGGCGCCAAGGTCAAGGTCCTGGCCGCCATCCGCATGGGCACCGGCAGCATCGCCGCGGCCGGCGCGGTCATCTGCAAGGACGTGCCGCCGCACCCGCTTGCTCGACAACCCAAACCATTGTGACATTCCAGAATATGGATAGCTCTGTAATCATCAAATTCTGATTCCTGCTACCGTGTAATTACAACGAAATGGTCAATCCGGATTGCTGAAAACTTGACGATAATCCTCATTTTATTATCCGGAATCTGGAGTACCATTGGCGGCCCGAAAGATTCGGATGCCGTTGATTTGGCAACCGAAACGATTCGGATTCCCTATCCAGGCAACGCAGGTTCTGCAAAAGTTCTGGTTTGTCTGATCG
>CAZTNV010000517.1:0-1904 GCA_964615535.1 uncultured Mycobacteriaceae bacterium | reverse complement strand
ACTCGCCGCAGGCGATGTTGAACGGCACGGCGATGCGGTCGCCCCGCCGGAGGTTGCCGGCTTCGGCGCCGGTCTCGACCACCTCGCCCATGAACTCGTGACCCAGAACGTCGCCCGGCTTCATCGCCGGGATGAACCCGTCATAAAGGTGCAGGTCGGAACCGCAGATCGCGGTCGAAGTGACCCGCAGGATGGCGTCGCGCGGATGCTGGATCACCGGATCGGGCACGGTCTCCACCCGCACATCCTTCATCCCGTGCCACACCACCGCCTTCATCGCACCGCCTCCCGCTGCCGCCGGCCGATCCGGCCGGATCACCTCCGCCGAGAGAACCGCGGCGGGTGGGGAAGGTTCCGAAGCGGCGGGTTCGCGTCATGGCGAAGTCCGGCGTCGCATGGACAAGGCCTGGATCGGCGCCGTTCCCGATCGACTCGATGGGCCGGCCGCCCGGCCGTTGCCATATGATATCCCAGGTGCCAGCATGGTTGCCTTGCGGCATTGGAGGATCGTGATGGAGCACGTCGTAATGGCTGACAACGGCAGGTTGGACGTACCGGACACCCTGCGTCGGGAGATCGGCATGCCCAAAGGCGGCAAGCTCGTCGCCTCGGTCCGGGACGGCGCTCTGGTGCTGGAACCGTTCGACGTCGCCGCGCGCCGTGTCCAGGCCATTGCCAAAGCTCATGCAACGCCCGGCCACAGCGTGGTCGAGGAGTTCCTGGCCGAGCGCCGGGCAGAGGCAAAGGCCGAAGGCGAAGACTGAAGATGACGGACTGCGTCATCGACGCCTCGTCCATCCTGGTCTTCATCTTCGATGAGCCGGGGGCCGGCATCGTCGGCGATGCCGCGAGGACGGGCCGGCTGCTGGTCTCCACGGTCAACCTTGCCGAGGTCTTCGCCAAGCTGGCCGACAAGGGTATCGGCCTGGACCTCGCCAAGGAATTGGTCGCTCCGCTCGACCTCGATCCGGTGCCGTTCGATCATGGTCAGGCCCTTGCCTCAGCCAGCCTGCGGCCGCAGACCCGCCGCGGCGACATCTCTCTTGGCGATCGATGCTGCATTGCACTCGGCACGACCACCGGGCTGCCGATCCTGACGGCCGACCGTACCTGGCGGATGATCGCCGACGCGATCGGCGTCGACCTGGTGATCACCCGTCCAGACCCGGTCTGAGGCCATGACGACGGTCGGCCCGGTTCCAAGAAACCCTGCGCCGCCGCCGCAATGGCGGGAGCCGCGCTCCCGGCCTCATGCCGGGCGCTATGGTCCACCCTGATCATTGCCGATCCCCACCGCGGGGGCGGGCAGCCCCGATCATGCGGAGTCGCAGCGGTTCGGGAACCTGGCGCGGGCATGCGCCGTTTGGGTGGAGCATGACGGACATCAAGCGCCATTGCCGTCGATGGCCGGAATCTTTGGAAGACCACGTGGTGACCGAAAACCATCGCGACAGACCGAGGGCCAGGATTTCGCCCGGCCGCCCCCATCCTCTCGGCGCCACCTGGGACGGCGTTGGCGTCAACTTCGCCCTGTTCTCGGCCAGCGCCGAAAAGGTCGAACTGTGTCTGTTCGACCGCTCCAGCCGGCGCGAGATCGAACGGATCGTCATGCCGCATTTCACCGACGAGGTCTGGCACTGCTATGTCATGGATGCCCATCCGGGCGTGCTCTACGGCTATCGCGTCTACGGCCCCTACGACCCGCAAAACGGTCATCGTTTCAATCCGAACAAGCTGCTGATCGATCCCTATGCCAAGGCGCTGGTCGGGCCGTTGCGCTGGTCGCAACTGCCGTTCGGCTACCGGATCGGCTCCAACCGGCTCGACCTGTCCTTCGACCGTCACGACAGCGCGCTGGCGGTACCGAAATGTCAGGTGGTCGATCCGGCCTTCACCTGGAGCAG
>CAZTNV010000516.1:0-1908 GCA_964615535.1 uncultured Mycobacteriaceae bacterium | reverse complement strand
TGCTGGCGATCGGGCTGGTGGTGGACGACGCCATCGTGGTGCTGGAGAACATCCAGCGGCGGGTCGAAAAGGGCGAGAAACCGCTGGCCGCGGCCTTTCTGGGAACGCGCCAGGTGACCTTCGCGGTGATTGCGACCTCGCTGACCCTGGTAGCGGTGTTCGTGCCGATCTCCCTGCTGGAGGGCAGTGTCGGCCGGCTGTTCACCGAATTCGGGCTGGTGATGGCGGCGGCAGTGGGCATTTCCACCGTCATGGCGCTGTCGCTGTGCGCCATGCTGTGTTCCAAGCTGCTGCGCGAGACCGACCGGCCAGGACCGATCGGCCAGGTGCTGGAGCGCGGGTTCGCGGGGCTGGCCGCCGGCTACCGTGCGGTGCTGACAGTGGCGCTGCGCATGCCGGTGGTGGTGCTGTTCGCCGCCGCCCTGCTGTCGGCGACCTCGGTCTGGCTGTACGGCATCCTGCCCCAGGAGCTGACTCCGTCCGAGGATCGCGGCGTCTTCTTCATCCCGGTCACCGCGCCCGAGGGCGCCACCGCCGCCTATACCGACGAGAATGTCCGGCGGATCGAGCAGGTGGTTTCGCCCCTGCTCGACAGCGGCGAGGCCAACCGGGTTTTTTCGATCGTCGGCTTTCGCAACCAGCCGGGCCGCGCCTTCGTGGTGGTCGGGCTGGTCGACTGGGCGGACCGCGAACGCAGCCAGCAGGAGATCGTCCGTTCGGTAATCCCCGGCGTGACCGCAATACCGGGCGTTCGCGCCTTTCCGGTGGGCCCCGCGGGGTTGGGACGGCGGGGCAGCGCCACGCCGCTTCAGGTCGTGATCGGCGGTCCGGACTACCAGAGCGTCCAGGTCTGGGCCGACGCCCTGGCCGCCCGCGCGCGGGAGAATCCCCGCCTGCAGAACGTCGAAATCGATTTCGAGCCGACCCGGCCGCAGTTCAACGTGGTGATCGACCGGCGCAAGGCCGACGATCTGGGCATCGGCATCGAACAGATCGGCCGCACGCTCCAGACCATGCTGGCCTCGCGCGAGGTGACCGACTTCGTCGATCGCGGCCGGGTCTATCCGGTAATCCTCCAGGCCCGCCGGGATGATCGGCAGACCCCCTCGGATCTCACCAACATCTTCGTGCGCGCCGGCACCAGCGACACGCTGGTGCCGCTCAACGCGCTGGTCTCGCTCGACGAGCTGGCGGCAGCGCCGGACCTGCGGCGGTTCGACCGGCTGCCCTCGATCACCCTGTCCGCCGCCCTGGCCGATGGCTACGATCTCGGTTCGGCGATCGATTTCATCGAGCAGGCGGCGGCGGAGACCCTGCCCGCCGAGGGGCGGCTGGGCTTCACCGGCGAGAGCCGGCAGTTTCTGGATACCTCCGGCGGGCTGGCGCTGACCTTCGGCATCGCATTGCTGATCGTGTACCTGGTGCTGGCCGCCCAGTTCGAGAGCTTCATCCACCCGCTGATCATCATGCTGACGGTGCCGCTGGGGATCGCGGGGGCGCTGGCCGCGCTCGCCGTCACCGGCCTGTCGCTCAACATCTACAGCCAGATCGGCCTGGTGCTGCTGATCGGACTGATGGCCAAGAACGGCATTCTGATCGTGGAGTTCGCCAACCAGCTCCGCGACCAGGGCCTGGATGTGCGAAGCGCGATCACCGAGGGCTCGGCGCTTCGCTTCCGGCCGATTCTGATGACCGTGTTGTCCACCATTCTGGGGGCGGTGCCGCTGGTGCTGACCTCGGGCGCCGGGGCAGAGAGCCGGATCGCGATCGGCACGGTGATCATTGGCGGTCTCAGCGTCGCCTCGCTGCTGACCCTGTTCGTGACGCCCGTGCTCTACGACCTGCTGGCCCGCTTCACCCGCCCGGCGAATGCGGTGGTGACCGAGCTGGAAGCCCAGCTCGCCCTCT
>CAZTNV010000515.1:0-1935 GCA_964615535.1 uncultured Mycobacteriaceae bacterium | reverse complement strand
GGCGGCAAGGTGATCCGCGAGATCTGCGAGACCACCGGCGCCAAGGTGGACATCGACGACGACGGCACGATCAAGGTCGCGGCGGTCGATGCCAAGGCAAGCCAGGCGGCGATCGACTGGATTCGCTCGATCGTGGCGGAGCCGGAGATCGGCGTCATCTACAATGGCAAGGTCGTGAAGGTGGTCGATTTCGGCGCCTTCGTGAACTTCCTCGGCAATCGCGACGGACTGGTGCACATCTCGGAAATGCGCCCGGAGCGGGTCGCCAAGGTCAGCGACGTGGTCAAGCTGGGCGACGAGGTCAAGGTCAAGGTGCTGGGCTTCGACGATCGCGGCAAGATCAAGCTGTCGATGAAGTCGGTCGACCAGGAGACCGGCAAGGACCTGTCCGCAACCCGCAAGCAGGCGAGCTGAGGCCCCGGCCAGGACATCGCTGGACCGGCGAATGAGGAGGGGCGGCCCCGGCGGGGCCGCCATTTCCTTGCCGACCGCCGGCCGGCTGGGGATCGGTTCAACCGTTCCGTAACCGAACCGACACTATTCTGATCTTGGACCGGTAACGAGTTGCCGGTATATCGGCCACCCGAGCAATGCCGTTGAGCGGTCCGGAGGGCATGACCATGCAGCGAAACCCCTGGACGACGCTCCGATCGGCGCTGATTTACGACAATCGCTGGATCAGGGTGGACGAGCACCAGGTGCTGACGCCCAAGGGCGATCCGGGCATCTACGGTACGGTGCATTTCAAGAACTATGGCATCGGCATCCTGCCGATCGACCGCGACGGCTGCACCACGCTGGTCGGGCAGTTCCGCTATCCGCTGAACCGCTACAGTTGGGAGATGCCCGAGGGCGGCGGCCCGCTGGACATCGAGCCGCTGGCCTCGGCCAAGCGCGAACTGCTCGAGGAATGCGGGCTGGTGGCGCGGCACTGGCTGGAAATCCTGCAGATGGACCTGTCCAACAGCGTCTGCGACGAGCGCGCGATCCTGTTTCTCGCCTGGGATCTCGTGCAGGACGAGGCGTCGCCCGACGACACCGAGCAGCTCCAGCTCCGCCGCTTACCGTTCGGCGAGGTGGTGGAGATGGTCTGTCGCGGCGAGATCACCGATGCGATGAGCGTCGCGGCGATCCTGAAGCTCCAGCTCATGCTGCTGACCGGGGAGGCACCGCCGGAGGTCGCCGAAGCGGTCGCCGGCGCCTGTTCGCTGGTACGGTGAGGGCGATCGGCGACCGTTTCAGCCGGATCGGCCCGGCTCCCGGCCCGCCGATCCCCGGTCCCGGTATCAGGGGTTCCGGTATCGGCGGTCACGGGACCAGAACGGGCAGCGCGGCCGGCGTTCGCGTCACCGTGATGGGAAGCCTGCCGAGGATCTCGCCGTCGCCCTGGATCGGCTCCGTCGGACAGCACTCCGGCGGCGCATCAATGATCACCCGGTCGGCCGGAACGACGCAATAATCCTCCATCTCGTGCAATCGGCCGAGACCGAGCGCCGCAATGTAGCGCAGGGCCGCGATCCGCCCGGCGCTGCGGAACAGGCACACGCCCATCCGCGGCGCGGTCAGCCGGGCGGCGGGTGCCAGAATGAAGCGGCCACCGTAGTACCGGCCGTTGGCGACCACCACCGCCGCCGCCTCGCAATCCCGGTCGTCGATCGTGATGCGATAGCGGACCGGCCGATACAGGAGGATCTGGCGCAGCATCTCGATGCCATAGGCGCTGCGCCCGATCCGGCGCTTCAGCCCGACATCCAGCCGCGCCACCACATGGGCATCGAACCCGGCCCCCAGCATCATGACGAAATAGCGCCCGCCGGCGCAGCCCAGCCCGATCCGCTCGGCCCGTCCCCCGGCCAGCACGGCCGCCGCACCGGCCGGATCGAGCGGCAGGCCGAGTTCGTTGGCCAGCACATTGGCGGTGCCGAACGGCAGCAC
>CAZTNV010000514.1:0-1938 GCA_964615535.1 uncultured Mycobacteriaceae bacterium | reverse complement strand
CATGGCGATGCCGACATCGGCCTGGGCCAGGGCCGGCGCGTCGTTGATCCCGTCGCCGGCCATGGCGACGCGGGCGCCCCGGTCCTGGAACGCCTTGACCACCTCGACCTTGCGGTCGGGCAGAACCTCCGCCTCGACCTCCTCGATGCCCAGCGCGCCGGCCACCGCCTGGGCCGTGGTGCGGCTGTCGCCGGTGACCATGACGATCCGCAGACCCTCCTCGCGCAGGGCCTTCAGCGCCGCCGGCGTGGTCTCCTTGACCGGGTCGGCGACCCCGATCACCCCGGCGATCCTGCCCTCGACCGTCACGAACATCGCCGTCTGGCCCTGCCGCCGTAGCGCCTCCGCCCGCTCGCGGAACGCGCCGGGCGCAATGCCGAGCCGGTCCAGCAGCGCGGCGTTGCCCAGGGCGACCGATCGGCCGGCGACGCGGCCCCGCACGCCCTGGCCGGTCACGGCCTCGAAATCCTCGGCTTCTGCCAGAGGAATCCCGCGCGCCTCGGCCGCCGCGACGATCGCCGCGGCGAGCGGATGCTCGCTGCCCCGCTCCAGGCTCGCGGCAAGGCGCAGCAGCTCCGGCTCGGCGATTCCCTCGGCCGGTTCAATGGCGACCACCCGCGGCCGGCCCTCGGTCAGGGTCCCGGTCTTGTCGACGATCAGGGTGTCGACCTTGGCGAAACGTTCCAGCGCCTCGGCATTCCTGATCAGCACGCCGGCCGTGGCGCCGCGGCCGACCCCGACCATGATTGACACCGGCGTCGCCAGCCCCAGGGCGCAGGGGCAGGCGATGATCAGCACCGTCACCGCCGTGACCAGCGCGAAGGCCAGCGCGGGCGGCGGTCCGAACAGCGCCCAGGCGATGAACGACACGATCGCCACGGCGATCACCGCCGGCACGAAATACGAGGCGACCAGATCGGCCAGGCGCTGGATGGGCGCGCGGCTGCGCTGCGCGTCCGCGACCATCTGGACGATCCGCGCCAGCATGGTCTCGCTGCCGACCCGTTCCGCCCGGAGAATGAAGCTGCCGGAACCGTTCAGCGTGCCGCCGGTCACCGGGTCGCCGGCCGATTTCTCCACCGGGATCGGCTCGCCGGTCAGCATCGACTCATCGACCGAACTGCGGCCTTCCAGCACGGTGCCATCGACCGGGATGCTGTCGCCGGGGCGGACGCGCAGGCGGTCCCCGGCCCGGACATCCGCGAGCTTCACCTCCTCGTCGGTGCCGTCGTCGCGGACCCGGCGGGCGGTCTTGGGGGCGAGGTCGAGCAGCGCGCGGATGGCGCCGCCGGTGCGCTCGCGCGCCCGCAGCTCCAGCACCTGACCCAGCAGCACCAGCACCGTGATCACCGCCGCGGCCTCGAAATAGACCGCGACCCTGCCCTCCGGGCCGCGGAAGCCGGGCGGGAAGATGCCCGGCGCGACCGTGGCGATCGTGCTGTACAGCCAGGCGACGCCGGTGCCCATGGCGATCAGGGTGAACATGTTGAGGTTGCGGGTGACCACCGAGGCCCAGCCGCGCACGAAGAACGGCCAGCCGGCCCACAGCACCACCGGGGTCGCCAGCAGCAATTGCAGCCAGTTCGAGACTTGCGGCCCGAGCCACCGGTGCAGGCCGAACAAGTGCCCGCCCATTTCCAGCACCAGCAGCGGGACGGTCAGGGCCGTACCGATCCAGAACCGGCGGGTCATATCGACCAGCTCGGCATTGGCCCCGGTCTCCAGCACCGGCGTTTCCGGCTCCAGCGCCATGCCGCAGATCGGACAGGTGCCCGGCCCGATCTGGCGGATCTGCGGGTGCATCGGACAGGTGTACACGGTGCCGGCCGCGGTCGGCCCCGGCGCCTTGTCCTCGACATCGCCCAGATACCGCGCCGGGTCCGCGACGAATTTCTCCCGGCAGCGGGCCGAGCAGAAGTGCCAGGTCTGGCCGGCGTG
>CAZTNV010000513.1:0-1956 GCA_964615535.1 uncultured Mycobacteriaceae bacterium | reverse complement strand
GATGGTGTTCGACGCGCATGCGCGGGGCTTCGTGTTCTTCGGCGGCGTGCCGCTGCGCGGCATCTACGATAATATGAAGACGGCGGTGACCACGGTGTTCACCGGCAAGGACCGGGTGTTCAACCGCCGCTTCCTGATCATGGCCGACCATTACATGGTCGAGCCAACCGCCTGTTCACCGGCGGCAGGCTGGGAGAAGGGCCAGGTCGAGAACCAGGTCCAGACGATCCGGGGGCGGTTCTTCCAGCCCCGGTTGAAGTTCGCCAGCCTCGAGGAACTGAACGGGTGGCTGGAGGCGGAGTGCCGGCGCTGGGCTGCGATGCAGTCGCATCCCGAGGAGAAGGATATGACCGTCGCCCAGGCTCTGGAGATAGAGCGGCCGGCGCTGCAACCGATGCTGGCGCCGTTCGACGGGTTCCACGAGACCGAGCACGCGGTCACCGGCACCTGCCTGATCAGCTTTGATCGCAATCGCTACTCGGTGATGGCCAAGGCAGCCCGGCGTCCGGTCCAGGTCCGTGCCTATGCAGACCGGATCATCGTGCGCTGCGGCGACGCCGTCGTCGCCGAACATCCCCGGCACTTCGGGCGCAACCGGACGATCTACGATCCCTGGCATTACCTGCCGGTGCTGGCGCGCAAGCCGGGCGCGCTTCGCAATGGCGCGCCATTCCAGGGTTGGGAGTTGCCGCCGGCGCTGACGCGCCTGCGGCGCAAGCTGGGCACCGGCGACGAAGGCGACCGTCGCTTCGTGCGCGTGCTGGCGGCGGTCATGTCCGATGGCCTTGATGCGGTCGAGGACGCGATCCGCGAAGCGCTGGAAGCGGGCGCCCCCAGCGACGAGGTTATCCTGAACATCCTCGCCCGCCGCCGCGAGCCACCCCGGCCGCCCACCATCGTCACGGCCGAGGATCTGGCGCTGGTGCATCCACCGGTCGCCAACTGTGCCCGCTACGACAGCCTGCGAGATGCCCGTGCAGCGGCATGAGATGATCGAGGCCATGCGCGGCCTTGGCCTCAAGGGCATGGCCGGCGCGTTCGACGAGGCCGTCACCACCGGCCTGCAACGCCAGCGCACCGTGATGGAGATCCTGACCGATCTGCTGCGGGCCGAGGCGACGCACCGGCATACCGCCTCGATCCGCTACCGGATGTCGGCCGCCAAGCTGCCGGTCGCCAAGGATATCGACGCCTTCGTGTTCGATGGCACGCCGGTCAATGAAGGCCTGGTGCGCTCGCTCCACGCCGGTTCGTTCCTGCCCGCACAGCGCAACATCGTCCTGGTTGGCGGCACCGGCACCGGCAAGACCCATCTGGCCATCGCCATCACCGCCAGCGTCATTCGTGCCGGCGCCCGCGGCCGCTACTTCAACACCCTCGACCTGGTAACCCGGCTCGAGGAAGAGACCCGTATCGGCAAGGCCGGCGCGCTGGCAGGCCAGCTCGCCCGTCTCGATCTCGTCGTCCTCGATGAACTTGGCTATCTGCCGCTTGCCCGATCCGGCGGCCAGTTGCTGTTCCACCTGATCAGCAAGCTTTACGAACGCACCTCGGTGATCATCACCACCAACCTGACGTTCGGCGAATGGCCCACCGTGTTCGGCGATCCCAAGATGACCACGGCGCTCCTCGACCGCATCACCCACCACTGCGATATCGTCGAGACCGGCAACGACAGCTGGCGGTTCAAAAACCGCAACTGATGCCCTTCGGGCTGACCGGAAAAGAACGAGCTTGTCGGGCTTGCGCCTCCGGCCGGGCTACGCCCGACCTCCGCCCCAAGCCCGACAAGCGCTTCTCATCCTGATTGTCGCGCAAGCTTCACCCCCGCGCCGAGAGTGGTCCCCTTTTGCACGCCGATATGCCCTTCAAGTGGGTCCCGTTTGAACGCCGATTGACACGCTACGTTCTGTGCGCAGTTGGCCGCGATGACGGCGACTATGTGATGACACCATT
>CAZTNV010000512.1:0-1963 GCA_964615535.1 uncultured Mycobacteriaceae bacterium | reverse complement strand
GCTTCGTGATCAACTTCCAGAACTGCGTGCACTGCAAGACCTGCGACATCAAGGACCCCCGCCAGAACATCAACTGGACGGTCCCGCAGGGCGGCGACGGACCGAACTACCCGAACATGTGAGGGCAAGCCGGCAATGCCTGTCGGCGGCACTGCCGGGATTCCGGCAAGCCGCCGCGGCAAGGCTCGACACTTGGCACCGCGCCGCCAGGATCGGGTATACTCCCCCCCAGGGCGCCCCGCGGCGGCCGATCGCGGGGGCCGGAGGATCGAGCCATGGCCGATATCGGCGTTCCGTCCGAACCGGCGGTGCAGCCGGACGACACCCTCGCCCTGCTCCGGGCGCTCGAACGCAAGGTGCTGTGGCTCTCCACCTGGATGGTCCACCACGCCAACCACATCCGGCCGAACCGGGACGGGCTGAAGGTCGGCGGCCATCAGGCGTCCTGCGCCTCGTTCGTCAGCCTGATGACCGCGCTCTATTTCCACGAGCTGCGGCCGGAGGACCGCGTGGCGGTGAAGCCGCATGGCAGCCCGGTCTTTCACGCCATCCAGTATCTGCTCGGCCGGCAGAGCCTCGACCAGCTCGTCCGCTTCCGCGGCTATGGCGGCGCGCAGTCCTATCCGTCGCGGACCAAGGACCATGACGGCGTCGATTTCTCCACCGGCTCGGTCGGGCTGGGGGTCGGCGCCACCCTGTTCGCCGCCCTGGTGCAGGACTATGTCCGCCGCCATCGCCTGGTCGATGCCGCCGCCCCGCCCGGCCGCATGATCGCCCTGCTGGGCGATGCCGAACTCGACGAGGGCAACGTCTTCGAGGCTCTGATGGAGGGCTGGAAGCACGATGTGCGGAACCTGTGGTGGATCATCGACTACAACCGGCAGAGCCTGGATGCGGTGATCAACGATTTTCTGTTCCGCCGCATCCAGGAGTTTTTCGGCGCGGTGGGCTGGACCACGGTCAGCATCAAGTACGGCAGGCTGCAGATGGCGGCGTTCGACGGCCCGGCCGGCGGCGCGCTGAAGGCCTGGATCGACGACTGCGCCAATGATGTGTACTCGGCGCTGACCTTCCTGGGCGGCCGGGCGTGGCGCGAGCGGCTGGCCGCCGATCTGGCCGGCACCGCCGGCCTCAAGGCGCTGCTGGACGGTCACGACGACGAGTCGCTGCATCGGCTGATGACCAATCTGGGCGGGCACGATCCGGCGGCGATCCTCGATGCCTTCGCCGGGGTGCAGGACGATGCGCCGCACTGCTTCGTCGCCTACACGATCAAGGGCTACGGCCTGCCGCTCGCCGGGCACAAGGACAACCATGCCGGGCTGATGACCCCCGACCAGATCGCGACGATGAAGCGGGCGCACGGCATCGCCGAGGGCCGGGAATGGGAGCCGTTCGCCGGGATCGACGACGTGCCGGTCGAGCGGTTGCGCGCCTTCCTGGCCCATGTCCCGGCGGTCCGCCGGCCGGAGCCGCCGCCGCGCGCGCCGAAGGTGGCGGTCGCCGAACTGCCGCTGCCCGGCGACGCGGTGGTGTCGACCCAGATGGCGTTCGGCCGGCTGATGGGCGAGATCGCGCGCCGCGACGACGAGCTGGCCCGGCGCATCGTCAGCACCTCGCCCGATGTGACGGTGTCGACCAATCTCAGCCCCTGGGTCAACCAGCGCGGCGTGTTCCTGCCGCACGAGCGCCCCGACGCCTTCCGCCGCCACCGCGTGCCCTCGGCGATCGTGTGGGAGCAGGGACCGGACGGGCAGCACATCGAACTGGGCATCGCCGAGAACAACCTGTTCCTGCTGCTGGCCGCGCTCGGACTGGCGGAGCCGCTGTTCGGTGCCCGTCTGCTGCCGGTCGGCACGCTGTACGACCCGTTCATCACCCGCGGCCTGGATGCCCTGAACTATGCCTGCTACCAGGATGCACGATTCGTGCTGGTCGGCACGCCATCGGGCATCACCCTGGC
>CAZTNV010000511.1:0-1965 GCA_964615535.1 uncultured Mycobacteriaceae bacterium | reverse complement strand
GGGGCGGACCTCGACCGGCACCTGATAGGTCGCACCGCCGACGCGGCGCGAGCGCACCTCGACCTGCGGCCGGACATTGTTCAGGGCATCATGAAAGATCCCCAGCGGATCGCCCTTGACCCGCGACTGGACCTTGTCCAGCGCGCCGTAGACGATGCTCTCGGCGACCGACTTCTTGCCCGCGAACATCAGGTTGTTCATGAACTTGGTCACCACCGGATCGCCGAATTTCGGGTCCGGCAGGATTTCGCGGCGATCGGCGCTGTGTCGGCGGGACATGGCGGGGTCTCCCTTCTCTCCGGCCCTACTTCGGCCGCTTGGCGCCGTACTTGGACCGCCGCTGACGGCGATCCTTGACGCCCTGGGTATCGAGGGTGCCGCGGATGATGTGATAGCGCACGCCCGGCAGGTCCTTGACGCGGCCGCCGCGGATCAGCACGACCGAATGTTCCTGCAGATTGTGCCCTTCGCCCGGAATGTAGCTGGTGACCTCGAACCCGTTGGTCAGGCGGACGCGCGCGACCTTGCGCAGGGCCGAGTTCGGCTTCTTCGGCGTGGTCGTGTAGACGCGGGTACAGACGCCGCGCTTCTGCGGGCATTCCGCCAGAGCCGGCACCTTGTTGCGTGCCGGAACCGGCTCGCGCGCATTGCGGATCAACTGGTTGATGGTCGGCATCGCAGCTCTTCTCAAACTCCGGAACAAACCCAAGCGTCGACACGATCGGCAGCAATGCCCTGCCCCGGTGCGCCGCACCGGGATGAACGCGGCTGGTCACAGGATTGACTGAGGGTCAAACGACAAAGGTCGACCCCGTCCTTCGCGGAGTGATCCGCGCGGCAGGGCCGGTTCGTTTGACGAGCGGCGCGGAACCCCGCTGCCGCCATTCAAGCCAGTCTGTTACCGAGACCTGCGTCTAGGCACCCGTGCACGCACGAGGACCTACAGCCAACTCCCGAACGTGGCCGGCAGGATATAGGAGCAAAGAAGGAACGCGTCAAGCGAGTCTCGCCGGACGCGATCACGCACATAAGCCCCCACGGCCCGTCGGCGGGACGCGATAAGTGAGGGATTTGATAGGTTTCGTCAAGGTTTTTTGTCGACACGGTTTCACGACGACCGGATTTCACCATGACCGGCCGGGCCGGCCGGCGGGCGGCGGGCCGCGCCATGGCCGCCACCACCATTGGTGCGGGCGAAATCCGCCGTGGTTCAGAATTCCGAGTCCGTCACCGGCCGGTGCGATGCGAAGAGGCGCTTGCGACAGGCGCATTGTCGGCCGGAGTCACCGCCAAATCCGGCGGCCGGGCCCAGTTCGGCGGCTGGTGCCCATGACACGGTTTGCCTGCAACTTCGCCGGGACCGATTCGCCGGGGACCGAGTCGCCGGGGACGGCGCGGCATGCCGGCCGGCGGGGCCGTCTCGCCCCGCCGCCGTCTCGCCCCGCCGCCGTCTCGCCCCGCTGTCGTCTTGCCCCGTCCCCGGCTGCCGGTCATGCCGCGCTGGGCTGCTGATCCGGGTCGTCCGGCCGCTGTTCCAGCAGATCGGCGGCCGATTGCTTGTCGGCCAGCGCGGCCTGCATCACGCGGTCGCGTTCGGCCGCGACCTGCTTCAGCCGGTTGACCACGTCGCCGGTGCCGGCGGGAATCAGCCGTCCGACGATCACGTTTTCCTTCAGGCCCTCCAGCTTGTCGATCTTGCCCGACACCGCCGCTTCGGTGAGCACCCGCGTGGTTTCCTGGAACGATGCGGCGGAAATGAACGACTTGGTCTGCAGCGACGCCTTGGTGATGCCCTGGAGCACCGCGGTGCCCCGCGCCGCCCGCAGCCCCTCCCGTTCGGTCTTGAGGTTTTCGGCATCGAAATCCTCGCGATCGACCTGCTCGCCGACCAGGAAGGTGGTGTCGCCGCCATCGACGATTTCGACCTTCTGGAGCATCTGGCGAACGATCACCTCGATGTGCTTG
>CAZTNV010000510.1:0-1989 GCA_964615535.1 uncultured Mycobacteriaceae bacterium | reverse complement strand
CCGCCGCGCCCAGCGGGGATTCGTTCAGCCGCCGGCGGCAATCGGCGACCCGGCCGCGGTCGCGCCCGGCCATCTCGACATAGGCCAGCAGGTGATGGCCGAAGGTGACCGGCTGGGCCGATTGCAGATGGGTGAATCCCGGCATGATGGTGCCGGCGTGCCGCTCGGCCTGATAGAGCAGCGTCGCCTGGAATGCCTGCAGCCCGGCATCGAGCCGGTCCAGCGCGTCGCGCACCCACAGCCGGAAACTGGTCGCGACCTGATCGTTGCGGCTGCGCGCGGTGTGCAGCCTTCCGGCCGAGTCGCCGATGATCTCGGCCAGCCGCGATTCCACGTTCAGGTGGATGTCTTCCAGCTCGGTCTTGAACGAGAACCGGTTGGATGCGATCTCATCGGCGACGCGGTTGAGCCCGGACTGGATCTTGGCCTCGTCCTCGGCGGCGATGATCCCCTGACGGGCCAGCATGGCGGCATGAGCCTTGGAGCCCGCAATATCCTGGGCTGCCATGCGCCGGTCGAACTCGATCGAGGCATTGATCTGCGCCATGATCGCCGCCGGCCCGGCCTGGAACCGGCCGCCCCACAGGCGGTTGGCGGGCGCCGGTGCGGGGCCGGGATTGGCACTGGCCGAAGCGGCGGCGGGCTCGGCCGGCGGCTGCTTCGAACGCCGAAGAAAGGACAGGGCGGCGGTGAGCAGGCCATTCGGATGTCTTGCCATTCTCTTGACCATCGTGGTGGGGGGCGCGGTCTGGCTCGCCGTCGCGCTGCTGCCGCCCCGCGACGACCGTCCCGGTACGAACGGCGTCGCGGCAAACGGTCCCGCGGCGGTCGGCATGATGCCGGGGATGGTTCTGGTCGAGCCGCCGGTCGCGGCGCCGCAGATTAGCTTTTCCGATGGCGCGGGCACCAGCCTCAGTCTCGAAGATTTCCGCGGCCGTGTCGTTCTGGTCAATCTCTGGGCGACCTGGTGCGCGCCCTGCGTGCGGGAAATGCCGTCGCTCGACCGGTTGCAGGCGCGGCTGGGCGGTGCGGATTTCCAGGTGGTGGCGCTGTCGATCGACCGCGACGGCGCGGCGGCGATCGAGCCGTTCTATGCGGCGCACGGCATCAGCCATCTGCCGGTCTATGTCGATCCCCGCGGCGCCGCGCCGCGCGCCCTGCGCGCCCTCGGCCTGCCCACCTCGGTGCTGATCGACCGCGACGGCCGGCTGCTCGCCCGATACGAGGGTGCGGCCGAATGGGACAGCCCGGAAGCGGTGGCCCTGATCCAGCGCTATCTCTAGAAGAAAGCCCTGGCAGGGTTTGCGGCCCGACTCGGCGAGCGGCCGGCCCGGCGACGGGTGCCGGCGTGCGAAACCGCCGGGGCGAGGTCGGGGCGCCTCCGGCGAAGCCGGTTAAGCCTTGAATCGAAGCCTCGGCAGCGTATGCTTTCGATACCGAAGGGGCTTGCGCGCATGCCGGCCGGGCCGGCGGGCGTCACGCAAGGCCCTACCGCCGTTCCGGCAGGGACGGCGGCACCCAGACGGAGGCCGTCATGAACTTCCTCCTCTACCGGTTCAAGCAGGACCCCGATCAGTACGTCGTCACCGACGAGTCCCACGAGAAGGCTTTGTCGACCTTTCCCGCCCTGCACGGCAATGCGCTGGAACGGGTCGGCGAATTCCCCGAGGTCGGCGCGGATCGCGCGATCTTCGACGAGGCCTCGGCGAAGCAGGGCATCGCCAGCCAGGGTTTCTACCAGTTCAAGGCACACGGGTTGACTCACGCGTCGGAGCGCGCGAGCGAGTAGTCTCGTCGGTCCGACTTTGTGAAGCGGCGTCCATCAGCCGGTGGGCGCCGTTTCGCAGCAGAGCATCGGCCAGTTCGAACGGCACCGGGAACACGATGGTATTGGTTCGATCGCTGGCGATGTCCTGCAGGGTCGACAAGAAGCGGAGCTGCATGGCCTGCGGCTGTTCCGAAATCTCCTTGGCCGCCTGGACCAGCTTT
>CAZTNV010000509.1:0-2004 GCA_964615535.1 uncultured Mycobacteriaceae bacterium | reverse complement strand
TCCGAGACCCGGGCAGCGAGCCCCATCCGGTATAGATCGACCACATAGTCCTCTCCTGTCGGGTTTACCGAAATGACAGGTATCCCCATGACCGCCGCCTCCAGGCCCACGTTCGAGAACCGCGTGGCGACAACATCCGCAGCCGTCATCAGGGAATAGACGTCGCCGTCGCGCATGACCGTGGCGCCGGGCAGGCCCGCTTCCGCCAGCAGCCGGGCTGTGACGAAGACGACGTCAGGATCGACCCGCGGATGAAGCTTCACGATCAGGTCGCAATTCGGCACGGCCCGGACCGCCTGTGCCATCATGCGGATCGTCAAGTCGCCGTCGGCGCCATCGCCATGCTGGGCGCAATACACCACGAGATGTCTGCCCTGAGGCCGGTCGAACTGTGCCTGCGCCTGCGCGCGGCCAAGCCCCCGGATCCGCTGAAGCCTTTCGTCGATCATCAGCGAGCCGACGCAAAGCTGTCGCTGGGTCTGGTCCGGGCGGTGATGCCGGTAGATCTCGAGCTGATCGTCGCTGATGGCGCAGTAGATGTCGGCGAGGCTTGCGCGATAGCGCGGGTGGCGAGAGATGAAGAAGGCCTGCACATCGATCGAGGGCAGGCCGGAGGCCCGCGCGAGCAGCGTGGCGCCGCGGGCACAGGTCATGCGACCGGGGATGGTGACCAGTGCGCCGAAACGACCGGTATCAAGCAGGCCACGGATCTCCGCGGCCATGGAGAGTTCTGCCTCCAGACCGGTGGCTACGCCGGCAATCAGGCGCGACGTGCAGGCGACAAGCCACGCGCGTGTCGGCATTTCCGCAACCGGCCCATCGCCGGAGGCCAGTTCCTGCATCAGCGCCGCAAGCGCGGCGTCTACCTCCCTGCGGGCAGCGCCTTTGTCCCGTGACGTTTTTGGCCTCTGGATCAGCCGTACCCCTTCCAGACCGCGCATCGCATCGTCGCCGTCTGGTGCACCGTTGAAGACGGTCACCTGTCCGAAGACCACGAGCGCGCGACATAGCGCCTTTGTGGAAATCAGGTAGCTGGGATCGCTGAGACTGGCGAGAACCAGCGCCCCCTGCCCCTTTCGCTCGACTCGGAAGGGAGGCGTAGCATGGGGGGTCGGGTCGATGCGGCACGGCTGCGCCGAGTCAAGCCGCCGCAGCGCAAGCAGCGGCGGCACCGCCATCGGTCTGCCAGCGCACGCTGAGATGGCAGCTCGAAGCGACGCGATTTCCCCTCTGCCCAGGGGTTCGAAGGCAATGCGGGTCTCCATCCCGTGCGTGGCCAGGAGCTGGGCCGTCTCGAACGCCATCATGAGACGGCCGGGTCTTGCCACGATGACGACGCTACGCGCGCCCTGTAGCCGCTCGACGATGGCGCGCTGGCGCCGGACTGTAGTGTAGAGACGGTCCTCGAGACAGAGGCCGAGGGTTTCCCTGACCCACTCCTCGCTCGGGCCGCCAGGCCTCGACTCGATCAGCATCGATGCGGCCAATGCCGCGATCTGGCCCGTGCTGGCCGTATCGGCGTGATCGGCGGTGCTGTTGACCGGTGGAATGAGCGCCTGGGCAAGAGCTACCGTGTCCTGTGGTTCGCCTGGAGCGTGGGTCCCGACGCGGATATGGAAGCTCGCGCCACGCAGCGTCGGCAGGCGGGCCAGCAACTCCTCGGAGAGGGGCGCGAAGCTGATCACGGCATCAGGGGCCTCAGTGAGGGGCGCCGACGGGGGTCGCATCGCGCACAGGTCTTGCAGCAGCAACATCCCGCCGAGCACATCGCTCCACCATTGGGCCGATGTCGCGCTCTCGCCCTTGGCCGGATGTGTCGGCCGCCAGGGCAGCATCGGCCGGGCGACCGCCTCCCCGGTTCGGCCGATTTCGGAGACAGCGGCGGCAATCAGGTCGGCTGCCGCCGTGCAATCGGGAAAGCCCGAGTCATGGGCGCGGGCCAGCGCCCGGTCCAGAACCGGCGCTGGTGTCACCGTCAGACGGTGAAGCAAGGCGTGACGCAAG
>CAZTNV010000508.1:0-2009 GCA_964615535.1 uncultured Mycobacteriaceae bacterium | reverse complement strand
CGCGACGAGATCACCGGCATGGCCCGTGCTCTGGTCGTGTTTCGTGACACGGCGCATGAGGTCCGGGCAGCGGCGACGCGCGCCGCGGCCGAGCGCGAGCGGGCAGCGGCGACCCGCCGGGCCGAGATGCTGGCCCTGGCCGCCGAGTTCGAGGCCGGGGTCCTGGAGGTGGTGGATGCGGTCGGCACCGCGGCGAAGGGTATGCTGGAGGCCGCCGGCACCATGCGCGAGACCGCGGCTTCCGTCACCGGCCGGTCGCATTCGGCGGCGGCGATCTCGGCGAAGGCTTCCGAGGACGTCCAGACGGTGGCCGCCGCGTCGGAGCAACTGGCCGCCTCGATCCGCCGGATCGGCGCTCATGTGGAGCAGTCCGCGGCGATCGCGGACCAGGCCAGCGACGATACCAATCGCACCAATGCGGCGATCGCGATTCTGGCCGATGCGGCGCAGCAGATCGGTGCCATCGTTCAGGTGATTTCCACCATTGCCGACCGCACCAACCTGCTGGCCCTGAACGCCAGCATCGAAGCCATGCGGGCCGGTGAGGCCGGCCGGGGCTTCGCCGTGGTCGCCCAGGAGGTCAAGGCCCTGGCCAACCAGACCACCCAGGCCACCGGCGAGATCGCACAGAAGATCGGTGCCATTCAGGACTCGACCGGCGAGGTCGTGGCGGCGATCGGCGGAATCGGGCAAACGATACAGTCGATGAACCGGATCAGCCTCACGATCGCCGGCGCCATTCGGGAGCAGGACGCGGCCACCGGCGAGATTGCCCGCGCGGCTCGGGAGGTCACCATCGGCACCCGCGACGTCAGCGGCACCATCGCCGGAGTCGAAAGCGCGGCGGGAAGCTCGGACACCCTGGCCGACCAGGCACTGTCGGCCGCCACCATCCTTGCCGAGGAGGCCGATGCGCTGCGCAGCCGTGTGGCCGGCTTCCTGGATCGAGTGCGCGCGGCGTGAGATGCGTCGCCGGATCGCCGCCGGGGCGGTGACGGTGTTCGGCGAAGCGGCGAGGTGCGAGCGGTCACCCTGTCGCGCCGGCCGTTTCACCTTCACAAGCCTTTCGCAAAGGGTATAGTGCAGCGCACCCTCTCTGGAGCCGGTGCCATGCTGTTTCGCGAAGCCCTGACCTTCGACGACGTGCTGCTCAGTCCGGCCCGATCGGAGGTGCTGCCCGCCGAGGCCGATCCGCGGACCCGGCTGACCCGCTCGATCGAACTCGGCATTCCCCTGCTGTCTGCGGCGATGGACACGGTCACGGAGAGCGCGCTGGCGATCGCCATGGCGCAGGCCGGCGGGCTGGGCGTGATCCACCGCAATCTCGATGTCGAGCGCCAGGCCGAGGAGGTGCGCAAGGTCAAGCGCTTCGAATCGGGCATGGTGGTCAATCCCTATACCATCGCGCCCGATGCCACCCTGGCCGATGCATTGACACTGATGCGGACCCGCGGCATTTCCGGCATCCCGGTGGTTGAGGGCAATGGCCGGCTGGTCGGCATTCTGACCAATCGCGACGTGCGTTTCGCCACCGATCCGCGCCAGCCGGTGTCCGAGCTGATGACCCGTGACCGGCTGATCACCGTGCGCGAGGGGGTCGACCGCGAGCAGGCCAAACGGTTGCTGCACCAGTATCGCATCGAGAAGCTGCTGGTGGTCGATGATGCCTATCGCTGCATCGGCCTGATCACGGTGAAGGACATCGAGAAGGCGCAGCTCCATCCCCATGCCGCCAAGGACGACAAGGGCCGGCTGCGGGTCGCCGCGGCGACCGGCACCGGCGATCAGGGCCTGGCGCGGGCCGAGGCGCTGTTCGATGCCGAGGTCGATGTGCTGGTGATCGACACCGCTCACGGCCATTCCGCGGGCGTGCTGGACAGCGTGGCGCGGGCGCGGCGGCTCAGCAACTACACCCAGGTGATCGCCGGCAACGTCGCCACGGCGGAGGGTGCCCGGGCGCTGATCGATGCCGGGGCGGATGCGGTGAAGATCGGCATCGGGCCGGGCTC
>CAZTNV010000507.1:0-2016 GCA_964615535.1 uncultured Mycobacteriaceae bacterium | reverse complement strand
CACCTCGGCCTCGTTCCGGAATTCCCGCCCGCTGGCACCCGACAGGATGGCCCGCCCGGCGATTTCGTCGATCGCATGGCGATGGAGGCCGACCAGATGGGCGATCCGCTCAGCCCCGCGATGATCGAGGACCTGCGGCGGATGTACGGGCTCGACCGGTCGGTGGTCGTGCAATACCTGACCTGGATGGAAGGCATGGTCTTCCGCGGCGATTTCGGCTTTTCCTTCGGCTGGGACCTGCCGGTCGCGGACCTGATCGGCCAGCGGATCGGCCTGACCGCGCTGCTGTCGATCCTGACGCTGATGGTGATCTGGATCGTGGCGATCCCGATCGGCATCTATTCGGCGGTGCAGCAGTATTCGCTGGGCGACTACGTCTTCACCTTCTTCGGCTTCATCGGGCTTGCCATCCCGAACTTCCTGCTGGCGCTGGTCCTGCTTTACGTGTCGTTCAAGTATTTCGGCCAGTCGGTGGGGGGGCTGTTCTCGCCCGAGTACATCAACGCGCCCTGGTCGCTGGCCAAGGTGGGCGATCTGATCTCGCATCTGTGGATCCCGATGGTGGTGCTTGGCACCGCCGGCACCGCTTCGGTGATCCGGACGATCCGTGCCAACCTGCTGGACGAATTGCACAAGCCCTATGTGCTCACCGCCCGCGCCAAGGTCCTGCCGGAGCGGCGGCTGTTGCTGAAGTACCCGGTGCGGCATTCGCTCAATCCCTTCGTCTCGGGGCTGAACGAGATCTTCGTCGGCATCGTCTCGGGCGAGACCATCGTCGCCGTGGTGCTGGGGCTGCAGACCGTGGGGCCGCTCCTGCTCGAGGCCTTGCTGACCGAGGATCTCTACCTGGCCGCGACGCTGATCATGTTCCTGTCGTTTCTCGCCGTGCTGGGCACGCTGTTCTCGGACCTGCTGCTGATGCTGCTCGATCCGCGGATCCGGCGCCAGGCGCAGAACCGGGAGATGCTGTGACCATGGAGGCGCCGGTTTCCCAGAGCCGTCTGATCTGGCGGCGGTTCCGCCGGCACCGGCTGGGCATGGCCGGGCTGATCGTGACCGGGCTGATCTACTTCGTCGCGCTCTTCGTCGAGATCCTCGCGCCGCACGGGCCGCGCGAGTACAGGGCAAGCGCCGCGGGCCATCCGCCGCAGGCGATCCAGTGGCGGCTGGACGGTGCCTTTCAGCCCCATGTTCTGGGCACCAGGGCCTCGATCGACTACACCACCGGGCTGCGCAGCTTCGAGCCGGACCCCGACCAGGTGATCCGGCTCGGGCTCTGGGTGCGGGGCGATCCCTACCGGCTCTGGGGGCTGATCCCGGGCGACCGGCACCTGTTCGGGCCGGTCGATCCCGCGCACCGGGTGCATCTGGTCGGTGCCGACCGGCTGGGGCGCGACGTGCTCAGCCGGACGATCCATGCCACCCGGGTGTCGATGACGATCGGCCTTGTGGGGGTCGCGCTGAGCCTCGCTCTCGGCCTGCTGATCGGCGGCGTATCGGGCTATTTCGGCGGCTGGATCGACGTCGGCATCCAGCGGCTGATCGAGTTCCTGCAGTCGATCCCGTCGATCCCGCTCTGGATCGGCCTTGCCGCCGCGATCCCGCCGACGGCGCCGCCGGTGCAGACCTATTTCCTGATCACCGTGATCCTGTCGGTGATCGGCTGGACCGGGCTCGCGCGGATCGTGCGCGGCAAGTTCATCGCGCTCAAGTCGGAGGAGTTCGTCGCCGCGGCCGAGCTCGACGGCAACGGCCCGGTGCGGATCATCGGCCGCCACATGGTGCCGAATTTCCTGAGCCATATCATCGCGGTGGTGACCCTCGCCATTCCCGGCATGATCATCGCCGAGACCTCGCTGTCGTTCCTTGGCGTCGGGTTGCGGCAGCCGGTGGTCAGCTGGGGCGTGCTGCTGCAGGAGGCGCAGAACATCCGCTCCATCGCCACGGCGCCCTGGCTGTTCTTTCCCGGCCTCGGCGTCGTGATCGCGGTGCTTGCCCTCAACTTTCTTGGCGACG
>CAZTNV010000506.1:0-2030 GCA_964615535.1 uncultured Mycobacteriaceae bacterium | reverse complement strand
TCTATGCCTTTTCGGAGAATTTCGTCCTGCCGCTGAGCCATGACGAGGTGGTGCACGGCAAGGGTTCCATGATCAACAAGATGCCCGGCGACGAGTGGCAAAAGTTCGCCAATCTGCGCGCCTATTATGCTTTCATGTGGACCCATCCCGGCAAGAAGCTCCTGTTCATGGGCGGTGAGATCGCACAGTGGCGGGAGTGGAACCATAATGGCAGTCTGGATTGGCACCTGCTGGAATTCCCCCGCCATGCCGGGATACAATCGCTGGTGCGCGACCTGAACACGCTGTATCGGGAGACTCCGGCTCTGCACCAGCTCGATTGCGATCCGGCCGGGTTCGAATGGATCCATGCCGACGATTCGGCCAATTCGGTCATCTCCTACCTGCGCAAGGGCAGGGATGGCGTGCCGCCGGTCATGACCGTGTGCAATTTCACGCCGGTCCCGCGTCCGGGCTACCGGATCGGTGTCCCGGCCGAGGGCTTCTGGGTCGAGCGGCTCAATACCGATGCGGCGATCTATGGCGGCAGCAACACCGGCAATGCCGGGGGCGTGGCGGCGGAACCGGTGGCCAGCCATGGCCGGCCATATTCGGTGGTGCTGACCTTGCCGCCGCTCGCCACCATCGTTCTTCAGCCGAGGCAGACGGAGCCGGCGGCGGACGGCAGATCCGGCACGACGACCGCCTCGGCCTCCCCTCCGGCCGGCCTCCGCGGCAGCGCCGCCCAGCGCGATGACGGACCGAAAGGGGCCACCCCCTCCGACAGAACTGCAGGAAAGACGGGCTGATGGTGGAGCCGACGCGTACGCCGTTGCGCCCGGGACAGCCCTATCCCCTGGGCGCGACCTGGGATGGTCAGGGGGTCAATTTTGCCCTGTTCTCGGCGCATGCGGAGAAGGTCGAGCTGTGCCTGTTCGACAGCTCCGGCGAACGCGAAGAGCAGCGCCTTGCCTTGCCGGAGCAGACCGATCAGGTCTGGCACGGCTACCTGCCGGAGGCCGGGCCGGGGCTGCTCTATGGCTATCGCGTGCACGGTCCTTACGAACCCTCGGCCGGCCACCGGTTCAATCCGCACAAGCTGCTGGTCGATCCCTACTGCAAGTCGTTTGCCGGCGCGTTCCACTGGACTGATGCGCATTGCGGCTTCGCGCCCGATTCGAACCGGCGCGATCTGTCCTTCGACACCCGCGACAACGCACCCTGGATGCCGAAATGCCGGGTGATCGATCCGGCGTTCGACTGGCAGGGCGACCGGCTGCCGGCGGTGCCGTGGAGCGATACGATCCTCTATGAGGCCCATATCCGCGGCATGACCATGCTGCACCCGGCGGTGCCCAAGGACCTGCGCGGCAGCATGGCGGGCCTGGCGACGGCGGAGGTGATCGACCATCTGAAGGCGCTCGGCATCACCTCGATCGAGCTGCTGCCCTTGCACGCCTTTGTCGACGAGCCGTTCCTGGTCAAGAAGAACCTCAAGAACTATTGGGGGTATTCCAGCGTCGGCTATTTCGCGCCCGAGCCGCGCTATCTGGCCACCGGCGGGCTGGACGAGGTCAAGACGACGATCAAGCGGCTGCACGATGCCGGGATCGAGGTCATCCTCGACGTGGTCTACAACCACACCTGCGAAGGCAACGAGATCGGCCCGACCGTGTGCTTCCGCGGCATCGACAATGCCTCGTATTACCGGCTTCGCCCGGACAACCGGCGCTTCTACATCGACGAGACCGGCTGCGGCAACACGCTGAACATCAGCCATCCGCGCGTCCTCCAGATGGTCATGGATTCGCTGCGCTACTGGGCCGGCGAAATGCACGTCGACGGCTTCCGGTTCGACCTCGCGACCACGCTGGGGCGCGAGCGCGACGGCTTCGATCCCGGCTCCGGCTTTCTCGACGCGGTCCGCCAGGACCCGCTGCTCCAGACCGTCAAGATGATCGCGGAGCCCTGGGATGTCGGGCCCGGCGGTTACCGGCTCGGCCAGTATCCGGCCGGTTGGGCGGAGTGGAACGACCGCTATCGCGACACGG
>CAZTNV010000505.1:0-2031 GCA_964615535.1 uncultured Mycobacteriaceae bacterium | reverse complement strand
TCATTCTGGCACACTCGATGCCGTCGGGGGCCGTCCACCCCAACAACCTACGGTGTTGCCCGGCGCATCGGCGGGTGCGCGATACCGCCCCGATGTGACGAACCGTGACACACCGTGACACCGCCATCCGCATCCCCCGGCCGGGCATGCCGCCCCGATGTGACAAACCGTGACAAACCGTGACACCGCCATCCGCATCCCCCGGCCGGGCATGCCGCCCCGATGTGACAAACCGTGACAAACCGTGACACCCATCCGCATCCCCCGGCCGGGCATGCGCCGCCGATGTGACGAACCGTGACGAAGCGTGACATGGCGCGATGGTCTCACCATCTCCGCAAAGTTGCCATCGGAGACCGGCATGAGCCTGCGCACCCTGGTCCTCGTTCTCGCCTTCGGCGCGGTGCTCAGCGCCGTGTTCCTCCTCTGGCCGGGCATCGATCCCTGGGTCAGCGACCGGTTCTACCGCCCCGGCGAGGGCTTCTGGCTGCGCGATCTGACCGCGTTCGAGGTGATCCGCGACATCGTCGAGGTCACGATCTGGGGCGGCGCGGCACTGCTGCTCGGGGCCTTCGTCGCCAAGATGGTCCGGCCGCTGCGGCCGCCGCCGGTCGATCTGCGGGCGGCGCTGTTCCTGCTGGCCGCTCTGGCGCTCGGCCCCGGACTGGTGGTCAATGTCGTGTTCAAGGACAATTGGGGCCGGCCCCGGCCGGTGCATGTCGAGCCGCTGGCCGGCCCGGCGATGGCGTTCCAGCCGGTCTGGGTGATCGGCAGCCAGTGCGACGTCAACTGCTCCTTCGTGTCGGGCGAGGCCGCCGCCGGGTTCGTCCTGCTGGCCTTCGTGCCGCTGGTCCGCCGCCGGCGGCTGGCCGCCGGTCTGGCCGTCGCCTGGGGCGCGGTGGTCGGGGCGGTGCGGGTGATCCAGGGCGGGCACTATCTCAGCGACGTGATTTTCGCCGGCATCATCACCTTCGTGGTGATCTGGGCGCTCCACCGGGTGCTCTATGTCTGGGCGCCGCCGGTGCTGACTGGGCCGGCCCTGGAACGCGGCTGCGTCGCGCTGCGCGACTGGATCGCCGGCTGGCGCGACGAGCTCTGGCTGCGGCAAAGGATGCGCCAGCGGCAGTGACCCGTGCGGACCCGGCTCGGGCCGCCCTGCCGCTCATCGATGGGCCAGGGCGCGGGCGAACACCGCCGGATCGACATTGCCGCCGGACGCCACCACCACCAGGGTGCGCCCGGCCGCCGCGATCCGGCCCGCCAGCGCCGCGGCCAGCGCCACCGCGCCGCCCGGCTCGACCACGATCTTGAACGCCTCGAAGGCCACCGCCATGGCGTGCAGCGCCTCGTCGTCGGTCACCGCCAGCCCGCCGGCCAGAAACTTTCGGTTGATCTCGAAGGTCACTTCTCCCGGCGTCGGCACCAGCAGGGCGTCGCACACCGAGCCCGCCCCCGCAGCATTGGCCAGCCGCGCCCCGGCGGCCAGCGACCGGCCGGTGTCGTCGAACCCGGCCGGCTCGACCGCCCAGACCGGCACCCCCGGCAGCCTTGCCGCGAGCGCCAGCGCGATCCCGGCGGCCAGCCCGCCGCCCGAGCACGGCACCAGCACCGCATCGGGTCGCACCCCGCGCGCCGCCAGTTGCGCCGCCAGCTCCAGCCCCACCGTGCCCTGGCCGGCGATGATCTCCGGATCGTCATAGGGCTTGACCAGCGTGGCGCCGGTGTCTTGGGCGATCCGCGTGCCGATCGCCTCGCGGCTTTCGGTCAGGCGGTCGTACGGCACGATCCGGGCGCCCCAGGCGGCGGTCGCGTCGCGCTTGATCGCCGGGGCGTCGGCCGGCATCACGATGGTCGCCGGCACGCCCAGCAGCCGCGCCGCCGCCGCGACGCCCTGGGCATGGTTGCCGCTGGAATAGGCGACCACGCCGCGGCTGCGGTGCTCCGGGGCGATCCCGCTGATTTTGGTATAGGCGCCGCGGAACTTGAACGAGCCGGTGCGCTGCAGCACCTCGGCCTTGACCAGAATCCGCC
>CAZTNV010000504.1:0-2039 GCA_964615535.1 uncultured Mycobacteriaceae bacterium | reverse complement strand
CAATTGCACAGCTTGGGCAGCGGCTGGACCTTGGTGTGGCGCTGCAGCTCGAACAGAATCTCCAGGATCGCGATGGCCCGCTGCGCCTTCGGCGAATCCGGCGCCAGCGGCTGCAGCAGCCGGTCGTTCATCCGGCCGTGGCGCGACATGATGAACGCGGCGATATGGCGGTCGATCGGCTCGGCCGGCCGGTCCGGGCGGCCGGCGACGTCTTCCAGTGCGCGCAACAATGCCTCGAGGTGCAGCACATAGTGCCGCTCCAGGATCGGGCTGGCGCAGGGCATCGCGGTGTTCAGCTCGTAGAGCGCCCGTTCGATGCCGTAGCCGGGCTGCGCCCGTTCCAGATAGGTGCGGACATGGTCGAAGGTGCCGCTCAAAGATACCAGATCGGATTTGAAATCGACCTGATTGTTGAGCCAGAACAGCGGCAATTGGGTGGTGACGATCTCGACCAGATCCTGCACCCCGCCGCCGCGGGCGAAGGCCTCGGCCAGCGCCCCGCCCAGACCGGTCGGCGCCACCGACTTGCCCTTGTAGCGGATCGGCGCGGGCGGATCGAGCGCCATCAGCACCCGCGCCACCCTGCGGTGTTCGATCGACCCGCCGCGGCCCATCGCGGCGGTGGCGATCGCCTCCTCCAGGCGGCGGGTGACCGCCTCGTCCTCCAGGCTGCGGGTGACCCAGTGGCTCAGCTCGCCGCTTTCGATCAGGGCACTGGCCTCGCCCGGATGGTTGGACATGCCCAGCGCCAGGGCGCGCGTGGTGAAGTAGTTCTGACCGCCCACGGTGATCGGGCGCGACGATTTGCGCGGCATCTGCGACTGCTTGGGACTCAGCCGGCGGCCGTTCACCCACAGCTCGAACTCGGTCATCGACCAGCGATGGCTGGCATCGTCGATCAGCAGGCCGCGAATCAGCTCGACCAGCCCGTTGGGCAGCCGGGCATCGCCGGCCAGGGCGGCAAAGCTGCCTTTTTCGATCTTGGCGGTCAACAGCGCGCGGTCGTCCAGCCCTCCGCCCGGCAACTGGCCGAACAGCAGGAACAGCAGGGACACGCCAAAGGCGTAGAGATCGTCGGCCTGCGTGCCGGGGCCGCGGCCGGCCGGCATCGCCATGGCACGCTCGATGGTCTCGAAGGCCGTGGGCTGGGCGAAACCGGGCGGCGCAGTGATACATTCGGAAAGTTGCACCCGCGCGGCGGCGCCGTCGCTTTCGCGCCAGAACATGTTCACCGGATTGATCGCGCCGTGAAACACCCGGCGTACCTTCAGCTCTTCCAGCACTTGCGCGACCGGCTGGATCACCATACGGGTGATCTGCTCCTCGGTCAGCGGCGGGCGCTTCTGCCGGATCGACTTGATCATGCGGCTGCCGGCCGGCTGGTCGAACAGCACGGCGGGGCGCTGGGCCTGATCGGGCGTCCAGTCGACCACGGCGAAGGTGGCCAGCCGCATGATCCCCGGATTGCTCAGGCTGCGCAGCGGCGGCAGCACGTCCAGCCGGGGCGGCAGGCCCGACTGGCAGACATAGGCGATCAGATTGGCCGCCTCGACCTTCACGTCGGTCGCGACATAGGCCGTGGCGGTCATGCCGTTCAGCTCGGGCAGCGGCCGATCCGGGTGGATGCGCAGGCGGTCGTTGACCGTCACCGCCGTCGAGTCGGCGGCCACGGCGCCCGCCGCCCCGCCGGACCCGCTGCCCGCCTCGCCACCGGCCAGAAAATTCGACAGATCGGAAGGCGCCATGGCGTCGGTGCCGTGCTCGCGTAAAGCCCGCCCGCCTGCCGACGGGACAGACAATCATTACTGTCCAATGCCAAAGGATTTGTTAACGCGCTTCCATCCAGGCCATGGTCCATGTGGTAGCGGCCTGTAAGGTAGAAACGGTACGCTTGGAGGATCATGTGACTGGTCAACAAACGGCCGACACTTGGCCTTGACAGTCCAATATTATGCGCCTGGATCTGCTGATTCTCCCAATAATAGTAATTCCCTATCCAGGCAAGGCAGGTTCTGCAAAAGTTCTGTCTTGGCCGATCG
>CAZTNV010000503.1:0-2069 GCA_964615535.1 uncultured Mycobacteriaceae bacterium | reverse complement strand
TGACCAGGATGTTGCCGTTGTAGCCGGGGTGGAAATTGGTCTCGCCGCCCACGGTGGGCACGCCGAAGCAGTTGCCGTAGCCGCCGATGCCGGCGACCACGCCGGCGACCAGATGCCGGGTTTTGGGGTGATCGGGCGCGCCGAAGCGCAGCGCGTTCAGATTGGCGATCGGCCGCGCGCCCATGGTGAACACGTCGCGCAGAATGCCGCCGACCCCGGTCGCCGCGCCCTGATAGGGCTCGATGAAGCTGGGGTGGTTGTGGCTTTCCATCTTGAAGATGCAGGCCAGCCCGCCGCCGATGTCGATGACCCCGGCATTCTCCCCCGGCCCCTGGATCACCCAGGGCGCCGCCGTCGGCAGCAGCTTGAGCCAGCGCCGGGAGGATTTGTAGGAACAATGCTCCGACCACATCACCGAGACGATGCCCAGTTCGGTGAACGAAGGCGGCCGCACCAGAATGCCGAGCATGCGGGCATACTCGTCGGCCGACAGCCCGTGCTCGGCAGCCAGGGCGGGGGTGACGAGCGGTTCGGCGGGGCTGGTGTCGGGCATCGGGCTACCGGGGTGGGGACGGGCGAACCGGACTGTAGCAGAACCCGCGGCTTTGTCACCGGCGCGGGCAGGGGCCGAACGCGCCGACGCTCCGGCCAAAAGCGCGCTTTTGGCGCTTCGATGCATTTGGGGCATTCGCGGTATTCGGGCACCCTGCCGCTGCGTTTCGTGCCGGGACGGCGAAATCCCTGCGGCGCCTTCTGCTATGCAGATTGCGGCGTCTCCGGAGCTATTTGAGCCGATCCAGCCACTCGGAAATGCTGAGGACATGGACATCCCATTCGGCCGATCCGGTTCCCGGTTCATCGCCGCCGCTCGGTGTGACCGAAATGCGAGCCGTCCAGCCCGATTGGCCCGAATCAGGTAAAACTTCCGTCGAGTATTGGGTTTCGTCGCTCAAATCCGAGCGTTTGGCCATGCTGCTCGCCGTCTGGTTCATCGCGTTCCTCCGTCGCCTGTGCGGCTCGTTGCGTCCTCGCTGCCACCGTGACCGGCTGGACCTACTGCCTTGGAGCATTCGTGTCCAGGATTCTGTGGTCGCATTCACCATTGGGAACGGTGCGCCATTCCTTGTCCTTGATCCTTGTAATGAATGTAGGTTGATTGGGTAAATAAAGTATACAACGCATCGGCAAATGCCGCTCCCAACTCCGGGCAATAGGTCGAGTCAAAGACTCCCCTAGAATTGCAATCAACACACAGAAAGCCCCAAAGTTCCTGGGGCACCTTCGGTGCATTGTCCGCCCGGGCGCTTTGACCTTCAGAAGCCGAGGTCGGAGGCCATATCTTGTAATCCGGTACGAAACGTATCGGCCATACTATAGTGCTTTTGTATGGCAGGTTCCAATTTCGTACAAACGTGACTCCAAGGGTAGATATTGATTCCGGCTCGCCGTATGTTTTGAAAGAGCTATTTCTATACTTGTTTTCCCTCCACAGCTTTTTCAAATCGTTGCACTGAAACCGCCGAAAACAGCCATTCTTGGCATACCATATACTATCAAAGTCGGTGTTTTCTACCAGACTATGTTGGATATCGGAGGAGTCGCCGTGCTGGGTTCTAGACATCGTATCTCTACAAACAGTAGATAATTGGAAATCCGCCGAAAGCTGCTTCACAGAGCAGCGGCATCGCTTGCCAACCACAATCGAAAAGCATGTTGCTATGGAATCCAGGACTTCCACCAGAATATTTTTAGGATCCGGTCGATGTCCCCTCTGCAACTCCGCCAGATAATCGCGCAGAATATGATTTACAAGGTGCGCGTAAAAAATTGTCTGAGCATAACGATCAACGTTCTTTATCTCCTTAAAAACTATATAAGCCGAAAGAAATAAGACCATAATGAAAAAATACGTCACGACGGCAAGAAACTTCAAGTCTTCAGACAACGTTTCCCAGACCAGAAAATACAATATGATCGACACTATGCTACAACAAGCGCCGACCAGATTGAGTATGATTCCCTATCCAGGCAACGCAGGTTCTGCAAAAGTTCTGGTTTGTCTGATCGCG
>CAZTNV010000502.1:0-2070 GCA_964615535.1 uncultured Mycobacteriaceae bacterium | reverse complement strand
TCGACCGCCACGACCAGATCGGCCTGATGGCCCAGGCGGTGCAGGTCTTCAAGGACAACGCGATCGCCAAACGCCGGATGGAGGCGGAGGCCCAGCGCCTGCGCCAGCAGTCCGAGGAGGAGCGCCGGGAGACCCTGCGCCGGCTTGCCGCGGAGTTCGAAGCCACGGTGCGCCATGTGATCGAGGCGGTGGCGGCGACGGCGCGGCGCCTGGGCGAGAGTTCGCAGGCGGTCTTCGACACCACCTCGCAGAATATGAGCCTGAGCACCGAAACGGCGAGCACGGCGGATCAGGTCGCCGCCAACGTCCAGACGGTCGCCGCGGCGATCGAGGAGATTGCAGCCTCGGTCCAGGAAGTGTGCCGGCAGGCGGTCGGCGCCAACGACGCCACGCAGCGCGCGGTCGAGCAGGTGACGGCGATGCAGGGCACGGTGGGCAATCTGGTGGCCGCCGCCAAGCGGATCGACGACGTGGTCAAGCTGATCCACGACATCGCCCGCCGGACCAATCTGCTGGCCCTGAACGCGACGATCGAGGCGGCGCGCGCGGGCGAAGCCGGCAAGGGGTTCGCGGTGGTCGCCAACGAGGTCAAGGCGCTGGCCACGCAGACCGCCAAGGCGACCGAGGAGATCGCCGCGCTGGTCGGCGACATCCAGTCGACCACGGCCGGCGCCGCGGACAGCATTCGCGGGATCACCTCGGTGATCCAGGAGACCTCGTCCAACAACATCCAGATCACCGCGGCGATCGAGCAGCAGAACGCCGCGACGGCCGATATCAGCCGGTCGGTGGCCGAAGCCGCGCGCGGCGTGTCGCTGCTGACCGAAAACACGCGGCACGTCGCTTCCGCGGCGGAAACCGGCGGCCAGTCCGCGATGAAGATGGCCGCCGACAGCGAGGCGCTGTCCACCGAGTTTGCCAAACTGGAGGACAGCGTTCGGACCTTCGTGACCCGGCTGGCTGCCTAGCTTTGGTCGCGGGCTTCAGCTTGGCGGAGTAGAGCTTCCAGGGGGCCCAGAGATCGGCGGCTGTCCGGCGAGGTTATGCCCGCGCAGCAAGTAGCCGGGGAGATGCAGTGATGCCGGTACCGGGGCGACTTCGCGGGATGGACCTGTCGATTGGGGCTGTCCCACCAGGCTCGCTCCCGCCCGGCGATCTGCAGAAAACAAGGTTCCGGCCACACTGAAAATCGGCTATGGGCACAGGCTCCAGGCGTGTTTCAACGTTTTCAAGAAAGGGGGGACGCTGAAATGGAGAACTACATCTTGGTGCTCGGTCTTGTTGGATCTATTGCATCAATTATTGGCCTTTTCTTCAAAGTGGAGTATCGAAAAACCTGGATTGCAATTACCATTTTAGCATTCACCGGTCTTGCAATAATCGCTGTACAGCAATATTCATATGTATCGCGTCTGGAAGATATAAGCCGGAATGCAGCGATTCTGGTCGATACAAGGGAAATGAGATTTACCGATGACGGTTTCGTTCATGCGGCACTGACATTTCTTGAGAAACACCGCTACACGCTTCCCGACACGTATCGTCGAGCGGTCGCACTTTGCGAAAACAGAGGGTGTTTCGAGAGGGCCGCCGATTCGAGCGGTAGTACATTACGATATTCTACTGAAATGATTTATACGGCTTCTGTTATGGAAGGCATCGTTCGTTCTCTTTTATCGTCGGAAGATGCACAATCTATTCGTTAGAGATAGATGTGACGATCAATCGAGAATCTGGTCAACTCTGTTCCGTTCTCCTCCACTTGGCCAACTCAAGTAGAGCTACCTCCTGACAATCATCGACCCTTGATACCCCGCCAAGGTTCTTCACAGAGGCATAGCATAGGGCCAACATCAACCAAGTATATTCACACCATTTACTGTGATTGCCGCTTGCCGACGTTCAGTGCAGACAAGTGCGTCAATCAGTGCAGACAAGTGCGTCAAACAGAGCGGCTGCTACCCGGGCATCGGGTCAGGGACCATCCGGTGACCCGACGCCTGGGGTAGACTTTGCCATTGTCGCACTAGGGGGCAGCCGCTAGAGCGCCTCGGCGTCGACCTCGCCGGT
>CAZTNV010000501.1:0-2074 GCA_964615535.1 uncultured Mycobacteriaceae bacterium | reverse complement strand
GCTGCGGCGCCGATCCGGTTCGGTTGCAGCACCTGCATTAGCTGGATAGGGAAAGCCTCCAATAACCGACCCGGACATCAACCAATATGTCAAACGGGTTTTAGAAAACCTGACTCCGCAAGAAGTGGACGACTGCATCTCCCGTCCGCGCGCCTATGGGATGCGCATGAGAGAGAAAATAAGGGTATTGATGACGGAGCATGCGTCCAGAGAGTTTGATCGGGGCATTCGAATCGGAAATATTTATTTGAAGCCATCATTTCGGCTGCCCCCCTCTATATCAGTAATTGAAGAAGCTAATGTGTACGCCAACAGCCTCTATGAAGCAGAAAACAAGCTTAATGGATTAAAAGATGAAGCAATTCGATTGATCAGTGGCCTACCAAACTTGGTTTTCTGGCACCGTAATCTGGAACGAGGCCATGGATTTAGGATCAACGGAGCGCTCAATCATTATCCAGACTTCATTCTATTGTTGAAGTCCGGCATGATTGTAATACTGGAAACCAAGGGCGACGATCGCGACAATACCGATGCTGCACAAAAGCTAAGCCTTGGCACCATCTGGGCAAACAAGGCCGGGGAGCGATACCGATACATGATGGTGTTCAAGGACACGATTATGGACGGAGCTATCCGACTGAACGAGTTCGTAAACAACTTGCGCCAAATGTGATGCAGTGGTCGGAACCTCGCGATCATCAGTAACCTGCGGCCCCTCCGCGCCCCCGCGCCATAGGCTTGGACCCCGGCCCCCATCGGAGCTACATTTCTATGGAGCCACCGGCGCCGCGCGAGCCGCGGGCCGGTGGGAGGTTCTATCCGGCAGTTCGAGCTCATGCCCAGCAGCGAAGATCCTCTCGATACCTTCAAGCGCGCCACTTCGGCTGCGGTTCGGGCGATCTCCGAGCGGCCGGAGGTCACCGTGGCGTTCGGCAACGAGCCGGCCGGGGTGGCCGAGAACCGCGCCCGCCTGCCGCAGCCCTCGCGGCTGATGAATGCGCTGGAGATCGCGCGGGTGCGCGGCGCGGCGGATGCCGTGGCGCTGCGCATCCGCCATCACGACGCCAAGGTCCATGCCCAGCGCATGCCCAGCACCGATACCGCCCGCGCCACCTATGACGCGCTGGAGCAGGCGCGGTGCGAGGCGATCGGCACCCGCAGCATGGCCGGGGTCGCCGCCAATCTGGCCGCGGCGCTGGACGAGCGCTATCGCCGCCAGGGCTTCGACCGGGTGACCGAGCGCGAGCAGGCGCCGCTGCCCGAGATCATGCGCCTGCTGGCCCGCGAGATCATGACCGGGGAGATGCCGCCGCCGGCCAGCCGCCATGCCGTCGAGCTGTGGCGCCCCTGGCTGGACCCCAAGATCGGCCGCGAGATCGGCAAGCTGGCGCGGCTGGTCGAGGATCAGGACGGCTATGCCCGCGAGGTCCGCCGCCTGCTGGCCGAACTCGACCTGGAGGCCGGGCTGGACGAGGAGCCGGAACCCGACGAGCAGGAGGGCGAGGGCGAGGAGGAACAGGGCGCCGACCGGCCCGACAGCGCCAGCCGCCAGGGCGAGCAGGTCACCCCCGACAGCGCCAGCCGCGACACGTCGGCGCAGGACGGCGAGCAAATGGAGTCCGAGGCCAGCGCCGAGGATCTGGCCGGCGATCTGCGCGAGCAGATCGGCGCCGAGGAGCTGGACGCGCCGGGCCGCCCCTGGCGCCCCGATCTGGACCGGCGCAACGATCCGGACGGCCTGAACTACCGGCCCTTCACCACCGATTTCGACGAGGTGGTCGAGGCCGAAAAGCTGTGCGACGCCGACGAGTTGAGCCGGCTGCGGCTGATGCTCGACCAGCAGCTCCAGCATCTCCAGGGCGTCATCGCGCGGTTGGCCAACCGGTTGCAGCGCCGGCTGCTGGCCAAGCAGACCCGGGCCTGGGAATTCGACCTGGACGAAGGGCTGCTGGATGCCTCGCGGCTCGCCCGGATCGTGGTCAACCCGATGACCCCGCTGTCGTTCAAGCAGGAGAAGGACACCGAGTTCCGCGACACGGTGGTCAGCCTGCTGATCGACAATTCCGGCTCG
>CAZTNV010000500.1:0-2093 GCA_964615535.1 uncultured Mycobacteriaceae bacterium | reverse complement strand
CGGAATAGACCGCGACGGTCGCGATGCCGAGGCGGCGGCAGGTGCGGAAGATGCGGCACGCAATTTCGCCACGGTTGGCGACGAGGAGTTTGGTGATGGTCACGCAGTTTTACTGCTTTCTTTCCGAAGTAATGATTTCATTAAGCTGGTTGGTCTGTTTAGGGATTGCGGCCTCGAGGGTGAAAACGATTGCGGATTGCAGATGTGCTATGCTTCCGCAAATAGTCCACACCGCGAAATAAAATGCAGCGCAACTGAAAAGAAAACTTATCTTGGGCAAATCAAACCAAAAGGTCGCAGCGGCCCCCAACAGCGAAGCTATCAGAATCAAGCCCACTATCGATGCCTCTTTTTGGTGTCGCGCAAGCTCAGCAATCTTCATTTCTTCGACACGCCGAATTTTCCCTGCGTTGCCCTCGTGATCAAACATCCTTTGCGCTCCTTCGATCCCGTCGCACACAGGCAACCAGGACAAAACTGGTGATCCTCAGCAGATACCATGATCCGGCGCAGGATAAAGACATGTTCTCCCGGCCCTGTGCAGGATCGCGCGGCGTCAGGCGAGGGTCAGGATGACCGGGCCGTTTCTAGTGGCGACGAGGGTGTGTTCGTATTGCACCGTGGGCTGATGGGCCGGCGGGCGGAGCGACCAGCCATCGCCCTTTTCTTCGACCCAGTCTGCGCCGAGCGAGAGCAAGGGCTCGATATTGAAAACAAGGCATTCGGGGATCCGGCGGCGGTCGCCGGGCTCGTACCAGGTTGGGATTTCGCCGGGCTCGTCATGCAGGGAGCGGCCGACGCCGTGGCTCGCGAGATTGCGCACGAGGCTGTAGCCGTTCTTCTCAGCGAACCGCTCGATGGACAGGCCGATCTCGTTGAGGGGGCGGCCGGGCTTGGCCGCGCGGATGCCGGCCCACATGGCGCGGCGGCCATCGCGGCAGAGGCGCTGGATGCGCGAGGTGACGGGCGGCACGGCGAAGCTGGCGCCGGTGTCGCCGAAATAGCCGTCCAGCTCGGCCGAGACGTCGATGTTCACGAGGTCGCCCGGCTGGACGACCGTGTCATCCGGGATGCCGTGGGCACAGTCCGGGCCGACGGAGATGCAGGTGGCGCCGGGGAAGCCGTAGGTGAGTTCCGGGGCGGAGCGGGCGCCTTCGGCCTCCAGCAGGGCGCGGCCGATCTGGTCCAGTTCGCGCGTGGTCATGCTGGGCTCGAGCGCGCGGCCCATGGCGGCGAACGTGCGGGCGCAGAGGCTGCCGACCCTGCGCAGCTTTTCGAGCTGGTCCTCATTCTCGATGGTCATGGGGCGGTGTCCGATACTGGGCGGCCCCGGTGCACGCAGGCGACCAGAACGAAACTGATAATCATCAGCAGATACCATGATCCGAGCTTGGATAAAGACACCATCTCCCAGCCGGCCTCCTGGCCGGGATAGGACCAGGCGCGGGCGAAGGTGCCGAGATTTTCGGCAAACCAGATGAAGATGGCGACAAGGAAGAAGCCGATGAGGAGCGGCATCGGGCGGTGGACGCGGTCCGGGCGGAACCAGACGAAGGTGCGCAGATAGAGGATGGCGGTGGCGGCGAAGAGGCCGAGGCGGATGTCCGGTAGCCAGTGATGGGCGAAGAAATTCACGTAAATGGCGGCGGCGAGCAGGCCCTGCGCCCAGAGCGGCGGGAAATGGTCGAAGCGGAATTCGAAGATGCGCCAGACGCGGGCGAGATAGGAGCCGACGGCGGCGTACATGAAGCCGGAAAAGAGCGGCACGGCGCCGATGCGCAGGAAGCTGTCTTCCGGGTAGATCCAGCTGCCATGGGCAGTCTTGAAGAGTTCCATGATGGTGCCGACGACGTGGAAGACGAAGATGACGCGCGCCTCCTCCCAGGTCTCGAGGCCGGAGAGGATGAGGAGGACCTGTAGCGCGAGCGCGGCGAGGACGAGGAAGTCGTAGCGCGAGAGGGCGGGATTGTCCGGGTAGAAGAGATGCGTGGCCAAAAGGAGGGCGAGCATGACGCCGCCGAAGAGGCAGGCCCAGGCCTGCTTGATGCCGAAAGCGAGAAACTCGAACGCCGCCAGGCTGAAGGGCCCGCGCA
>CAZTNV010000499.1:0-2095 GCA_964615535.1 uncultured Mycobacteriaceae bacterium | reverse complement strand
CGGCATTGGTCGCGATGTTGCCGCCGATCTGGCACGACCCTTCCGCCCCCAGGGTCAGCGGGAACAGGCGGTCGACCTCGGCCGCGGCGTCCTGCACGGCCTTCAGCACCACCCCGGCCTCGACCGTGATGGTGTGGTCGAGCGGATCGAGCGCGCGGATGCGGTTGAGCCGCTGGGTACAGAGAATCACTTCCCGGCCGTGCTCGAACGGCGCGGCGCCACCGACCAGCCCGGTATTGCCGCCCTGCGGCACGATGGCGATCCCCGCCTCGGCGCACAACCGCACCACTTCCCCGACCTCCGCGGTGCTTGCCGGCCGGATCACCGCGGTGGCCTTGCCGTGATAGAGGCCGCGCCATTCCTTGAGATAGGGCGCCATGTCCTCGGCGGTATCGAGCCAGCCCCTGGGGCCGACCAGGTCGCGGATGCGGGAAAGCGCCGCCGGGCGGCTGTCGAGATCGAGGGGGGTCATGGCAGAACGAACCGATCCTGGTTGCGAGCCAGCCCTTATACGCGACCGGGTCGCATGCAGACCAGCGATCGATCGGCACTCTGGTGGCCGGGCGAAGGGCATTTCTGGCCGCCCTGCCGCCGTCATTGGACGACCCGGTCAGACCACGCGGGTGCGGCCCGGTGCGGCGGGGCGCGTGGCCCGGACCAGTGTCTCGATCTGCTCCTGCTGGGCCTGCAGCCGCCAGGTCGCCAGATCGCGGATCGACACGATGCCGGCAAGGCGGTCGCCATCGATCACCGGCAGATGCCGGATGCCCCGTTCGGTCACCAGCGTCAGCGCCGCCTCGATGCTGGTCGCGACGGTCACGGTCACCGGTTTCGGCGTCATCACGTCGCGCAGCCGCACCTCCGCCGGATCGCGGCCGGCCGCCGCGACCCGCACCAGCAGGTCGCGCTCGGTGAAGATGCCGATCAGGGTTCCGGCCTCGACGATCAGCAGGCAGCCCACGCCGGCCCGGCTCATCATCGAGACCGCATCGAACACCAGCGCGTTGGGCGAGGCGGTCTGCAGGAGCACGGTTTTGGTCGCCAGAATTGCGCTGACCGGAGTTGGCATGCCCGGATCTCCCCTAAAAATAGTGTCAATCGGTGGCGCCCCTTCCGCCGCCTGGGGCCGGGTGACGGACCGGACGGGCAGGGGGGCGATTCACAATGCCAGAAGGCGGTTCCCGATGGCCAGGAACCCGTCGAAATTGGTGTCGATCGGGATGCCGGCGCTGCCGGTTGCCAGGATTTTCAGGCTGACGCCGTCCTTCACAGTGTCGCCGATGACGCCGATCTACCAGGGCTCCTTTTATACCACGATGCCGGCATGCGCGGCGAAATAGCTCGGCCTGATCACCGCCGCGATATCGGAACAGGTGATATAGCCATTGCGGGTATGGCAGACGAGATCGCCGGCCAACGGCACGTAGGACGATCCGCCCGTCTGCCGGGAGGCGGCATCGATCCGACCATCGGAGATCACCATGGCACCTTGACGACGGTGCGCCAGGACAGCCTCGGGGTGAGGGATCGATGGTCGGGAGTCCGAACGGTCGAACCGTGCGGATCAGCGATCCGGTCAGGGAGCGGGGGACCCGGTGGCTTGGCGCGGTGCCGCCGCCCGGCGCAGCCGGTCGTTGATCGCGGCGCCCAGGCCCTGCTCGGGGATGGGGGCCACCGCGATGGCCGCGATGCCCGGCCGGTCGAGCACGCGGAGCATGGCGAACAGGTTGGCCGCAGCCTCGGCCAGATCGCCGGTGTCGCTCAGGTTCAGCACGGCGTCGCCCCGGCGCAGATCGGGGCCGAAGGTGAGCAGCGCCTCGCCCGGCCGCACCTCGCGGGCATTCAGCCGCACCGGTACGCCGGGCGCGTAATGGCTGGCCAGCCGGCCGGGCGACCGCGGCGCCTCCGGCTCGGCCTCCGAACCGGAGACCGTGACCGGGCCGATCAGCCCCTCGAGCTGGTCCACCGGCACGCCGCCGGGGCGGAGCAGCATCGGGTGCTCGCCGGTCAGGTCGAGGACGGTCGATTCGACTCCCACCGGTGACCGTCCGCCGGCCAGGATCAGCGGAATCCGTCCGCCCAGCTCCGCCAGCAC
>CAZTNV010000498.1:0-2100 GCA_964615535.1 uncultured Mycobacteriaceae bacterium | reverse complement strand
CTTGCCGAGCCGGATGGTCAGGTCGCGGGCCGCCAGAAACGTCTGCTCGCTGGTGGCAATGCCGCGAATCAGCTCGACCAGCTCCATCACCGGTACCGGATTCATGAAATGCATGCCGAGGAAGCGGTCGGGCCGATCGGTCATGGCCGCCAGCCGGGTGATCGAGATCGACGAGGTGTTGCTCGCCATCAGGGTTTCGGGCCGCAAATGCGGGATCACCTGCTTGTAGATGTCGCGCTTGACCGCCTCGTCCTCGGTCGCCGCCTCGATCACCAGATCGCAGTCGCCGAATCCGGCGTAATCCAGCCCGGTGGCAATGCGGCCCAGGGCCGCGGCCTTGTCGGCCGGCGTGATCACGTTGCGGCGAATCTGTCGATCCAGATTGTGGCCGATGGTCTCCAGCGCCGCGACCAGCACGCCGTCGTCCAGGTCCACCAGATAGACCTCCAGCCCGTTCAAGGCGCAGACATGGGCGATACCACTGCCCATCGGGCCCGCGCCGATCACGCCAAGTTTCCGTATCATGCCGAGATCCTGGATTCCGAGAGCGAAGGGAAGGAAACGAGTGGCGGCCCTGCGTCCCGTCGCCCGAGACTTCAGGATAGAGTCCCGCCGCGCGGCCTGTCAACGCGATGGCCGGACGCCGGAGACCGGGGCACCGCGACCCGATTGGCTCCGAGGATCAGACCCTGAACAAGTCGTACTTCCGGTCTTCGAAGGCGCGGCCGAGGGAGGCAACATGGGTCTTGATCCAATCGGCGTCGGCCCGCGAAAGGCCGCTGACCACGAGATGGGGCAGGACGCGGCTCTCCTCCAACGCAGAACGGATCGCGGGTCGCTCGCGCTCGACCAGATCGACGAACTTCCGTCGGGCACCTTCGTTGGAAAACTTCAGGATCATGGGTCTATCGGATCAGTCTCACCGCCTCCTGGCAATTGATCACGCCTCGTCCGACACAAGAAGGTGGGAAATTGGTCGGCGTGCAAGCCTCCCTGATGATGTTGCCCACCTCCAACGGCGTAAGGTCGGGCTTGATCGAAAGCAGCAACGCCGCAAGGCCGGCCACCTGCGGGCACGCGCCACTGGTTCCCCACCACGCCATAGTGACATATTCGGCGCCCCAGCGGACTTCGCCATAGGTCGGTGCGACGCAGTCCGGCTTGGGATAGTCTTCGGCCCATTGCCCGGGTCCGCGGCTGGAGTTGACGTGGGGGGTCGATGGGTCCTGGTTGGTACCCCACCGGCTGACCGTCCCGACCGAAAGCACCTGGTCGAGGGAATTGATGCCCCAGATCGTCGAAGGCCGGTCCGCCTTGGGATCATGCTTGCAGAGAAGATCCGCATGATGATTGCCGGCGGCGAAAACGACGACGATGCCGGCCTCCACCGCTGCCTGAATGATTTCGGTCAGGGGATGGTCTTCCGGGAGATCGCAGTCGGGCTGGCAGCTCTTCAATCCCCAACTGTTGCTGATCACCAGCGGCAACGCCAACGTGCCGCTCTGCTTCAAGCCGATCAGCGATTCGTAGACGCGGTAGAGATCGTTGCTGAGAAGCGACGATCGCGCGGAGATGACGGTGCTTTCCGGCGCTACGCCGTCGTACTGTCCGCCATCGGCTCGGCTGCCGGAGGCGATGGTCGCGCACATGGAACCATGCCCATCCTTGTCCTGCCAGTGCTTGCCCTGACAGGCGGCCGGCAGGTCGATCGGAGACCGGCGAACCTTTGAAATCTCACGGATGCCGCCGACCACGCCGCTGTCGACGATGGCGACCGCCACGCCCTTGCCCCGCGTGCGCTCCCAGGCGCGGGGAGCCTCGATCTGCTCCAGGACATCGGACAGGCTCCTTCCCCGGAGATCGGGATCGGAACCGGCAGTGGCGAGGTCGAGGCAGGCAAGAAAATCCGGTGGCGCCGACTCACATGGAAAGATGCAGGCAAACGAAAGGCCTTGCCGAGGATGGCAAGCGATCAGCGCCCCCCTGTCACTCCGGTCAAGTCACTCCGGTCAAATCACTCCGGTCAAGTGCACTGTCACCATAACCCAGGGCAATCGCTTCAGGTTAATGGGGTTGGGGATTCCCGAAGGTCGGCGGATG
>CAZTNV010000497.1:0-2134 GCA_964615535.1 uncultured Mycobacteriaceae bacterium | reverse complement strand
GCGCGGCCGATTCCGATCGCGCAATGCTCGACGATCCCCGGAAACAGGGCGCGACGCGCGGCCGCGGACAGGACCTTGCTGTCGTCGATGGCGGCGGCCAGGGGCTCTGGAAGTCCGCCGCACGGCAGCACCACGGCCGCGGCCAGGACCGGTCCGGCCAGCGGTCCGCGCCCCGCCTCATCGACACCGGCAATGCGCAATGCAGGCGCTCCCGCAGCGATTTCCAGAGCCAGATCGGGCACCGGCCGGCTGCCGCTCTAGGCCTCGGCCGACGAGCGCAGCGCCGATCGCATCGAACGCTCCGGCGGCAGCACCAGGCTGACTTGGGTGCCGAAGCCCACCTGACTGGTCAGCTCCAGGCGGCCGCCATGCACTTCCGCCATCTTGGCGCTGAGCGCCAGACCGATGCCGCTCCCCTCGAACTGGCGGCTGAGACCGTTGTGAAGCTGGACGAAAGGCTGCATCGCTCGCGGTATGTCCTGCTCGGGAATGCCGATTCCGGTATCGCTCACGGTGATCGTGACCCCGCCATCCTCGCGCTCGCGTACGCTCACTGTGACCTTGCCACCGGCTTCGGTGAACTTGACAGCGTTTGAAAGGAGATTGATGAGGATCTGGCGAATACGGCGCTCATCGGCGCAGATCTGCGGCAGATGTTCCTCCAACTCCGTGGCCAGGAGCAGTTCTTTGCCGGCGGCATGGTCGCGGATCATGCGAAGCGTCGAATTGATCAGGGAACCGATGTCGAACAGCCCCTCACGCAGTTCGACCCGCCCCGACTCGACCTTGGAGACGTCAAGAATATCCTCGATCAGGCGCAGCAGATGGCTCGCACTGGCATGAATGTCCTGGCAATATTCTTCATATTTCTCGATGCCTACCGGACCGAACGACCGGTCGAGGATCAATTCCGAAAATCCGATAATGGCATTCAGCGGCGTGCGCAACTCGTGACTCATATTGGCCAGGAACTGCGTCTTGGCGCGATTGGCGGTTATGGCGCTCTCGGTTGCCTCGATCAGGCGGCTCTCCTGCTCCTTCTCGGCCGTGATATCGAGGATATAGCCGTCGCGAAACCGCCGCCCGTCGGCACCGGTCACGACATACGCCTGCTGGCGCACCCAGATCAAGCGGTCGGTCAAAGGATGATTGTAGCGGAATTCCAGGCTGTACGCCTCGCCGGTTTCGCGCTGGCGCGCCTCCGCGGTGCGGTAGGCACGCACATCGTCGGGGTGGACGGAACGATACCACAACTGCTCATCCAGCTTGCCGTCCGCACCCACCGCCCCGGTAATCGCCTGCGCATCGGCGCCATAGAGGGTGATGTCGCCATCGATCTCGCCATGGTAGAAGGCTATTCGGCGCATGCTTTCAATCAGGGATCGGAACCGGCGCTCGCCGGTCTCAAGCATGGCAATCGCCCTGCAGCGCTGATCGACGACCCGCTCCAGTTCGGCCACCCGCGCGCGCAACCGTTCGATCTCATCGTCGAGCGCCATGCGACCAGGGTGTTCGATAGCTTCGGAACTCACGGCCGACACCTGAGGAAGAGTCGCAAGGGCCCGGTCCACATGGTCTCCGGCCCGTTTTAGCTATTTACCGTGATCACATAGCAATGTCATGGTGAAAAAAATCTTTACAGTAGCGTTACGCGATCAGAATAATCGCAACTGTTCATCCTGGCCGGGCGGCACTTCGAAACGGCCAAGGTCGAGCGCCCAGCCGCGGCGATGCAGCCCGACTCGGCGGGACGCCGCGCCAAACCGCGCCGCCAGCACCTCGGCATAGGGGCCCTGCCCGGTCATCCGGACACCGAATTCGGCGTCGTAAAGCGCACCGCCACGGCATTCGCGGATCAGCTTCAGCACGCGTTCGGCCCGGTGCGGTGCATGGGTGCGCAGCCATTCGCCGAACAGATCCGCGATCTCCAGCGGCAGCCGCAATAGAACGTAGTTGGCGCCGACGGCTCCGGCGGCCGCAGCGGCCTCCAGAATGCGCTCCAGCTCGTGATCGTTGAGACCTGGGATCATCGGCGAGGCCAGCACGACAACCGGCAGCCCGGCCTCGGCCAGACGACGAACGGTTTCGATGCGCCTCGCCGGGGTTGCGGCGCGCGGTTCCAGCGTTCTGGCCA
>CAZTNV010000496.1:0-2135 GCA_964615535.1 uncultured Mycobacteriaceae bacterium | reverse complement strand
CCATTGAGCCTGCCGGGTCAGGACTTCGCGGGCTTCCGGCGAGACGTCGGCGCGATCGAACCCGAAGAACACGCGGTCGCCGACATTCTGCTGGAAGTCGCGCACCGAACCCGGAGTCGCCGCACCCGCGCCGGTTCCGACCATTCCGGCGGTGCCGCCGGTCGCGCTCTGCTCCGCGGACTCGCAGGCACCGAGCAATAAGACGGCGGTCAGCACTGACAGGACCTTGAGACGCATTTGTTGAACCCCTTAAAAGCGGATCTGGTTATTGCCTGGCAAATTTATCGTGAGAAGACGGTGACGGAGTCCGGTTCGGCGACCAGCCCGAGTCCCAGGACGCGCGCTACCGGCAAGCCGATTCCCGTAACGCGCTCGTCATGGGAACCTTATCGCGGCAGTTTCAGGGAATCAAGGGCGACCATGCGGGGTCGGACCCGTCAAGCGGAGTCGGCACGGTCCAGGTATGCCGTCCGGTCAGATCCACCGCATGCAGCCGGGCCGACCGTCCGGTGCCGCCGACGCCCGAGGCGGATTCGGTGAAATACATGAGGTAACGTCCATTGGGCGCCCAGGTCGGGCCTTCGGCGTGATAGGCGTTGACCAGCATGCGCTCGCCGGTGCCGTCGGGCCGGATGACGCCGATGCCGAACTGGCCGCGGCCGATACTGGTAAAGGCGATCAGATCGCCGCGCGGCGACCACACCGGCCCGGCATAGCGCCCGTCGCCGAAGCTGAGCCGACGCACGCCCGAACCGTCGGCGCCCATGATGTAGAGCTGCTGGGTGCCGCCGCGGTCGGATTCGAACACGATTTGGGTGCCGTCCGGCGAGAACGACGGCGAGGTGTCGATGGCGGCGTCGCTGGTCAGCCGGCGCACCTGCCGGGTGCGCAAATCCATCAAATAGATGTCGGAATTGCCGTCGGTCGCCATGCTCATGACGACGCGGTTGCCGTCGGGCGAAAAGCGCGGCGAGAAGGTCATGCTGGGGAAATCGCCCAGCACCTCCTGCCGGCCGGAATCGATGTTGAACAGATAGACCCGCGGCCGGTTGCCGGTATACGCCATGTAGGTGATTTCCTGCGCGGTCGGCGAGAAGCGCGGGGTCAGCACCAGATTGCCGCCATCGGTCAGGAACCGGTGGTTGGCGCCGTCCTGGTCCATGATCGCCAGCCGCTTGATCCGCGCGCTGGCCGGCCCGGTTTCCGAAATGTAGACGATGCGGGTGTCGAAGAAGCCGGTCTCGCCGGTGACCCGTTCGAAGATCGCATCGGCGATGATGTGCGCCACCCGGCGCCAGTTGTCCGGCTGGGTGAAATAGGCCACCCCGGTCAACTGCTGCTCCGCGACCACGTCCCACAGCCGGAACTCGACCCGGAGCCGGCCGTCGCCCTGGGGCTGGACGGTGCCGGAGACCAGTGCCTGGGCGTCGATGATGCGCCAGTCGGCGAAGCGCGGCCCGGATTGCAGGGAGGCCGGGTCCTGCAGGAAGGCGGTCGGGTTGATCGGGCGAAAAATGCCGGAACGCTCCAGATCGGCCGCGATCACCGCGGCGATCTCCTGGCCGGCCTGCTGCGCCTGGGCACCGTCGCCGTGGAACCGGGCGATCGCGATCGGCAGCGGCTGGACCTCGCCCCGGGTGATGTCGATCCGGATCTCGGCGGCCGCCGGCCCGGCCAGCGCGGCCAGGCAACCGAGCAGGACCGCCGGGAAAAGGAGTCGGCGAAGGCGAAGAACGGGAGTCATGATGCAGCTCCTGAGCGGCTTCATCGGATCAGAACATGTCGCGAGGGTTGAACACGAGAACGTATTCATCGGGCGGAAGCCGCGGCCAGTTGTCCCAGCAGCGCTGGTTCTGAACCGCGCGGCGGGCCGTTTCCTGCGCGGCGCGCACCGCCGGATCGCTGGACGGCCGTTCGATCGTCACGCGCTGCACCGCCATGTTCGGGCCGAGCACCACGCGCACCTCGACCACCGTCTGGTCGGCGCCGCGGCGGGCGGTATCGACGTTCCAGCACGGCCGCACCGCGTTGCGCACCCGGTCCTCGTCGCCGCGCGACAGCCGGCTCGGCCCCTGGGCCGGGCGCGGCGGGCCGGGCGTCGCGGCGCCGGCCGGCGTGCCCGGCGTCCCGGCCGG
>CAZTNV010000495.1:0-2135 GCA_964615535.1 uncultured Mycobacteriaceae bacterium | reverse complement strand
AGGCGACCGGCGCCCCACCCGGCGCACCACCGCCTTTTCCAGTTCCACGATCAGGCGATCAGTTCGGCCGGGGCATGGCGAACACGGCGCCCAGGGTCGGCGCATCGACGAAGTTGTCGAGCCACTGGTCGACCTGGTCGGGCGGCGCCGTGTGCACCGCGGCGATCACGGCCTCAGGAACCGTGCCGAAGCGGCGGCGCAGCAGCCGCACCAGGGTTTCGGCCCTGCCCTTGGCAATACCGAGGGCTTCGCCCTTGGCGATGCCGCGGGCTTCGCCCTCGTTCAGCAGGTCCTCGACCCATCTTGCCGCCATCTCGCCCGTCTCCTCGTCCGCCCGGACCCGCCGCACCAGCCCGGTCACGGCCGGGCGATCGGCATTCCGGTAGCTGCGTATCATATAGCGCAGCGCCGCCATGAAGAAGTCCGGGTCGGCACGCAGCACCGCCACCGTCGCCTCGTCCACCAACTCCCGCGGGTCGGTGCCCAGGACCGCGTGCTTGAGCAGCCGCAGCCCGAACCGCAGCAGGGCCATTCCCGACAGCTCGGCGTCGGCGATCCGCCCGAGATCGACGATCGTGTAGGGGAAATCCAGCAGGTGCGGCCGCACGCCGTCATCGGCCGCAACCATGGCGGCGAACCGCCCGGGACCGTCCCACGGCTCGGCGCCGTGATAGACCACCAGCGGCACCACCGCCGGCAGCGGGCCCCGGCCGCCGGATTCGGCCTCCGCCCGCTCCAGAATCCGGGTGAGATAGCGCAGCAATTGCAGGCCGATCCGCGGATCGCGCCGGCTCTTGTGCTCGACCAGCAGGTAGAGCAGCAGCTCGCCGCCGTCGCGCAACCGGGCGCGGAACAGGCCGTCGGTGCGGTGCTCGCGCTGCTCGGGATCGATGAAGGTGCCGTCCACCGGCTCGGGCGGATCGTCGGCCAGCCGCGCGGCCAGAGCGGCCGGCAGCCGTTCGCGCAGCAGCGCCCCGGCGACGCCCGGCCGGCCCAGCAGCGTGCGGAAAAACCGGTCGTGCGGGGCGGCGATCTCGGCCATGGTCCGGGCGCTCCTTGGTCCGGTTGGGGGCGCCCGGCCGGGCCGGGTCTCAAGGCGACCGGCGCCCCACCCGGCGCACCACCGCCTTTTCCAGTTCCACGATCAGGAAGACCGCCAGTCCGAAGACCAGAATCGGTACCCAGTCCGTCGCATTCAGCCCGGCGGTGTCGAACAGCGCCTGCATCACCGGCAGATAGGTGAACAGGAGTTGGAGCACCACGATCAGGCCGATCGAGATCCACACCGGTCGGCTGCCGAAGATCCCGCTGAGATTGAAGCTCGATTCGGTGATCCGGCGGCTGTTGAACAGATAGAAGATTTCGCCCGCGACCAGGGCGTTGACCGCCATGGTCCGGGCCAGTTCCAGATCGGCACCCTGAACCTGATACCACAAATACAGGCCGAACGCGCCGGACACCAGCAGCATGGCGACGAACACGATCCGCCAGATCAGGAAAGGCGACAGGATCGGCTCGCCGGGCCGGCGCGGCGGCCGCCGCATCACGCCGATCTCGGCCGGCTCGAAGGCCAGGGCGAGGCCCAGCGTCACCGCCGACACCATGTTGATCCACAGGATCTGCACCGGGGTGATCGGCAGCGCCATACCCATCACCACAGCGGCCAGGACCGCCGTGGCCTGGCCGAAATTGGTCGGCAGGATGAACAGAATGGTCTTCTTGATGTTGTCGTAGACCGTCCGCCCCTCTTCGACGGCATGGGCGATCGAGGCGAAATTGTCGTCGGCCAGCACCATCCGGGCCGCCTCCTTGGCCGCCTCGGTGCCGTTCTGTCCCATCGCGACGCCGATATCGGCGCGCTTGAGCGCCGGGGCGTCGTTGACCCCGTCGCCCGTCATGGCGACGACGTGACCCTCGGCCTGCAGCGCCGTGACCAGGCGCAGCTTGTGCTCCGGCGTGGTCCGGGCATAGACGTCGACCCTGGGCGCCCGCCGCCGGAGGTCGTCGTCGTCCACAGCTTCGAGGTCGCGCCCGGTCAGCACGCCCTGCCCGATGTCCAGGCCCAGCTCGCCGGCGATCGCCCGGGCGGTGGCGGCGTGGTCGCCGGTGATCATCTTGACCCGGATGCCGGCATC
>CAZTNV010000494.1:0-2139 GCA_964615535.1 uncultured Mycobacteriaceae bacterium | reverse complement strand
AGCCGCGCCCCTGGCACAGAATCCCCCGGCCGCGGGCGAACCGCACGATGTCGTGGACGGTCAGGAAATAGGCCGCGTAGCGGAGCTGGCCGATCAGCCCCAGCTCGTGCTCGATCTGCGCCCGCACCTTGTCCGGCACGCCGTCGGGGTAGCGTGCGGCAGCGCCCAGCCGGGTCAGGTGGACGAGCTGCTGCTGCGGCGTGCGGCCGGCCTCGGCGACCTCGTCGGGGTACTCGTAGCGCAGCTCGTCGAGCGAAAACCGGCAGGCCCGGGCGATCTCGACGGTGCGGGCGATCGCCTCGGGATGATCGCGGAACAGCCGGGCCATTTCGGCCGGCGATTTCAGGTGGCGCTCGGCATGGGCGGCCAGGCGCCAGCCGGCGGCGGCGATGGTGCAATGCTCGCGGATGCAGGTCAGCACGTCCTGCAGGGCCCTGCGGTCCGGGGAGTGGTAATGCACATCGTTGGTCGCGACCAGCGACAGGCCGGCCTGTTCGGCCAGCGCGGCCAGCCGGGCCAGGCGGCGGGCATCGTCGCCGCGATAGCGGTGGGTCGCGGCCAGATGGACGGAATGGGCAGACGGGGCAAACTGGCGCTGGAGTTCGCGGAGCGTTTCCGGGCGCAGCCAAACGGGGGCCGTCGCGGGCCTTCCGGCGGGGCCGGCGGGACCGGCCGGGTCGTCGTCGCCGGCCAGCACGACCAGGATCTGCCCCTCGGCCGCCGCCGCGACATCGGCCAGGGTCAGGTGGCAGTCGCCCTTGGGCGCGCGGCGGCGGCCCCGCGTGATCAGCCGCGACAGGCGGCCATAGGCGGCACGGTCGGTCGGGAAGCACAACAGGCCGGGCCCGTCGGCCGGATCGAGCCGGGCGCCGATCACCGGCCGGATGCCCGCGGCCCTGGCGGCGCGATGGGCGCGCACCACTCCCGCCAGCGAATTGCGGTCGGTGACCGCGAGCGCCCGGTGCCCGAGCGCCGCCGCGGTCGCCGCCAGCTCCTCCGGATGCGAGGCGCCGTGCAGGAACGAGAAGTTGGTGGTGACCTGGAGCTCGACGTAATCCATGGCTGGGACGGCCCGGCATGACTCCGGTTATGTTCATGATTTGTACCATATCCGGGCGGGCGGGGCCAGGGGAACGGGCCGGGCGGCGATCGGCGGCCGGGCGAAAAAGCGCCGAAGCCAACCGGCTTGAATCCGGCCGGGCGCATACCCAGGGTATAACATCGAATCCGGCCGGCGATTTTGGATGGCCGGGGCGGTCCTTCGGAGCGGCGGTCATGGCGGCAGTGACATTGGAAGACGTGTGGCGGACCTTCGAGGAGTCGGACCGGCGATTCAACGAACGGACCCAGGAGTTCCGGCTGGAACTGGCCGCGGTCAGCCAGCAGATTGCGGCCCTGGGCGAAAAGAGCGCGGCGGTCGATCACCAGATCGCCGAAACCGATCGTCAGATCGCCGAGACCGACCGGAAGCTGGCCGAACTCAGCGCCCAAACCAACCGCCAGTTTGCCGAGACCGATCGGAAGCTGGCCGAGCTCAACGCCGAAACGAACCGCCAGATCGCCGAGACCGGCCGTCAGATGGCCGAACTCAATGCCGAGACCGGCCGTCAGATGGCCGAACTCAATGCCGAAACCCGGCGGACGGTCGCCGAAACCTGCCGCAGGGTCGACGCGCTGACCGGCAAATGGGGACGGTTCGTCGAGGGCATGGTGATCCCGGCGGCCAAAACGGTGTTCGCCGCACGCGGCATTCCGGTGCACGGCGTGAACCAGCGGATGAGCCGAACCCGCAACGGCCGGCACATGGAAATCGACGTGCTGGTGGTCAACCGGACCCATGTGGTTGCGGTCGAGGTCAAGAGCACGCTGAGCGTCGCCGACGTTCGCGAGCACCTGGACCGGCTGGCCACCTTCAAGGAGTTCTTCCTCGAATACCGCGATTACGCGGTGATCGGGGCGGTCGCCGGCATGGTGATCGAGGAGGGGGTGGACCGCTTCGCCTATCGGCAGGGGCTGTTCGTTCTCGGCCAGCATGGCGAGACCGTGCGAATTCTCAACGATGACGGCTTCCGGCCGGCGGCGTGGTAGAGCCGATCGCGGCGCCCGGCCATCCCGCCGCCCCCGGCCATGTCCCGTCGG
>CAZTNV010000493.1:0-2141 GCA_964615535.1 uncultured Mycobacteriaceae bacterium | reverse complement strand
CGGCCTTGTCGATCTCGTCGATCAGCACGACCGGGCGGGTCTCGCTCTCGAAGGCCTGCCAGAGCTTGCCGCGGATGATGTAGTTGGCGATCTGGTGCACCCGCGGGTCGCCCAACTGGCCATCGCGCAGGCGGGCGACGGCATCGTATTCGTAGAGGCCCTGCTGCGCCTTGGTGGTCGATTTGATGTGCCATTCGATCAGCGGCGCGCCCAGCGCCCGCGCCACCTCGTGCGCCAGGATGGTCTTGCCGGTGCCGGGCTCGCCCTTGATCAGGAGCGGCCGTTCCAGCACCACCGCGGCATTGACCGCGACCATCAGATCGGGCGTGGCGACGTAGGAGTCGGTGCCGGTGAACCTGGGAGTCATGCCGCCTGCTCCGCCGCCGCGCGGGCGACCCTGGTTTCGATCGCCGCCAGCGCCGCCGCGGCCTTGTCGCCATCCGGCCCGCCGGCCTGTGCCATGTCGGGCCGGCCGCCGCCGCCCTTGCCGCCCAGCGCCTCGGCACCGATCCGCGCCAGATCGACGGCGCTGATCCGCGCCGTGAGATCCTCGGTCACGCCGATCACGATCGAGGCCTTGCCGTCATTGACCGCGACCAGCGCGACCACGCCCGAGCCGAGCTGGCGCTTCAGCTCGTCGGCCAGGGGTTTCAGCTCCTTGGCCGGCACCCCGTCCAGCACCTGGCCGGTCAGCCGGACGCCATCGAACTCCTTGACCGTCCGTTCGGCGGCCCCGCCGCCGCTGGCCAGCTTGCGGCGCAGCTCGGTGACCTCCCGCTCCAGCCGCCGGCGCTCGTCGAGCAGCGCGGCGACCCGGCCGGGAAGCTCCGCCGGCGTGGCCTTCAAGGCCGCCGCGGTGTCGGCCAGCAGCGCCTCCTGCCGGTGGACATGGTCGATCGCGCCGGCCCCCGTCAGCGCCTCGATGCGCCTTATGCCGGCGCCGACCGCGCTCTCCGCGACCAGCTTGAACGCGCCGATATCGCCGGTGCGGCAGACATGGGTGCCGCCGCACAATTCAAGCGAGTAGTGGCGGCCGCCGTCCTGGCCCATGCTGACCACCCCGACGATGTCGCCGTATTTTTCCCCGAACAGCGCCATGGCGCCCTCCGCGGTCGCCTCCTCCGGGGTCATCAGCCGGGTGGCGACCGGGGCGTTCTCGCGGATTCTGGCATTGACCTCGGCCTCGACCACGGCCGCGTCCTCGGGCTCGAGCGGGCGCGGATGGCTGATGTCGAAGCGCAGCCGGTCGGGCGCGACCAGCGAGCCCTTCTGGGTGACGTGATCGCCCAGCCGGCGGCGCAGCGCGGCGTGCAGCAGGTGGGTGGCCGAGTGGTTGGCGCGGATCGCGGCGCGGCGCTCCCCGTCCACCCGCAGTTCCACCACGTCGCCGACCGCCAGCGTGCCCTTCGCAAGCGTGCCCAGATGGACCCAGACGTCGCCCAGCTTCTTCTGGGTCTCGGCGACGCGGACTTCGGCACCCCCGGCGGTGAACAGCACCCCGGTATCGCCGACCTGACCGCCGGATTCGGCATAGAACGGGGTCTGGTTGACCACCACCGCGACCTCCCCCCCCGTCTCGGCGCGCTCGGCCGGCCGGCCGTCGACCACCAGGGCGCGGATCACGCCCTCGGCCTGCTCGGTGGCATAGCCGAGGAACTCGGTCGGGCCCGCGGCGTCGCGGATGTCGAACCAGACCTGCTCCGTGGCCGCCTCGCCCGAGCCGGACCAGTTGCGCCGAGCCTCCTCGCGCTGGCGCGCCATCGCGGTTTCGAAACCGGCCAGATCGACCGGGCGGCCCTGGCCGCGCAGCACGTCCTGGGTCAGATCGAGCGGGAAGCCGTAGGTGTCATAGAGCTTGAACGCGACCTCGCCGGGCAGCGGCGCGCCCTCCCCCAGCCGGGCGGTCTCGTCCTCCAGCAGACGCAGGCCGCGCTCCAGCGTCGCCTTGAACCTCGTCTCCTCGAGCTTGAGGGTCTCCGCGATCAGCGCCTCGGCACGGACCAGTTCGGGATAGGCGCCGCCCATCAGGCGGACCAGATCGGGCACCAGCCGCCACATCACCGGATCGCGCGCGCCGATCATGTGGGCATGGCGCATGGCGCGGCGCATGATCCGGCGCAGCACGTAGCCGCGCCCCTCGT
>CAZTNV010000492.1:329-2145 GCA_964615535.1 uncultured Mycobacteriaceae bacterium | reverse complement strand
CCGCGGAGCCGCCCGCCGCGGAAAGTGCCGAACCGTCGCCCGAGACCGGCCCCGAGTCCACCGGCCCCGAGGCGTCGGGCACCGCAGAGTCCACCGGCCCCGAGGCGTCGGGCACCGCGGAGTCCGCCGGCCCCGAGGCGTCGGGCACCGCAGAGTCCGCCGGTCCCGAGTCCACCGGTATTGGGCCGAAGGAGTGAAGCGATGAAGATCGCGGTCAAGACCCTGGATAATCGGGACGCCGGCGACATCGAGCTCGATGACGGGATTTTCGGGCTGGTGCCGCGCGCCGACATCCTGCACCGCATGGTCAACTGGCAGCTCGCCAAGCGCCGGGCCGGCACCCACAAGACCAAGGGCATCAGCGAGATCAGCGGCACGACCAAGAAGCCGTACAAGCAGAAGGGTACCGGCCGCGCCCGCCAGGGCAGCCTGCGCTCGCCGCAATTCCGCGGCGGTGCCCGGATTTTCGGCCCGGTGGTGCGCAGCCATGAATTCGATCTGCCGAAGAAGGTCCGGCGGCTGGCGCTCAAGCACGCCCTGTCGGCCAAGGCGGCCGACGGCAAGCTGGTGGTGCTGGAAGCGGCGGAGGCCGAGACCCACAAGACGGCGATCCTGGCCCGGCAACTGGCCGAGCTCGGCCTGGGCTCGGCGTTGATCATCGATGGCGTCGAGGTCAACGAGAATTTCCAGCGGGCGGCCCGCAACATCCCGCTGATCGATCTGCTGCCGCAGCAGGGCATCAACGTCTACGACATTCTGCGCCGCGACACGCTGGTGCTGACCCGCACGGCCGTCGGGGCGCTGGAGGCGCGACTGAAATGAGCAAGCTGACCATCGCGCCGGGCCAGGAGGGCCTGTTCGACCTGATCCGTTCGCCGGTGATCACCGAGAAATCGACCATGGTGTCGGAACACAACCAGGTGGTGTTCCGGGTGCCGCTCACCGCGACCAAGCCGCAGATCAAGCAGGCCGTCGAGGCGCTGTTCAACGTCAAGGTCACCGCGGTCAACACCCTTCTGATGAAGGGCAAGACCAAGCGCTTCCGGGGCCGGAAGGGACAGCGGTCGGACGTCAAGAAGGCGATGGTGACACTGGCGGAAGGGTCGCGCATCGACGTGACCACCGGCATCTAGGGGACGGGCAAGGGCACCATGGCACTCAAGCAGTACAACCCCACCACTCCCGGCCAGCGCCAGCTCGTCCTGGTCGACCGGTCGGCGCTGCACAAGGGCGGGCCGGTCAAGTCCCTGACCGAGGGCCTGACCAAGAAGGGCGGCCGCAACAATACCGGCCGGATCACCGCCTTTCAGCGCGGCGGCGGGCACAAGCGGCGCTACCGGATCATTGATTTCAAGCGTCGCAAGTTCGATATGCCGGCGACGGTCGAGCGGCTGGAATACGATCCCAACCGGACCGCGTTCATCGCGCTGATCCGGTACGAGGATGGCGAGCTGTCCTACATTCTGGCGCCGCAGCGGCTGGCCGCGGGCGACCGGGTGGTGGCGGGCAACCGGGTCGACGTCAAGCCGGGCAACGCCATGCCGCTGATGAACATCCCGGTGGGCACGATCGTCCACAATGTCGAGCTGAAGCCCCGCAAGGGCGGCCAGATCGCGCGCTCGGCCGGCACCTACGCCCAGCTCGTCGGCCGGGCCGAAGGCTATGCCCAGATCAAGCTGGCCTCGGGCGAGATGCGGCTGGTGCGCGGCGAATGCCTGGCGACGATCGGGGCGGTGTCCAACCCCGATCAGAGCAACATCAATCTGGGCAAGGCCGGCCGCACCCGCTGGCTGGGCAAACGGCCGGTGGTCCGCGG
>CAZTNV010000492.1:0-319 GCA_964615535.1 uncultured Mycobacteriaceae bacterium | reverse complement strand
TCGCGATGAACCCGATCGACCATCCGCATGGCGGCGGCGAGGGCCGCACCTCGGGCGGCCGCCATCCGGTGACCCCCTGGGGCAAGCCGACCAAGGGCCGCAAGACCCGCAACAACGCCGCGACGGATCGCCTGATCCTCCGTCGCCGCCACAAGAAGTAAGGAGGCGGCCCATGGCTCGCTCCCTGTGGAAAGGCCCGTTCGTCGACGGCTATCTGCTGAAGAAGGCCGATGCGGTGCGCGCCTCCGGGCGCAACGAGATCATCAAGATCTGGTCGCGCCGGTCGACCATCCTGCCGCAATTCGTCGGGATGACGTTC
>CAZTNV010000491.1:0-2153 GCA_964615535.1 uncultured Mycobacteriaceae bacterium | reverse complement strand
CCGTGAGGCCTGGGGATTTTAAGTCCCCTGTGTCTACCATTTCACCACGCCCGCACGCATCGGCACTGGTTAGGCGGCGGCGCGGGCCGTGGCAAGCGGGCTCGACCTGCTGAACGGCGCTGCTTTCTTTCTGCGCTTCAGGCGGCTAGGTCTCACTATAGCTCAAAGCTGAGGATGCCGCCTGCCCATGCCGGAACAGACCGCCGCGACACGCGCCGCGCTGCGGAGTGGCCCGCTTGGGCCGGCCGCCCGCACAGGACTTTGGCTCGGGCCCCTGCTGGCCATTCTGATCGCCCTGATGCCGCTTCCGGCCGGGCTGGAGCGCGAAGGCTTGATGATCGCCGGCCTACTGGTGCTGATGGCGGTGTGGTGGGCCAGCGAAGCGGTTCCGATCGGCATCACCGCTCTGCTACCGCTGGCGATTGTGCCGCTGACCGGGATCCTGCCGCTGCGGGCAATCGCAGCGCCCTATGCCGATCCGGTCGTTCTGCTCTTGCTTGGCGGTTTCATCGTCGCCATCGGCATCGAGAAATGGGACCTGCACAAGCGCATCGCCCTGAATGTGCTCGCCCTTTCCGGTGCCCGGCTGAAGCTCCTCGCGGCGGGCTTCATGGTCGCGACGGCGCTGCTCTCGATGTGGATTTCCAACACGGCGACCACGCTGATGATGGCGCCGATTGCCCTGTCGGTCGCGTTCGCGGCGGGCGGCGGCATGAAAACCGCCGGCGCGCTGCTGCTCGGAATCGCCTATGCCGCCTCGATCGGCGGACTGGCAACACCGGTCGGCTCGCCGACAAACCTGATCGCGATCGGCTGGCTGCGCGAGAATGCCGGGATCGAGCTTGGCTTCCTCGACTGGATGCGCTTCGGCCTGCCGGCGGTTGCCCTTCTCTTGCCTGTCGCCTGGTTCGTGATCACTCGCAGCATCAGGACCGATGATGGCGCCGCCGGCGCTGCGCGGGAGGTTATCCTCGAAGCGCGGCGGGGCCTCGGCCGGATGCGCGCGCCGGAGATGCGCGTCGCCGCCGTCTTCGCCGTTGTCGCGCTGGCCTGGATGAGCCGCAGCGTCCTGAACACCCTGCCGGGCCTTGCCGGGCTGACTGATATGAGCATCGCCATCATCGGGGCGATCCTGATGTTCCTCCTGCCGAATGGCAGCGGCAATCCGGACAAGGGCTGGGCCCTGCTCAGCTGGGAGGATGCGCGCGCTCTGCCCTGGGAGGTCGTGCTGCTGTTCGGCGGCGGGCTGTCGCTGGCCGCCGCCGTTCAGGCTTCCGGCCTCGCCGCCTGGCTCGGCGCCGAACTCGCGGGGCTCTCTGCCATCCCGGCGATCCTGTTCATCGCGCTACTCGTCGCCCTGATCATCTTCCTGACCGAAATCATGTCGAATGTCGCCGCGATGACGACTTTCCTGCCGGTGCTCGGCGCGCTCGCGGCCGCCACCGGCGCCGATATCCTGGCCCTAGTCATCCCGACCGCGCTCGCCGCCTCATGCGCCTTCATGCTGCCGATCGCGACCGGGCCGAATGCAGTCGCCTTCAGCACCGGGCAGCTGACCATTGCCCGCATGGCCACAACCGGGTTCATCATCAATATCGCCGGTATAATCCTCATTACCGCCATGTTCAGCCTCTGACTGCGAGGCAAAAGAAAAAGCGCGCAGCCTTTGGGGCCGCGCGCCTCTTCCGTATCAGGACAGACCGGCTGTCGCCGGCTTCAGCCTGCTGGCTCAGACGAGCTCGATCGTGCTCACAGCCATCTTGCCAGAACGCTGGTCGCGGGCGGTATCAAAAGAAACCTTCTGGCCCTCGTTCAGGCTGGCGATGCCGGCGCGCTGAAGCGCCGAAACGTGCACGAACACGTCATTGCCGCCATCGTTCGGCGTGATGAAGCCGAAGCCTTTTTGGCCGTTGAAGAATTTCACAGTTCCGGTAGTCATGTAGTCATATCCAATATAGTTAGTGAGCTGACAATGCGCCAGCCCTTGCATATCGAGGTGTTGGAGGGTTTGTCTGATACTGCGCCCTTGAAGAACGCCGCGCCTGAGTCGTCCGGCCAATGTCGATGGCGCTCCTATGACGCAAGGCGCTGCGATAAGCAAGTTATTTATCTGTCAGGCGGCCGATCGCCCGCAACTGCGTCATTTCAGGACA
>CAZTNV010000490.1:0-2156 GCA_964615535.1 uncultured Mycobacteriaceae bacterium | reverse complement strand
GAGAACAGATTGGTGATCACGGTCGCGCCCCAGAAGCTCATCTGGCCCCAGGGCAGCACATAGCCCATGAACGCCGTCGCCATCATGATCAACAGGATCACGACGCCCAGCATCCACAGGAGTTCGCGCGGCGACTTGTAGGAACCGTAGTACAGGCCGCGGAACATGTGGATGTAGACCACGATGAAGAACATCGAGGCGCCATTGGCGTGCATATAGCGCAACAGCCAGCCATAATTGACGTCGCGCATGATGCCTTCGACCGAATCGAAGGCATATTCGGTATGCGGGGTGTAGTGCATCGACAGAACGATGCCGGTCACGATCATCACCATCAGGATGACCATGGCCAGCGCGCCGAAATTCCAGAAGTAATTGAAATTCCGCGGCGCCGGGTACTCGCCGTACTCTTTGTACATCATGGTGAAAATCGGCAGTCGCTGGTCAACCCAGCGGATTACCGGATTCTGGAACGAGCTGCTCGCCAAGCCGTGCGCCATGAGAATCTCCCTGACCGAGCGGCGGTCAGCCGATACGGATGCGGTTGTCGGAAAGGAAGCTGTAGGTCGGCACCAACATATTGGTCGGCGCCGGCCCTTGCCGGATGCGGCCGGACGTGTCATAGACCGAACCGTGGCATGGACAGAACCAGCCGCCATAGGCGCCGCGATCGTCGGTCGGGCGCTGACCCAGCGGCACGCAGCCCAGATGCGTGCAGATGCCGACCACGACCAGCCATTCGGGGCGCTGGACCCGCGCGCTGTCCGGTTCCGGATCGGGCAACTGATCGACCGGGGTGGCTTCCGCCGCCTGGATCTCGCCCGGCGTGCGGTGGCGCACGAACACCGGCTTGCCGCGCCACATCACCGTGATCGCCTGACCCGCGGCCACCGGGGTCAGATCGACGTCGGTCGAGGCCAGGGCCAGCACCGCGGCTGACGGGTTCATGCTGTCGACGACGGTCCAGGCGAAGGCCGCGGTGCCCAAGGCGCCGACCGCCGCGGTGGCAAGGTAGAGGAAATCGCGGCGAGTGGTGCCTTCGCCGTCGGACCCGCCCGAATGGGTAGTATCGGCCATTGCTTGCCTAATCCTCGCTTGACTGGATCTGCATGGTCGTCGGCGACGGCACCGCCCGCCCCGATACGGGGCATCCGGGCGGCGCGGGCGCTGGCTTCCGGCCCGTGATCGGCTGCATATACATCCTCATCCTCGGATTTGCCAATCGCTAAACAAGGGTTATTGACATCGTGTCGCGCCGCCCCTCTTGAAGACGCGCCGAGACCACCCAAAAGCCGCCCGCCCCGCCGATGCGCCTGGTCCTCTACCAGCCCGACATCCCCCAGAACACCGGCGCGATGATGCGCCTGGCCGCCTGTCTGGGCGTGGCGCTGGACGTCATCGAGCCGTGCGGCTTCGTGCTGGACGACCGCAGGGTGCGGCGGGCTGCGATGGACTATCTCGCGCATTTGGAGTGGATGCGCTGGCCGAGCTGGACCGCCTACCGCGCCGAACCCCGGCCCGGCCGGCTGGTGCTGCTGACCACACAGGGCAGCACGCCCTACACCGCCTTCGCCTTCCGGCCCGACGACCGGGTGATGGTCGGGCGGGAAAGCGCCGGGGTGCCCGAGGAGGTGGCAAGCGCGGCCGATGCCCGGCTGGTCATCCCGCTGGCGCCCGGTCTGCGCTCGCTCAACGTCGCCCTGGCCGCGGCCATGGTGCTGGGCGAGGCGCGGCGGCAGCTCGGCGGACCCTGACCGGCGCCGCCCGGCATCGGGCCACCGTGATCGACGGGGTCCGGGATCAACGGGGTCCGGCGCAGGGAACTTTCCCCGGCATGGCGCCGTTCCGCATCGCAGCCCCGATCAACGACGGTGGGGCACAACGATGGCGGCCCGGCAGCGGTATGGCTGCGCGGGTTCAACGAAAGGCGGAGGGAACGATGACGGATCGCAAGGCCGAGGCGGAATGGCATGGCGGAGTCCGCGACGGCAACGGCACCATGCGGCTGGGCAGCGGCGCCTATGACGGCCCCTATTCCTGGGAGTCGCGCTTCGAGAACGGCACCGGCACCAACCCCGAAGAGCTCATCGAGTCCATCGCGAGCTACGTGGACGCCGTGGGCGCCGGCACTCGACGCTTCCCGAGCGACCGCGCGG
>CAZTNV010000489.1:0-2157 GCA_964615535.1 uncultured Mycobacteriaceae bacterium | reverse complement strand
TCGGCGATCCAGGCGGCGAAGGGGATGCCGGCGGTCTCGCCGCCGGCCACCGCATCGAACGCCTCGTAGCCGCAATCGCGGGCGAGCTGCTCGACCGCCATGTCCATCAGCGCGGCGCGGGCGCGCGGGAACGAGATCAGCCGCCGGCAATCGACATAGACCGGGCTGGCCCGCCCGGAGGTGAAGATGAACGGCTCGTCCGGCCGGAACAGCACCGACTCGGTCTCCAGCAGGATATGGGCGGCGGCTTGCGGATTGGACATCGCAGGAGGCTCCGGCATGGGGGGCGGGCAACGGGGGCGGGCGCAGTCTAGCCCTCGCCGCGGCCCTGTCCATCCTTCCGGCCCGATTATTCCGGCCCGATTATTCCGGCACGAACAGGGTGCCGCCGAGCAGCGCGCCCACCGTGCGCACCGTGACCAGCGCGATGATCGCACTCGCCGCCAGCAGCAGGATCGCGGCCAGGATCAGGGTCGGCGTGCCCGGCACCAGCTCGTGATAGCGCAGCGCGGCGATCGCCATCGCCGCGGAGGGGAAGGTGAAGGCCCACCACGACACCGCGAACGGCACCCGCGCGAACAGCCGGGTCAGGGTCGCCAGCACCAGGGTGAGGAACAGCGCCACCCCGAACAGCGTGCGGCCCAGCGCGTCCAGCACCCCGCCGTTCAGCGCCAGCCACGCGCTGAGGCCGATCGCGGGCGGCGCCAGCATGATCACCAGGGTCGGGATCAGCCGGCCGGGCAGCGGATCGTGAAAGATGATGCGGTAGAGCACGATGGCGAACAGCACCAGCCAGAACACCAGGCCGACCGCGAAGAACAGCCACGCCACTTCGGCATAGCCGAGCGGCACGCCGGCGATCGGCACGATGATGTTGCCGACCACCGGGATGAACCAGGCCGGGTTGATCTGCTGGATCTGGTAGGGATGGACGATCCAGCGCCGGATCACCGCCACGGCGAAGCCGAGATGCAGCACGGCGCCGGCCAGCCACAGCGGCTCCGCCAGCCCCCGGCCATAGGGCAGGGCGGCGATCGCCATCAGCAGCAGGCTGATCGACATCGCCGGAAAGAAGTTGACCCGCACCGGATGGGCGAACTCCGCCCGCACCTCCGCCGGAAACCGCACCAGCTTGGCGGCGTAGAGCAGCACCAGGGCGGCAAAGACCGCCGCCGACAGCGCCAGCAGGGCCTCGCCCACCGCCTGCGGCCAGCCCAGCGCCTCATGCGCGCGGCGCCACGCCAGACCCAGCCCGGCCAGCCCCATCACCGCGGCGAACAGCGGCGCCGGCACATGGGCCAGCCAGGACAGCGCGGCCGGCGCGGCCGCTGAACCGGTGGCTGGGATAGGGGTGTCGATGGTCTGGGCGTCGGGAGGCGGGGTGGCGGGGGTCATCGGCGTGCTCCTGCGATCCGGTTCGGCGAGAGGACATTAGCATTTTCTAATGTAAAAATTCCAGCGTTCTCGCGATCGCCGGGGCAGGGACGCGAAAGCCGCATGAGCGGCGGATCGGAATCGCTGTATGACTGTCGCCGCGGCCGAACCGGCGGGCAGGGAGGGGCGGGATGAGCGGCGAAGAGATCCTGGTGGCGCGCGACGGCGGCACCGCGACGGTGATGCTGAACCGGCCGCACAAGCTGAACGCGATGAACCGGCCGATGTGGCCGGGGCTGACCGCGGCGTTCACGGATCTGTCGGCGGACCGGTCGGTGCGCTGCATCGTGCTGCGCGGCGCCGGGACGGCGTTCTGCCCCGGCGCCGATATCGGCGAGTTCGCCACCGAGCGCAACGATCCGGAGCAGGCCCGCGCCTATGGCCGGGTGATGGACCGGGCCTATGACGCGATGCGCGCCTGTCCGCACCCGGTCGTGGCCATGATCCAGGGGCCGTGCACCGGGGCGGGGCTGGTGCTGGCGCTGCTGTGCGACATCCGGATCGCCGCGGACACGGCCCGGTTCGGCGCGCCGGTCAGCCGGCTCGGGCTGGCCATGCCGCTGTCGGAGTTCGGCATCGTGATGGCCGCGATCGGCCGCTCGGCGATGCTGGAAATGATGCTGGAGGCCCGGCTGTACGACGCCACGGACGCGCTGGCCCGCGGCATGGTCCACCGGCTGGTGCCGGAGGCCGGGCTGGAGGCGGCGGTCGCCGAGTCCGCCC
>CAZTNV010000488.1:630-2168 GCA_964615535.1 uncultured Mycobacteriaceae bacterium | reverse complement strand
ACCCGCGGCCTCCGGCGTGACAGGCCGGCGCTCTAACCAACTGAGCTACACCCGCGCATCGACGTCACGGCGCCTTTCCTTGCGCCCCATGACAATACAGCGACTTACTCGCTCGGTTCCCCGGTGTCAAGGTCCGCGGAGTCCGGCGATGCCGGGTCGGCCGCCGCCGCGCCCGCGGACGAACTGTGGACCGGCGCCGAACCGGACCGGCGGATCAGGCGGCAGCTTTCGAACCGGTCGTTGTGCGACGCGAACCGGACGCAGTCGCCACGATCGAGCGTCAGGCCGAAGCGGTGGAGTTGCGGCACGTCGTTCCAGTGGATCGGCTGGTTGGTCAGGGTCCGGATCGGACCGTCATGCCGGGCAATGATGTCCGCGATCCGCCGGCCCGGACCGGTCTCGGGGTCCGGCCGGAAATATCCCGCGACGCGCACGAACCGGCTGTCCGCAGGCAGGAACGGGATGACATAGGCCGACGGATGAACACCGGCCAGGACGAACACGGTGTCCGGCTCGGCCAGGGCGGCCGACACCGCCACGCCGAACCAGTCCGTCCCGTAGGGCAGCCGGCCCCAATCGGCCGGACGGGTCCACGCCACCGCGATCACCGCGGCCAGGGCGAAACCGGCGATCCGGCTGCGCCGCGTCGCGAACAGCCGGTCGATCAGGATGAACAGCACCAGCCCGGTCAGGACCTCCAGCGGGATCGCATAGCGATGGATCGCGAACCCGGTCAGCCAGACCGCGTAGGCGGCGAAGAAAAACGACAGGATCAGCGCGGCATGGCCGGGCCGGATCATCGGCGGCCGGATGGCCGGGCCGCCGGCCCGCGGGCCCGGTCCCGCCGCCCGGTCCCACAGCGCCATCGCGAGGACCACCGGCACCAGCAGCGCGATCAGGGCGAACCGGGCGTCGCGAAACGGCACCTCGCCGCTCGGATGCAGCCCGATCAGCCACTGGAACGGATAGCTCAGCGCATCGAGCGCGGAGTGCGGCAGAAACCGGCGATCGACGACATCGATCGCCTCGAACAGGGGCGAGCGGAAGATCGCGTTGTAGAACGGAAACACCGGGCTCTCGAAGGCCTGCCAGAGCCGGACCGCCCAGTATCCCCCGGTCAGCGCGAAGCCGGCGATCCCGCCGGCGGCATAGGCCGCGAGACGCCGGAGGGTGGTCTCCCCCCTCGCCCACAGCACCAGCAGCGCCAGCGTCATGGCCACGGCGTAGATCGCGTTGGTCAGCTTGATCCCGACCGCCGCGCCCAGCAGCAGGCCGGCCAGCAGATGCCCCGATCGATGGACCGGCGCCGACAACGACCCAGGCACGTCGCGCACCAGGGCGAGCAGCGCTGCGGCGATCGCGATCGCGCTGAGATTGTCGACGAACGACGTGCCGATTTCCGACAGGAACAGAGGGCCGGTCACCCCGGTGAGGGCGATCGCCGCCGCCAGAACCGGGCGGCCGCGTCGGAGATCGCCCGGCAGGACGTGGTGGGCAAGCGCGTAGAGGATGACGGCGCACAACCCCGAGGCGGCGCC
>CAZTNV010000488.1:0-620 GCA_964615535.1 uncultured Mycobacteriaceae bacterium | reverse complement strand
AGCGCGCCCGCCACGATCGGCGGCAGCGCCTGGATCAGGCCGTAGACCGGGAGATAGACCAGCGGATTGAGATAGCCGGGTGCATTTCCCGGCATGATATCGACCTCCAGCCGCCCGGTCAGCAGCGCATAAGCTGAATAATAATGATAGTTCAGCAAGTCCCAGTTCATATCCTGGCCGGCCAGAACCGCATAGGCCCCCGATCCCGCCAATGACGCCACAGTGACCACGCCGATTCCGATACAATTTGCGCAACTCCGCCTGGCCATGGCGAGCAATCCCGATTCAGGTTTAAGCCAAATTGCCACGAGAGGACGGCGGCGGTGAGTAAACAAATTTTTAATTGAGCGACTCCCGATAGGCTGTTACATGGCTTGATGTCGGACAGGTCATGGGCTGAACGTTTCAAGCGAAATTCGTGAAAACTGTGTTGGACCAGGTGAGCATAGCCTCGATGAGCATAGCGTTGAGCAGGCAGGGCGGCGAGGCCCTGGTTCCGGATGGCGGGCCGGCATCGGGATCGGTGCTGCCGGAAGCGGCGGCGATGCGGATCGCGGTGCTGATTCCGTGCCACAACGAGGAGGCGGCGGTCGGGCCGGTGGTGGCGGCGTTCCGCGCCG
>CAZTNV010000487.1:0-2170 GCA_964615535.1 uncultured Mycobacteriaceae bacterium | reverse complement strand
GCCGCACCAGATCGTCCTCGCCGCCCAGCGCGAACACCGCGTCGATCAGGTCGTGGCGGACGCCCTTCTCTTTCAGCGCGACCTTGAGCCGGTCGGCGAAAAAGTCCAGCAGCTCTGCGCCGACCGCCAGATTCGCATCCTCGGCCGATCGGGCCTGCGAATCGAACGCCTGACCGGCCGTGTCGAACAGATCGAGCAGCGGCAGCCGCAGCCCGTTCTCCACGATCAGGCGGATCGCGCCCAGCGCGGCCCGCCGCAGCGCATAGGGATCGCGGCTGCCGGTCGGCTTTTCCCCGATCGAAAAGAACCCGACCAGCGTGTCGATTTTGTCGGCCAGCGCCACCGCCACCGAGACCGGCGCGGTCGGGCAGGCATCGGAGGGGCCGAGCGGCGAATAGTGCTGCGCCACCGCATCGGCCACCGCCGCGTCCTCGCCCTGCTGCAGCGCGTAATAGCGGCCCATCACGCCCTGAAGTTCGGGGAATTCCCCGACCATGCCGGTGACCAGATCGGCCTTGGCCAGCAGCGCCGCCGAGCGTGCCTTGTCGGGGTCGGCGCCGGGAATGCGCCGCGCCAGATCGCCGGCCAGCGTCTGCACCCGGATCACCTTGTCCTCGACCGTACCCAGTCTGGCGTGGAACACGATGTCCTTCAGCGCCGGCACGCGGTCTTCCAGCCGGACCTTGCAGTCCTGATCCCAGAAGAACTTGGCGTCGGACAGCCGTGCCCGCAGCACCCGCTGATTGCCCTCGATCACCGCGCGGCCGCCATCCGTGGTCTCGGTGTTGGCGACCACCACGAAGCGCGGCGCCAGGCTGCCATCCGGCCGGATCAGCGAGAAATAGCGCTGATGCGAGCGCATCGCGGTGGTCAGCACCTCGGGCGGCACGTCCATGAACTCGTCGTCGATCCTGCCGATCAGCACCACCGGCCATTCGACCAGACCGGCGACCTCTTCGAGCAGTCCGGGATCGTCGCGCAACGTCAGCCCCTGCGATGCGGCCAGCGCCTGGGCCCGCTTGAGGATGGCCGATTTGCGCTGCTCGCGGTCGAGCACGACGTAGGCGGCGTGAAGCTTTGACCGGTAATCGGCCAGGCTGGTGACCGCAAAGGCGTGCGGAGCCAGGAATCGGTGACCGCGACTGAGGGCGGAAAACACCCAGCGCGTGCGCGGCTCAGGTTCGACCTCGCCGACCAGAGGCTTGTCGTCGAACAGGGCGAGGATATGGTGCAATGGCCGGACCCAGCGGAAACCGCCATCGCCCCACCGCATGCTCTTGGGCCACGCCATCTCGGCGAGCATCCTGCGGATGATCTCGACCAGCACCTCACCGGTCGGGCGGCCGAAGCGCCGCACCACCGCGAACCACACCGGCCCCTTGGGCGTGTCGCGCTGCTCGCACTGATCCAGCGTGAGATCGTTCGATCGCAGAAATCCGTCGATCGCGGCCTGGGGCGCATCGGTGCGCGGACCCTTGCGTTCCTCCACCGTATCCGGCTGGGCCAGCGGCAGTCCTTCGATCATCAACACCAGACGGCGCGGTGTGACATGGGCCTGGGCATCCGACCAGGTCAGCCCGGCAGCATCCAGCCCGGCCACCGCCAGACGTTTCAGATCCTCCGCTGCGCGTGCCTGCATCCGCGCCGGGATCTCCTCGGAAAACAGCTCCAGCAAAAAATCGGCCATGGCGTCAAACCGGTCGGCGGTGGCGAGGGCCTGCCGCGGCGGGCGGAAGGATCGGAAGGTCGGAACCGGCCGCGCTCATGCCGCGGCCAGCCACATTTCGCAGCACGCCTTGGCGAGCGCGCGAACACGGCCGATGTAACCGGCCCGCTCGACCACGCTGATCACGCCGCGGGCATCGAGCAGATTGAACACGTGGCTGGCCTTGATGCATTGATCATACGCAGGCAGCGCCAATTTCTGCGACAGCAGCGACTGGCATTCCGCCTCGGCATCCTGGAAATGGCGGAGCAGCACCCCGGTATTGGCGTGCTCGAAGTTGAACGCCGAATACTCCCGCTCCGACCGCAGGAACACATCGGCATAGCGGATCGGCCGCGGCCCGTCGGGATCGTTGAACGGCAGGTCGAAAATGCTCTCCTTGCCGAGCAGGTACATGCCCAGCCGCTCCAGCCCATAGGTCAACTCGACCGACACCGGATCGCA
>CAZTNV010000486.1:1249-2185 GCA_964615535.1 uncultured Mycobacteriaceae bacterium | reverse complement strand
GTTCGGTCAGAAGATCGCGTCAGGCGTGCCGCGCGGTCATGCCGGGACCGGCCGACGGCGTGCCGGCGTGTCCGATCCACGACACCACGCGGCTGGCCGGGAGCAGCCCGGCGAATGCCGCCAGGTTGATCAGCAGGAGATAGCCGACCGTCCCCGCATCGAACGACTCGACCGAGGTCTGCGTGATCAGGCAGGCGACGAACACGGCGCCCTGAAACGCCGCGAACGCGCCGAGCAGGGCGGTGCCCGCCACCACCGCCGGCCGGCCGGTCATGGTGCGGGCGATCCCGCCCGCGACCTCGGTCGCCAGCAGGGTGAAGGCGCCGAGGGCGATGCCCCAGGCGAGCGACTCCGCCGTCCAGGGATAGCCCAGCGCGCCGAACCCGACGCACTGGTTGGCGAACCAGACCGTCCCGGCCAGAGCCAGCGCCTCGCGGCGGTCGAGGGTCAGGGCCGCGAGCGCCGCGAAGGCGGCGAACGGCGTGGCGCAGGCGAAGCCGAGGCTGAAACCGGCCCCGGCGACGACCAGCAGGGCCGGCCACAGGACGTGGCGCCAGCCGGACTGGCTGGTGGAGGCGTGGTGCAACATTGCGGTGCTCCTTTTCGATGATTGGTCAGGCTGGATTGCTCCGGCGCTCAGGGCACGCCGAAGGTCACCCGGAGGCCGCCATAACCGGCGAAACCGGGGTTCAGGTAATTCGGATAGGTGACGAAGCGGTCGTCGAGCAGGTTTTCCAGCCGGCCGAAGACTTCGACCTGATCGGTCAGCCGGTACGAGCCGGCCAGATTGACCAGCGCATAGGGTTCTAGGGTCACGCCGCGGGCCGGAAACGTGCTGAAATCGCGGCCGAGCTGTTCGCCGACCCAGGTTGCCGAGAGGTTCAGGTTGGCGCGGTCTTCGAGGAACCGATAGTTGAGGGTGGCGCTGGCGGAATG
>CAZTNV010000486.1:0-1239 GCA_964615535.1 uncultured Mycobacteriaceae bacterium | reverse complement strand
CGCTGGCCGGTCGCGGACTCGGCGTCGGTCCAGGTGTAGGCGGCGGTCGCGTCCAGCCCGTCCAGGATGCGCGCGCGGATCGACAGTTCGACGCCCCGGCGGGTGCTGGTGCCGGGAATGTTGACGATGCGGTCGAAGGCGACCGGATCGACCGCGAACAGGTTCTCGATGTCATTGTGGAAATAGGTGACATCGACCGACACGCGATCGCCCCACAGCGGCTGCTCGACGCCGATGTCCCAGCCCTGCGACCGCTCCTGTTCCAGGTTCGGGTTGGCGAAGAAGAAGAACGCCGGGTAGTTGGCGAACAGATCGGTGAGCGTCGGGTTCTTGATGCCGGTGCCGTAGCTGCCGTGCAGGCGGGTGCGGATGTCGGGCTGGACATAGGCGGCGGTGAGGCGATAGGTCGTGGCGTCCCGGAAATTCTCGTTGACGTCGTGGCGGATCGCCCCGGACAGGAACACCTGATCCCACAGGCCCAGCCGGTACTCGCCGACCAGCCCGGTGCTGGCGATCGCGGCATAGGTGGTGACCGAAGGCGGCGGCGTGACGAACAGCGCGCGCTGCTCCTCCCGGATCGCGGCGAAGCTGACCGTGTGCTCGGCATCGGCGATTTCGGGCGTACGGAACGTGTAGCTGGTGCGGTAATCATAGGTCCAGGTCTGCGATTCGTAGGTCGAATCGAGCCGGGTGCCGGCCCGGTTCGAATAATCCCGGTCGCTGCTGGTATAGCTGGCGCCGAACTCGTGGTGCCAGGCGCCGTCGAGCAGCGACAGGATGGCCTGACCCCGGCCGCTGAACTCGCGATTGTCGAAGAAGTCCGGGCTGTCGAACGGCGCGGCGCCGTCGATTTCGGAACGGGCGGTCGAATACCGGCCGGTCCCGCGGATCTCCAGGTTTTCGATCGGGCGCACGCCGCCGGCGAAGGACAGGCTGGTGTTGCGATAGCCGTCCGGCTCGATGCCCCGCGCGCCGACCGACGTGCCGTTGGTCGAGAAATGGGTGACGCCGAGATTGAGATCGTAGAGCGGGTCGCCGGCCGAGATCCGGGAGCCGAGCTGGACCGTGCCGAACGACCCGCCCTCGATGCTGGCGGCAATGCGCGGCGGGCCGTCGCCGCGGCGGGTGACGATGTTGACCACGCCGCCGATCGCGTCGCCGCCATAGATCGCGCTTTGCGGCCCGCGCAGCACCTCGATGCGGTCGATTTCGGCGTTGAGCAGATGGGCGAAATCATAG
>CAZTNV010000485.1:0-2195 GCA_964615535.1 uncultured Mycobacteriaceae bacterium | reverse complement strand
CTGGTCTCTGCCTTCCCGGTCGAGATGGACGAACAGATCATGCTGGTCACCAACCAGGGCCAGTCGATCCGGGTGCCGGTCGACGGAATTTCCTTCCGCTCGCGCAGCGCCGGCGGGGTGCGGGTGTTCAACACCGCGCGCGGCGAGGAAGTGGTCAGCGTCGCCCATATCGTCGATCAGGGCGAGGATTCGGGCAACACCTCGGAGTAGGCTTGTGCCGGGACGTTGCCCAGGCGGGCGCCGACCGGCATTGTGGATAAAAACATCCACAATGAGGCACCCATGACGAGATTGTCCCTGACCACCGCCCTCGGCGGCGCCCTCGCCGCCCTGCCCGTCCTTGCCGCTGCGTCGCTCGGCAGCAATCCTTACGATCCGCCGCGACTCGAGCTCGATTTCGGCCTGGAGGACAGCAATGACAGCTTTGGCGGAACCAGCACGCTCTATTTCGACAGCACCGTGATCTACACCCTGCGTCATGGCCTCGATCTGCAGTTCGGGCTGGGCCACGTCGCCTCGTCCTACGACTACGGCTTCGACATCGAAGACGACAAGGACACCACCGGCCGGCTCGGCCTGCGCTGGCATGTCGGTGAGGGGCACGGGTTGTCGGTCACCTATGGCCGCATCTGGTATTCCGACGACATCTGGGAGGACGAAAGCTCCTATGCGCTGCGCTACGATTTCCGCGGGCCCGCGCTCACGCTCGATGCGGTCTATCTGTCCGATGTCAGCTACCTCGACGCTCATGTCTTTCGCGGCGAGGTCGGATACGAGGTCGTGCCCCAGCTGACGCTGGCCGCCGGTGCGGCCGTGACCGAGTTCGACGGCGATGACCGGGTGACAGAGTTCGCGGCCGTTGCCCGGTATACCGCAGGCGATTTCGCGCTCTGGGGCGGCGGCGGCATCATCGGCCAGGGCGACGACCTGTTCGACGACGGGTCCTACTACGAGGTCGGCGCCGCCTTCGGGGTGGTCGGCGGTTCCGAGGTCTGGGCGGCTTACCGGCGCAGCGAACTCGACATCTTCGAGAGCGACAGCGTGGGCTTTGGCGTCACCACCCGCTTTGGCCGGGGCCTGGGTGAGCGGGCGTTCCGCCCGAACGAGGCGCTGCTCGGCACCATCTTCAGGATCAGGGGGGAGTAACCCTGCCGGCCGCCACGACCGGGGTGCGGCGGGCAATCGCCGCGCCGCGCCCTTGATCGTCGGGATACCATGGACAATTGTGATCGCGCCGCGTCGGCAATGCGCGCGGCAAATGTCCGGAATCGATGGATTCTGCGACCTACTCCCTTTCCGGCATGCCCCGGCCCCAATTCAGCCACCATCGCGATGATTCTCGGCCCCTGAACGAAGCTGGCGCTCAGGACGGCGCGGCGACAGACAGCGATGGGACCCGCCTATGAAACGTGGCGCAGAGCGTAGCAAGTTGACCGCGACGGTGCACACCCTCCTGCGGACGGCGATCGCCAGCTTCTTCCTTGCCGTCTCGCTCGGGCTTCTGCCCGGCACCCATGGCGGCGCGATCCTGGCGCCGCTGATCGGCGAGGCGGCCGGGCGCAGCCTGGGCGGCGGGCTGACCTTCATCGCCGCCTACATGCTGATGTGCGGGATCGCGCCGCGGCAGGCGGCCGTGCTGCTGGCCGCCCTCGTCGGGCTCGCCGGGCTGATCGCCAGCCGCCAGGCCGGGCTGGCGATGGGCGATCTCTACTGGCGCGACGCGGCGCTGGCACTGACCCTGCTTCTGTCGACCCTCGCCCTGGACCGCCGCGCCGCCTTTCGCGCCCGGCTTATCCGGCGCAAGCCCAGGGTCCGCCGGATCGAGGTGCGCCAGCGCGTGGTGCCGCGCCGCGTGATGCTGCCGGCCGCCGGCGTCTCCGCCCGGCCGACGCTGCGCCGCGCCCGGCTCCTGGCGGTTCCCGCGGCCGGCATGCGCCCCGCCGCCGCCACCCTGCGCCTGCGCTTCGAGGGCGAGGCGCCCGAACCCGGGCTCGCGCAGGAGACGGCCGCCTGACCTGCGGCCCGACACCCCCTTAACACCGGCCGGGCGGTGGACTATCTCGGGTGCCATGTCCCAGAAGCTCCACATCGTCGGCGGCGGCATGGCCGGCTCCGAAGCCGCCTGGCAGGCCGCCGAGGCCGGCATCCCCGTCGTGCTGCACGAAATGCGCCCCCATGTCGGCACCTTCGCCCAT
>CAZTNV010000484.1:0-2202 GCA_964615535.1 uncultured Mycobacteriaceae bacterium | reverse complement strand
CTTCGAAATAGAGCACGGTATCGACCATGTGCTCGAGCACGCGCGGGCCGGCGATCGCCCCGTCCTTGGTGACGTGGCCGACCAGGAACAGCGCGATGCCGCGGCGCTTGGCCACCCGGATCAGCTCGGCGGCGCTGGCGCGGACCTGGGCAACGGTGCCCGGCGCGCTTTCCAGCGCATCGACGAACATGGTCTGGATCGAATCGATCACTACCGCGGCGGGCGGGTCGCGGCCGTCCAGCGCGGCGACGATGTCGCGGACATTGCTGGCGGCAGCAAGCTGCACCGCTGCCCCGGTCAGGCCGAGCCGGGCCGCGCGCAGCCGGATCTGTTCGACCGCCTCCTCGCCGGAAATGTACAGGCCGGGGCCGCCGGGCCCGGCCGTCGCGGCCGGCCGGCCGGCCACCGGCTGAGCCGCCAGGCGGCAGACCAGTTGCAGCAGCAGGGTGGATTTGCCGATGCCGGGATCGCCGCCGATCAGCACTGCCGAACCGGGCACCAGCCCGCCGCCGCACACCCGGTCGAATTCGGCAATGCCGCTGGTCCGCCGCGGGGCGTCGGCGGAGGGCGCATCCAGGCCGACCAGGGCCAGCCGCCCGCCGCCCCGGACGGAAGCGGCAGAGGCGCCGAGACTCCGGGGCGGCGCCTCGGCGGTCGGCTCCTCCTCGATCCGGTTCCACTCCCCGCACGCCTCGCACCGCCCCGACCAGCGCGGATAGACCGCGCCGCAGGCCTGACAGACATAGCGACTGGTCGGTTTGGGCAAGGGTCCGAGCGCTCCCGAAAGTGGCCGGCGCCACCGTGCAAAGACCAGGGCGATTTTCGGCAGGCGCCGCCGGCCGGGTCAGTTGGTCAGGCTGTGTTCCTCAAAAAGGATTAATAAGGATTAATCCCGTAGGCGCCAGAGGGCATTATCGGCGGAACCTGCGAAATATTATTGCGCATGAAAAAAATCTTCCCGGAACGTCACGGAATGTCACGGTCCGCCGGCCGTCCCTCGTTCGTGCCAAGAAAAAATTCTCCCACAACGTCACGGAATGTCACGGAACGTCACGATCCGCCGGCCCTCCCGCGCTCGTGCCGCAACGGGGGATCTGGGGATGAATGGTCGTTTTTGAAGTCGGCGATTGCCGCGGCCCGAGCCGGGGATGGCGCCTTGGGGCAGGCCCGGAGACTACCGCAAGAGATTATGGATATGCGTCGCGGCGATGGCGGCCTGGCCCATGGCGACGGCGATCTGGTTGAGGCCGACCACGATGTCGCCGGCGGCGTAGACCCGGTCGACCGAGGTCCGCTGATGGCCGTCGGTGACGACCCAGCCGTCGGCGGCCAGTTCCGCCCCGAGCGCACGCGCCACTTCGCAGCGGGGCAGGGTGCCGAGGGCGGAGTAGACCGTGTCGAAGACGTGGCTTTGGCCGCCCTCGATCACGATCCGGGCGATCCGGCCGGCTTCGGTCACCACTTCGGCGACAGGCGTCTGGATCGGCCGGATGCCGGTTTCGGCCATGGTGCGCTGCTCCTCCACCGTCAGGGTCATCGGCCGGCCGAGGGTGAGCAGGGTAACGTCACGCGAATAGGTCCGCAGGAACAGCGCCTCGCCCAACGCCTCGCTGCCATGGCCGATCACGGCGATCCGGTGATCGATGACCTCGTAGCCGTCGCAGATCGGACAATGGCGGATCAGGCCGCGCTGCACCGCCTGGAACAGGTTGGGCAGTTCGGGTTCGGCATCGATCACCCCGGTGGCGATCAGCACGGTCGCGGCCTGGATGCGGGCGCCGTCGCGGGTTTCGGCGGCGAACCGGCCCTCGCCGACCCGTTTCAGCCGCTCGACGGTGCCATGGCGGATCGGTGCGCCATGGCGCTCCGCCTGGGTTCTCATCCGGACCAGCAATTCGGGGCCGGGAATGCCGTCGGGAAAACCGGCCATGTTGTGCGACACCGGTATCCATCCGCACCGGCTGGCCGCGGCATCGATCACCACGAACCGGCGGCGGTAGCGGGCGGGTGAGTCTTCAAACACAATGACCGGGATCAGCTTTCCCTTGCCGCCCGGCGTAGCCGGTGGCACGCGGCGCCAGATCCCGACCGGCGCTTTGTCCCAGCTCTTGCCGGCCGGCTTGCCGTAGAACAGATGGCCGGTGACCACCTGCATGCGCGTTTCCTGCACATGCGTGATGACGGGCAGCGCGAGTTCATCGG
>CAZTNV010000483.1:0-2213 GCA_964615535.1 uncultured Mycobacteriaceae bacterium | reverse complement strand
CCGCCAGTTCGGCGGGGATCAGCGCCGGCTCGCCGGGGGTCAGCCGGCCGCTGGCGAAGATCAGCAGGTTGGCGGCATTGCCGATCAGCACCAGCCCGAACATGAACTTCACCAGATTGCGCGCCAGCATCAGATAGACGCTGGCCGCGATCAGCAGCCCGACGACGAAGGCGAGCACGACCTCCATGGGCTCAGCTCCCCTCTTCGAGGGCGAGCAGCAGGGTCATCACCGCGCCGAACACCAGCAGATAGACCCCGATATCGAACAGCAGCGGCGTGCCGAACGGCAGATACTCGCCGGGCGCCAGTTCCGGCTTCCACCACAGCCCGCTGAGGAACGGCTCGCCGGTGATCACGGCGAACAGACCCGAGATCAGCGACACCGCCAGCCCGGTCGCCGCGATGCCGCGCGGATCGACCCGCAGGGCCTGCCGCACCGCCGCCGCCCCGAACGCCAGGGCGTAGAGCGCGAAGCCGATCGCCGCGATCAGCCCGCCGATGAAGCCGCCGCCCGGCTCGTTGTGGCCGCGCCACAGCAGGTAGATCGAGAACAGCACCATCAGGCTGACCAGTAGCCGCGTCGCGGCGCTGAGGATCAGGGAATTCATCGCCGGCTCCGTTGCCGGGTGCCCGCGGGCCCGGCGCGCAGCTTGATCAGGGCATAGGCGGTCAGGCCGGCGATGCCGACCACGGCGATCTCGCCCAGCGTGTCGAGCGCGCGGAAATCGACCAGGATGACGTTGACGATGTTGCGGCCCTCCCCGCCCGGCACCGCGGTGATCTCATAATAGTCGGTCAGCCGGCGGTCCAGCGGGGCCTCCAGCACCGCCAGGATCAGGGCGGTGACGACCCCGCCGCAGGCCAGCGCGACCACCCCGTCGCGCACCCGTCCGAACCGGCCGGGATGGGCGGCACCGCGGAAATCGGGCAGGCGCAGCATCACCACCCCAACGATCACCACCACCAGCGTCTCGACCAGCAACTGGGTCAGCGCCAGATCGGGCGCGCCGTACATCAGGAACACCAGCGCGACGCCGACGCCGACCGTGCCCAGGCCGCAGATCGCCGCCAGCCGCGACTCCGCCGCCACCGCCAGCAGCGCCCCCGCGGCGATCAGCCCAATCAGCATCCAGTCGCGGATCAGCAGGTCCGGCCAGGCCGGCGTCCAGGCCAGGCCGCCGCGCAGCACCAGCGTGCCGCCGACCGCCAGCGCCATGGTCGCGAACACGATCAGCAGATAGCGCCGCATGACGCCGCCTTGCAGCCAGTCGGTCTGCACCCGCGCCACCCGGACCAGCCCGGCCATCACCCCGTCATAGGCGCGGTCGCCCGACCACGGCACCGCCCGGCCGATCGCGTCCAGCCCGGCGCGCACCCTCGCCCGCGCCAGAAACAGCGCGACGCCGATCGCAATCGTCACCCCGCTCAGCAGCAGCGCCAGATTGATGCCGTGCCACAGCGCCAGCGCGTAGGAGTCCGGCTCGCCCAGCGCCATCACGCCGGGCGCGATCAGCCCGCGATCGATCAGCCAGGGGAAGATCCCGGCCAGCAGGCTGAGCACCGCCAGCACCGCCGGCCCCGCCCACATCCGGACCGGCGCCTCGTGCGGCGCGCGCGGGGTCGGCCGCGCCTCGCCGAAGAACGCCTTGATCACCAGGATCGCCGCCACCGACACCATCGCCGCATTGGCCACGACCATCACCAGGGCGAACAGATCCGGCGCCAGCGGCGAGGCCAGCGCGCCCTTGTAGGTCAGCTCCTTGCCGATGAACCCGATCAGCGGCGGCAGCCCGGCCATCGACAGCCCCGCCACCAGGGCGGCGGCGGCGGTCGCCGGCATGGCATGGCGCAGCCCGCCCAGCCGGGTGACGTCGCGCGTGCCGGTCTCGTGGTCGATGGCGCCGACCACCAGGAACAGCGCCGCCTTGTACAGCGCGTGCACCAGGATGAAGGTGATCGCCGCGGTCTGGGCGATCGGCGAATCAATGCCCAGGAACAGGATGCAGGTGCCCAGCGCCATCACCGTGGTGTAGGCCAGCATCAGCTTCAGGTCGGTCTGGCGCAGCGCCAGCACCGCGCCCAGCACCGCCGTCACCGCGCCCGCCGCGGTCACCGCCAGGGTCCAGACATCGGTTGCGTCGAGCGCCGTTTGCAGCCGGGCCAGCAGGTAGACGCCGCCCTTGACCATGGTCGCGGAGTGCAGATAGGCGCTG
>CAZTNV010000482.1:0-2222 GCA_964615535.1 uncultured Mycobacteriaceae bacterium | reverse complement strand
GAATCCACATCTACGAGAATCCGGACCCGAACCCGAACCCGGACCGCCCGCGGCTATGGGCAGAGCAGGCCTATCGCAACAGCAAGATGACGTGGAACTATTACAATCCGTGACTGTGCGGCGCCTGCGCAACCGCGGTCGCGGCCCGGGTGTTCTTTTCCACCTACCACGGGATCTCCCGGCCGTCGTAATTCAGGAAGCGGCCGGAGGTCTGCGGTCCCAGGGCATCGATGACGCGGCGCATGCCGTCGACGCTGTCCGACGGGGACAGGGTGGCCTTGGGGCCGCCCATGTCGGTCTGGACCCAGCCGGGGTGGAGAATGCCCACACTGAAGCCCTCCCCGGCCAGATCGATCGCCAGACTCCTCATCCCGGCGTTCAGCGCCGCCTTGGACGACCGGTAGATGTAGCCGCCGCCGCTGGTGTTGTCGGCGATGCTGCCCATCCTGCTGGTCAGGGCGACGATCTTGCGCTGCCGGCCGGCGCGCAGATGGTCGAGAAAGGCTTGGGTCATGCGCACCGGGCCGTACAGATTGACCGCCATCACCCGCTGCCACGCGTCGTGGTCGATCGCGGTCAGCCGGACGCCGGTCGGGCCGTACAGCCCGGCATTGTTGATCAGCAGATCGATCGGCGTGCCGCGCAACCGGTCCGCCAGCGCGGCGATCGACCCGGCATCGGCGACGTCGAGCGGCAGCCGGGTCACGGCACCGGTCATCCGGTTCAGCGCCTCCCCGGCGGCGGGATCGCGCAGCGCGGCCAGCACCGTCCAGCCTGCCGCGGCGTATTGGCGGGTGAACTCCAGCCCGATGCCGCGGCCGGCACCGGTGATCAGGACTGTCGGCATTCTTCCGTCTCCCTGTCGCCGGGCGATCCCGCCGGACATTGGCGGGTTGTCCCGGCAAATCCACAGCGATGTCGGGTCGCCATCCGGGTGTTTCAATCGGACAGGCACCGCCGGACGGGACGACGGCGATCGGCTGCGGTATACCGGCGGTCCGTCTGCCGACGGATGACCGGGGGCAAGAATCAAGTTGCGGTATCGCAGGATCGCACATGTTCAGGGGCATTGAAGACCGGCCGAATACCGAAACCGTCCGGCCGGAACCGAAGGAACTGAAGCCGGCGCGGTCGCCGCTCGCCGGGACTCGGGATCGGCCGGGCCAAACGACCTTACCGGGCCAAACGACCTTGAAGATCGGGGTGCTGGTCGATCTGATCCTGGCGCCGACCGCCGGCGGGCACGTGAAATGCTGGGAGAGGTTCGCCGCCGCCGCGGCCGGCCGGCCGGGCCTTGACCTGACCGTGCATTTCACCGGCGATGCCGAGGAGGTGCGCGCGCTGGCCGACAATGTTCGCTTCCGCATCCACCGGCCGGTGTTCAGCACGCAAAGGCTGCCGTTCCTGTCGCATGTGCCGGACCACACCGATCTGGCCCCGCACCACCCGCGGCTGGCCCGGCAGTTGGGCCAGTATGACGTCATCCATACCACCGACGCGTACTTCGCCTTCGCCCGGACCGCGCTGCGGCTGGCGCGCCGGCACGGCATTCCGATCGTCAATTCGGTCCATACCGACACGCCCAGCTATGCCCGCATCTTCACCCGTCAGACCATCGAGCGCTGCCTCGGCCGGGGCTGGGCGAACCGGATGCTGTGCGACCGCCTGGGAGTGCCGGAGCGGGTCGAGCGGCGGCTGATCGCCCGGCTGGAACGCCACCAGAGCCGCAGCGCCTTCTGCCTGGTCTCGCGCGAGGACGATTTCCGGCAGGCCTCGCGCGTGCTGTCGGCCGATCGCGTGGGCTGGCTGCGCCGCGGCATCGACCGGGACCTGTACCATCCGGCCAAACGCGACCGGTCGTGGCTGTCGGCGGAATTCGGGGTGCCGGCGGATTGCCCGGTGGTGCTTTACGTCGGGCGACTCGATGCCAGCAAGAGCGTGATGATCCTGGCCCAGGCGGTGAAGCGGCTGACCGACGGGGGCGTGCCAGTGCATCTGCTCTGCGTCGGGCGGGGCGGCGAGCGTGAGGCGATCGGCCGGCTGCTGGGGCACCGGGCGAGCTGTCCGGGATTCGTCCAGGGCGAAGGGCTGGCCCGGGTTTATGCCTCGGCCGATCTGTTCGCGATGCCGTCGGAGACCGAGACCTTCGGCAACGTGATCCAGGAGGCGCTGGCCGCCGGCGTGGCGGCGGCGGTGATCGAGCAGACCAATCGGGTCGCGCG
>CAZTNV010000481.1:0-2224 GCA_964615535.1 uncultured Mycobacteriaceae bacterium | reverse complement strand
ATGCCCTGACGCAGCAGTTCGACCGCCGCCCCGGTCCGGCCGTCTTTCGCCAGCAGCTCGCCCGCTGCCTGGTACAGCGCGAACAGGTTTTTGTCGGGTGGCACGCAGTCGATGCCCGCACGGAGCACGATTAGCGCCTGATCAGTTCCGGCGACCTCCTGCACCAGCCGTGCCCGGAACAACCAGGCTTCCGGCGGCGCGGCCTGGCCCGTTGCACGGCGGGCGTGTTCCAGAGCGCGGCCGCGATCATCCGGCCGTCCGCGATGATGCAGCAATTGTGCCAGATGGTATTCCAGGCCCTTGGGGCCGCCGCCGTCGAGCAATCCCGACAGAAGGGCGATGCGCTCGTCCAGTTCGCGCGCGGTCTCCGGCATCCGCGATGTTGCGGAAATGCTGGCCTGGATATGCGCGCCGAAGCGTTTGGCAAGATCGGCAAGGTCGTCTTCCCGACCGGATCTGGTCAGATGATAGCGCGCCTCGACGAACTGGCCGCCCAGCGCGGCGGTTTCCTGGATCGTCTTGGCCTTGAAATGCCGCGCATATAACTCCCCGGCCATGGCGTGGGCCTGGCGGAAAAGCTGTGCCTGTTCGGACAGCCGGCGCTGAAGGATTTCGCGCGCGATCGGATGCACGCTGTACCATCCGCTCTTGTGCTCGATCATGAACCGGGCGATCAGGGCGTCGCGCAACGCTCCGGAGTCCTCGCCCTGTGGCGTCATCCATTTGAGCCCGTCCTGCTTGACGGACAGGCGCAGGACCGACAGCCGGCGCAGCAGCACATCGGCCGGCGGGCTGAGGTGCTGCATCGCCCGTTCGAGCAATTGGCGTTCAAGCTTTCGCAGCAGACTCTGCGACACGTCCTGGTCGCGCAACTCCCAAGACTCGGGAGACACGCCGATCAGATCGTCGAGCGATTCCAGTTCGATGCAGGACCGAAACAGCCGGATCGCGCGCGGATTGCCGCCAAGCCACCGAATCACGTCGCGCCGTCGCGACTCGGGCACCTCGTCCGACCGATCGGTTTCGGCCAGTTCCTGCGCCAGGAACGCGAGGGCGTCCTCGTCGTCGAGTTTGTCCAGGGTCTTGACGATGCAGCGTTCCGACCAGCGTTCGCGCTCGATCGACCGATTGGTCAGCAGCAGCAGGCGGCCCGGCAGCGCGGTCTGCCGGCCCAGACGCTGGATCAGGGCCTGAAGCGGCTTGTCCGGCCGGCCGGTGTCGGGCAGCAACAGGTTCTGGAACTCGTCCACGGCCAGGATGACCGGCTGCCGAAGCACGGTTTCCAGCCGGTTCAGCATGTCCGGCGTGGTTCCGCCTGCGGCGACCAGGCTCGGCATGTTCAGGGCGGTCACGGCACCGTCGATGGTCAGCACGGCCTCGTCGAGGGTCAGGTCATCCTGATCGGGCAACTCCACCCGCACCAGCCTGGACCCGGAATCGTCCGGCCATCGGTCGAGCAGAATGGTCTTGCCGACACCGGGAAACCCCTGGATCACACACACCCTTTGACGGCTGGACGGCCAGTCCTGGATCAGCCAGTTCAGTAACTCATGGTGTTGTTTTCCGATCATCCGACCATCCGCCAACCGACGCCCTCGGCACGCTCATACAGCGATAGAGTAAGCGTGCGACCCTAGCAGACAGAACAGGCTTTATCCAACCCCGCATGAATCCGCACAAAACCCCCGACCTGCTACCGTCCCGGCACCACCCTTCGGTAGCTGAGGGCTTCGGCGATGTGGAGGCGGCGGACGCCGGGGCTGCCGTCGAGGTCGGCCAGGGTGCGGGCGACGCGCAGGACGCGGTGATAGCCGCGGGCGGAGAGTTTCAGGCGTTCGGTGGCCTCGGCCAGCAGCGCGCGGCCGGGGGCGTCGGGGGCGGCGACCCGTTCGAGAACCTCGCCATCGGCTTCGGCATTGGTCGCGACGCGCGGGCCGTCCAGGCCGGCGTAGCGTTCGGTCTGCACCGCGCGCGCGGCGGCAATGCGGCGGCCGACCTCGGCCGAGCCCTCGGCCGGCGGCGGCAGGCCGAGATCGGCCGGGCTGACCGCGGGCACCTCGACATGCAGGTCGATGCGGTCGAACAGCGGGCCGGAAATCTTCGACTGGTAGTCCTGGGCGCAGCGCGGCGCGCGGGCGCAGGCGCGCGACGGATCGTCCAGGTAGCCGCAGCGGCACGGGTTCATCGCCGCGACGAGCTGGATGCGCGCCGGATAGGTGACATG
>CAZTNV010000480.1:1212-2236 GCA_964615535.1 uncultured Mycobacteriaceae bacterium | reverse complement strand
CAGTGCAGAAAGCGCTGGAGCGAGGGCGGGTGCTCGGTCTCGAAGGCCAGCGCCAGCGCCAGGAACTCGTCGATCGCGTCCTCCGGCTCGCGGCCCAGCCGGCCCAGCACGGCGCGCCGTCCGCTCATCCGGTCGGCCGGGCAGGGGGTGGCCAGCAGGCCGGCGAACAGCTCGTAGGGCGGCACGAAATCGACCCGCGCCAGCAGCCCGGCGAGATAGCTCCGGGTGGACGCCCACTCCGGCCGCTCCTCCGCCCGCGCGGTCAGCGCCGCCCACAGCGTGCCCCGACGGCCATGCGCCAGATCGAACAGCGCCTCTTCCGACAGCCCGATCAGCGGCCCCTTCAGCACGATCGCCAGGGTCAGGTCGTCCTCCGGCAGCAGCAGGAACCGCCCCAGCGCCATCAGGTCCATCACCGCGAGTTGGCGGGTCAGCACCATCCGGTCCTCGCCGGCGACCGGAACGCCGCGCTCCTTCAGCGCCCGCACCAGATGCGTGAAAAAGGCATTGCGGGTGCGCACCAGAATCAGGATATCGCCCGCATGGATCGGCCGCCCGCGGGCCTCCAGCGGCTCGCCGCGGTCGATCCAGCCCCTGATCGTGTCGGCGAGTCGCGCCGCCAGCAGCGCCGCGGGATCGGCGGTGCGGTCCTGCCTCACCGGCGGCGTCCACGGTGCCGGCGGATCGGCCTCGGCCGGGCCGACCGGCGGCCACAATTCCACCAGCCCGGCCTGGCCGCGGCGGAACGGCCGGTGCTCGATCACCGTCGCCGGGTCGAAGGCGACGCCGTCGCGCGCCGCCGCCTGCGCGAACACCGCGTCGACGAAGGTCAGCACCGCGGCGGTGGAGCGGAACGAGGTGTGCAGCTCCACCTCTTCCCAGCGCCGGCCGGCGGCCGGAACTCGCGCGGCGAAATGTCCGCGCATGCGGGCGAATTCGGCCGGGTCGGCGCGCTGGAAGCTGTAGATCGACTGCTTTTCGTCGCCGACCGCGAACACCGTGCGGCTGCCGTCGCGGGCCGACC
>CAZTNV010000480.1:0-1202 GCA_964615535.1 uncultured Mycobacteriaceae bacterium | reverse complement strand
GAAGAACTCCTCGGTCAGCGCCTCGACGACCTGCCATTGCTCCGGATTGGTGTCCTGCGCCTCGTCGATCAGCACATGGTCGATGCCGCCATCCAGCTTGTACAGCACCCAGGGCGCCACGCCGGGTTGGCGCAGCAGGGCGGCGGTCTTCAGGATCAGATCGTCGAAATCGAGCCGGGCGCGGCGCCGCTTCTCCGTCTCATAGGCCTCGGCCAGCGCGGCGCCCAGGGTGACCAACGCCACCGTCGCCCGCACCACCCGCGCCGCCCGGCACAGCCCGGCCAGCGCGATCAGCCGCACCGCCTCCGCGCTCAGCGCCGCCAGGGCGCCCGGATGGCTGGTGCAAAGCTGCTTGGTCATCAGCGTCTTGCGGACCTGCCCCTCCTGGGTGAGATAGGCCAGCGCATAGGCCTGGAACGCCGCGACCCGGCCGCCGGCATCGGCCAGCCAGGCGGCCAGGATCTCGCCGCGCGCGCAATCGGTCTTGCTGCCGGCCAACAGGACCGCCACCGCGGCGCGCAGCCCGGCGCCGTCGAACGCCGCCTCGTCGCAGGCCTTCTCGATCAGCGCCGCCTCGGTCTCGCCGTCGGGAATGCCGAGATGGCGGTGAATCGCCGCGCTCAACCCGTCCAGTCCGCCATGCCGGTCGAGCAGCCGCTGCAACCGGCCGCGCTCGCGCGCCAGCTCGCCGATCAGCTCGTCGAACGCATCCTCGCCGGTCTGGCCGGTGATATGGGCCAGGGCCTCGGCCGTGCCGGGCGGCGGTGCCGCGAGCAGCCCGTCGCGCACGCCGGCCAGCAGCTCGGCGGCGGTGCGCTCCTCCATCGGCTCGAAATGCGGCGGCAGCCCGGCCTCGAGCGGGAAGCGGCGCAGCAGCGACTGGCAGAAGGCATGGATGGTCAGGATCTTCAGCCCGCCCGGCGCGTCCAGCACCTGGGCGAACAGCCGGCGCGCCCGGCGGCGGGTCTCCTCGTCGGGCCGCGCTCCGGTCAGCTCCTCCAGCGCCAGATCCAGCCCGCCATCGCACAGGGTTGCCCAGCCGGCCGTGGTGCGGTTGATCCGCACCGCCATTTCCGCGGCGGCGGCCTTGGTAAAGGTGATGCACAGGACCTTGTCGGGCGGCGTGCCGGCCAGCATCAGCCGCAGCACCCGGTCGGTCAGCACCCGCGTCTTGCCGGTCCCGGCCGACGCCCCGACCCAGA
>CAZTNV010000479.1:1944-2240 GCA_964615535.1 uncultured Mycobacteriaceae bacterium | reverse complement strand
TCGCCCCGGCGGTGGCGGCGGTGCTCTGGCTGTTCATTTTCCATCCGTCGATCGGCAGTCTCGGCCGGGCGCTGAACGCGGCCGGCGTGCCCTGGGACTACAAGTTGAACGATGGCCAGGCGCTGTTGCTGGTGATCCTGGCCTCGTCGTGGAAGCAGGTCAGCTACAATTTCATTTTCTTCCTGGCCGGGTTGCAGGCGATCCCGACCGCAGTGACCGAAGCCGCACGGATCGACGGCGCCGGGCCGCTGCGGCTGTTCTGGACCATCACCTTCCCGCTGCTGTCGCCGACCACC
>CAZTNV010000479.1:0-1934 GCA_964615535.1 uncultured Mycobacteriaceae bacterium | reverse complement strand
CCTTCTTCCTGCTGGTGGTCAACATCGTCTACGCCTTCTTCGAGACGTTCGGCGTGATCCACGCCCTGACCCAGGGCGGCCCCGGCCGGGCCACCACCACGCTGATCTATCAGGTCTATGTCGACGGCCACCTGAACCACAATCTGGGCACCTCATCCGCCCAGTCGGTGATCCTGATGGTCGCCGTGATCGCCCTGACCATGATCCAGTTCCGCTTCATCGAGCGGAAAGTGCATTATGGCTGATCGCGCCTGATGGACATCGAGTTCGATCGGGCCAAACGCCGCAGCAATCTCGCCAAGCACGGCGTTGATCTCAGACTTGCCGGGGACATCCTCGCCGATCCCCGCACGATTGTGATCCGCGATATCCGCCGTGACTATGGTGAGGAGCGTTTTCAGGCATTCGGATGGTTTGAGGGCCATATGTACATGGTCGCCTACACGATCCGCGCGGACGTCTGCCGCGTCATCTCCGTGAGAAGGGCCAACAGCCGTGAACGCAAGAGACATCATTCTGGTGCGTGAAAGTCCGGACGGGACCGGCGTGGCGGTCCTGAGAGACGGCACCGAGCAGCCCTATGCCTTCGCCGAGGACGCGGTGATTCATCTGAGGGACGGCATAATGATGCTGGAACTGCCGGACGGCACGAACGTGCTTTTCGAAAGCCCCGGAACCGATTGGGACCGCGTCAATGCCATGACCGAGGAGGAGATCGAACGTAACGCCCTGGACGACCCGGACAATCCGCCGCTGACCGACGAGGAGCTGGAGCGGATGGTGCCGGTCGCCTGCCGCCGCCCCGCCGCGCAATGACCGGCTCGTCCCGCATCCTGGCCTGGGTGCCGCATGCGATTCTCGGCCTGGGGGTGCTGATTTTCGCCTTTCCGATCTGGGTGGCGCTGGTCGGGTCGACCTGGGATGCCGGCACCATCGCGCGCGGCCAGTTGCCGCTGCTGCCCGGCCCGCTCGGGCCGGAGACCTGGTGGGCCGCCTGGCGGTCCTCGGCCGGCGAGCGGATCAGTTACACCCCGGTTTCGACCATGATGTGGAACAGCTTCGTCATGGCCATGGCGATCGCGGTCGGCAAGATCGCGATCTCGATCCTATCGGCCTATGCCGTTGCGTTCTTCCGGTTTCCGCTGCGCATGGTGTTCTTCTGGCTGATCTTCATCACGCTGATGCTGCCGGTCGAGGTGCGGATCGTGCCGACCTATGCGGTGGTCGCCGATCTGGGCATGATCGACAGCTTCGCCGGGCTGACCATCCCGCTGATCGCCTCGGCCACCGCGACGCTGCTGTTCCGCCAGTATTTCCTGACCATTCCCGACGAGCTGATCGAGGCCGCCAAAATCGACGGCGCCGGGCCGCTGCGGTTCTTCTGGGACGTCGTGCTGCCGCTGTCGCGCACCAATATCGCGGCGCTGTTCGTGATCCTGTTCATTTATGGCTGGAACCAGTATCTCTGGCCGCTGCTGATCACCTCGAGCCGGGAGATGGAGACCATCGTGATCGGCATCACCAAGATGATCGGCACCGGCGATGCCCAGACCGACTGGCACGTGATCATGGCGACCACCATGATGGCGATGATTCCGCCGGTCGTAGTGGTGGTCGCGATGCAGCGGTGGTTCGTCAAGGGTCTTGTGCAGAGCGAAAAATAGCCGGATCGGGAGCGAAGCCATGGCGACGGTCGAGCTGCGCGGCGTGCGCAAGACCTATCCCGGACAGGCCGTCGAGGTCGTCAAGGGTGTCGACTGCACCGTCGCCGACGGCGAGTTCATGGTCGTGCTCGGTCCCTCGGGCTGCGGCAAGTCCACCCTGCTGCGCATGATCGCCGGGCTGGAGGCGATCACCGAGGGCACCATCGCGATCGGCGACCGCGTGGTCAACCGGCTGGAGCCGAAGGACCGGAACATCGCCATGGTGTTCCA
>CAZTNV010000478.1:0-2241 GCA_964615535.1 uncultured Mycobacteriaceae bacterium | reverse complement strand
GAGATGACCAATGGCTGCATCTGCTGCACGCTCCGTGAGGATCTGCTGCAGGAAGTCCGCCGCCTCGCGGCGGATGGCCGGTACGACTATCTCCTGATCGAGTCGACCGGCATCTCCGAGCCCTTGCCCGTCGCGGCGACCTTCGATTTCCGCGACGAAGCCGGCGATAGCCTGAGTGACGTGGCGAAGCTCGACACGATGGTTACCGTCGTCGACGCCGTGAACCTGCTGAAGGATTATGCGTCCGTGGATTTCCTGCGCGACCGCGGCGAATCCCTCGGCGATGACGACCAACGCACGCTGGTGGACCTGCTGGTTGATCAGATCGAGTTCGCGGACGTGGTGATCCTCAACAAGATCGACACGGCTACCCCCGAACAGATCGCCACGGCCCGGCAGATCATCCGCTCGCTGAACCCGGATGCCGATCTGATCGAGACCAGCCAGAGCCGGGTTCCCCTGGACAGCGTGCTGAACACCGGCCGCTTCGACTACGAGAGGGCGCAGCAGCATCCGCTCTGGTTCAAGGAACTGTATGGCTTCGCCGACCACAAGCCGGAGACCGAGGAATACGGAATCCGGAGCTTCGTCTACCGGGAGCGGCGGCCCTTCCATCCGGAGAAGTTCCATCGCTTCATCAACAGCGCTTGGCCCGGCGTCATTCGTGCCAAGGGCCACTTCTGGCTGGCGACACGCCCTGAGTGGGTCGGCGAGCTCAGCCAGGCTGGCGCGCTGGTCCGCAACGAGGCGATCGGCTTCTGGTGGGCCGACGTGCCAAAGACGAGGTGGCCCGATGATCCTGTTTGGCGCGCGACCATCGAGCGCCGGTGGCACAAGGTCTATGGTGATCGTCAGCAGGAGCTGGTCTTCATCGGCGCCGCGATGGACGAGGCGGAGATCCGTCGGCAGCTCGATGCCTGCCTGGTCGGGACCGGCCGCGAGGCGGCGTTCGATGCCAGGGAATTCCACAAGCTTCCCGACCCCTTCCCTGAGTGGCGACGCGCGGCGGCGGCTTGATGGGATGTGCGGAGCGCCAGCCTGTTCGCCGGCGGGCGAGGCAATCCGCGCGGTCGTCCAAGAACGGCCTGGAGAGACGATGACCAATGATGTGCCGGCCGTGAACGTCGGTCCTGTTTCCCGATGAGTTGGGTCCCGTTCCTGACGGCGGGCCTGCTCGCCGGCCGCAGCCGGGTGATTGCCCCGGCTTCGGAGACGCCTGCGCGCTGGGACGAGCCCTATCTGGAGACCTGTTGCCGCAGCGCTCTGCATCGGGTGTGGCTTGCGGGCGAGCTCGGGCGTCCCGACGGCCTGAAGGATGGGCAGTGCCTCGCGCGGCTGGCCCGCTTCGGCTTCGTCATCCGCCGCGAGGACGATCGCTGTGTGCTGTCGCCTGCCGGAGCAGACCGTCATCAGACCGAGGTTCTTCGCGGCGCCGGCCGCCGTCGCCGTGGCCGGGTCAGCGCTGATTGAGTGGCATCCGCGCCGCCGCCCCGCATTCGCCAAGCGCCTAGAAAGCTTAAGACCTCCATGACGTGCACCCGGGGGCAGCAGGGCGGGATCATTGGCGGCATCGGGCGTCCCGTCGGGCAGGGTGCCGTGCACCTCATCGTGGATATGGCGAATGGCAGCTTTCAGGGACCACGCTTGGCTCGGCAGCCGGATGCGCGGGATTGTCTGCCTCATGGCGTGAGACCTGATGTGCCGGTGGCGAAAGACCAGCTGTGGGCGAGGTGCGTCATTGAGTTGGACCACGCGTTCTGGTGAGACCGCTGCTGGCGACGTGGATCATAGCCTCGGACACCTCGAGGCGAATCTCGCAATCACGGGCAGGGGGGCGCCATGAAGGTCGTACCAAGTATGAACCGCTGGCGCCTCACCGGCGCGTGTCCGCGGTCGTGAACGGGTCCGCGAAGCGCGGATCGGTCGTCACGCCCCGGTCCGTCAGGCTTTCCAGGAAGGCGATGATGTCGCGCCGTTCCTGCGGCGTCAGGCGGAAGCCCGCGAGCAGCGCCGAGGTGTGCGGCCCGCGATGACGCCCGCCGCGCTCGTAGTGGCGGATGACGTCGTCCAGCGTCGCCATGCTGCCGTCATGCATGTAGGGCGCGGTCAGCGCGATGTTGCGCAAGCTGGCTGTGCGGAAGGCGCCCATCTGCCTCGCATCGCCCGTGTGCTCGCCGATGCCGCCCCTGCGCGCCACGCCGGTGTCGTGGAAGCCCATCTCGGGCGCGATCAGCCGGGCAT
>CAZTNV010000477.1:0-2265 GCA_964615535.1 uncultured Mycobacteriaceae bacterium | reverse complement strand
GGACCCGCCACCAGCATCACCACCTCTCACGCCGTCCGTTCCTGAGGAGATACGTCATGCGCGACGCAATTTTTCACATCCTGTTCGTCTGGTATCCGTATGTCTGCATCTCGGCCTTCGTGTTCGGAAGCCTGATCCGCTTCGACCGCGAGCAGTACACGTGGAAGGCCCACTCCAGTCAGCTCTTGCGCAAGCGGCAGCTTTTCTGGGGCTCCAACCTCTTCCACTTCGGCATCCTGTTCCTCTTCCTTGGTCATGCGGTCGGACTACTGACGCCGAAGGCGATCTATACGCTGGTCATGACGCCCGAGCAGAAGCAACTGAGCGCGATCGTGGCCGGCGGCACCGCTGGGGTCATCTGCTTCGTCGGGCTGACACTGCTCCTGCACCGCCGTCTGTTCGATGTCCGCATCCGTCAGACCTCGACCTACATGGACCTTTCCATCCTCACGATCCTCTGGGTGCAGCTCGTCCTCGGCCTCGTCACGCTGCCGTTCTCACTCGGCCACAGCGACGGATCGGTGATGATCACGCTGTCTCACTGGGCGCAGGGCATCGTCACGGTGCAGCCCGTGGACGCGAAGACGCTACAGGGGCTCGATTGGCCCTATCTCGTCCATCTCGTGCTGGGGATGACCGTCTTCCTGATCTTCCCCTTCTCACGGCTGGTGCACATCTGGTCGGCACCCTTCGGCTATCTCGGACGGCGCGGCTATCAGGTCGTGCGAAGCCGTCGCCCGCTGGATGCCGACGCCCTGCGGCCTTCTCAGGCACCGGCGGAGTAGCGGACATGACCACGCAAAACCAGCATACGGGATGTTCCGCCAAGGCTGCGCTGCCCTGGAAGCCGAGAACCATCAGCGTCAACGGCGTCACGATTCCGCGCGCCGATATCGCCCGCGAAACGCAGAACCACCCAGCCGCGAAACCGGTCGAGGCCATGCTGGCGGCGGCCCGTGCGCTGGTCGTGCGTGAGCTTCTCCTCCAGGAAGCGCGCAGTCTCGGCATTCGGCCTGTGCCGCTGGAAGACGAGGAAGGGCGGCGCGAAACCGACGAGGAGGCGCTGGTTCGCCTTCTCGTCGAGCAGGAAGTGCACGTACCGAAGGCCGATGAAGAAGCCTGCCACCGCTACCATGCGCAAAACCGCCGACGTTTCCGCTCGGCACCGATCTGGGAAGCGCGGCACATCCTCATCGCCTGTGCACCGGGCGATGCGGAGGCGCGGGAGAAAGCCCGCGCGCAGGCCGCGGCCCTCATACGCGAACTCATGGCCGAGCCGCAGGCTTTCGCGGTGCTCGCGGACATCCATTCCGCCTGCCCATCGCGAACGACCGGCGGCAATCTCGGCCAGATCGGCCCGGGCCAGACGGTGCCGGAGTTCGAGTGCGCGCTTGCCGCGATGACGCCCGGCGCTCCCCATCCCCAGCCGGTGGAAACCCGCTACGGTATCCATGTCGTTGTGCTGGACCAGCGCGTCGACGGCGAGGACCTGCCGTTCGAGATTGTCCATGACCGGATCGCGCGTTGGCTGGAGGAAAAAGTCCGCCGCACGGCCATCCAGCAGTACATCTCGATCCTGGCGGGACGCGCGAATATCCAGGGCATCGACATCGCGGCCAGTTCATCGCCGCTCGTGCAGTGAGGCAACATCATGCTCCTCAGTTCCATCCTCACGAAACTGCAAAATGAGGCTGACGCCGGCGCCGCGCTGGAAGCACTCGGCGATGTGGTGCTGTTTTCACAGGTGGAGACGGCGGCACGGAAACATGACGAGACGCCGGGCGAGTACGCGTCCGGCGCGGCCCAGCGATTCGCCGCGGCCGCCTCCGATGAGGACTGGCTGGCCCTTATGACGGCCATCGAGCGTAGCGACGATCCGGCGCAAACCACGCTCGAACGCATGGTCCGCTGGTCACTCGCGGCGGACGCCAACACCGGGGATAACGCACGGGCATCACATCACGCGGGATGTTCCTGCGGCGGAGGCGGCGACGGAGGTAGCCATGGCAGCGCATGACGGCAGAACCGATGCGACCGCGCCGCCATCGCCTCCCGCGATCGTCGAGGTCATGCCCTGCTCACTGCTGAACCAGCCGCTAGACTACATCTTCGCGGATCATTTCAGGCAGAGGTCGATCTGCGCCGCGCTGCGTCGCTTTGCCCACGAGGGTCAGGCGAGTCGCGCGCAAGCCGATATGGTCATCGCGTTTCTCACCCGCGATCTTGTGATCCACCATCAGGATGAGAACGAGGACCTGTTTCCCG
>CAZTNV010000476.1:0-2266 GCA_964615535.1 uncultured Mycobacteriaceae bacterium | reverse complement strand
CCGATCCTCGACTGGCTGCTGACGGATGCCCGCGCCGTGCCCGATGCCGGGGCGATGCTGGAAGGCACGGCGGAGCGGCTGGTCGCGGCGGGGCTGCCGGTCTGGCGGGTTACCCTGCACCTGCCGCAACTGCATCCCCAGCTCAACGCCACCACCTATGAATGGCGGCGGGACACCGGCCGTACCGTGCAGCGGGGGTTCGAGCGGCAGGTGCCGCGGCGGCTGATCTATCACCACAGCCCGGTCGCGCTGATGCAGCGCACCCGCTCGGTGGTGCGGCGCCGTCTGGCCGGGCCGGCGGCCGAGCTGGATTTTCCGGTGCTGGAGGAGCTGCACGGCCAGGGCGGCACCGATTACGTGCTGTACCCCCTCGGACTGGTCGATTGGCGGGAGGCCGGCCTCAGCCTGACCAGCCGCGAAGAGGCCGGGTTTTCCGCGGCCGATCTGGATCTGGTGGCGCGAATCGTCCCGGTGCTGGGCGCCGTCGCCGAGATCCATCTGGCGCGCGCCACCACCGCGGCCCTGCTCGACGCCTATGTCGGCCACGAGGCGCGGCGGCACATCCTGAACGGTCAGATCACGCTGGGGACCGGCCGGTCGATCGAGGCAGTAATCCTGTTCAGCGACCTGCGCGGCTTCACCGCCCTGTCGGAGGCGCTGCCGCGCGATCCGCTGATGAAACTGCTGGCCGATTATTTCGGCGCCATGGTCCGCCGGGTGCACAGGGCCGGCGGCGAGGTGCTGAAATTCATGGGCGACGGCATGCTGGCGATCTTCCGGCTGAACGACGGGGAGGCGCGCGAGGTGGCCTGCGCCCGCGGGCTGATCGCCGCGTTGGAAGCGACCGAGGACCTCGATGCCCTCAACGCCGCCCGCCGGGCGACGGCGCGGCCGGAGGCGCAGGCCGGCATCTCGCTCCATGTCGGCAGCGTGATCTACGGCAATATCGGCGCCGAAAACCGGCTGGATTTCACCGTGATCGGCCCGGCGGTCAATCGCGCCGCCCGCATCCAGGGGCTGTGCCGCGATCTGGGCGAGCCGATCCTGACCAGCGGCGCCTTCGCCGAGGCCTGCCCGGTGCCGCTGCGCGCGCTCGGCCGCCACACCCTGCGCGGCATCGACCACCCCCAGGCGGTGTTCGCCCCAATCCGGCCCGAGGGAATCGCCGGCGCCTGAGCGCGCCGGGTGCGGGCGGGCCGGCGGTGTTCGCTTCGGGCACGGCGCCGTTGCCGTGGACCGGTTCGTGCCGATATCTTGGGATGATCCAGGATCGCAAAAGGATTGGAGCGTTGGACGACAGGGTCATTTCCGAATTCGATCCCGGTCCGCCGGGACGCCGGACCGATGCCGAGTTGCTGGCCGAGCTGGAGGCCGAGCTGGCGCAAGGGGAGCGGGAGCTGGATGCCGGGCTCGGGATCGACGCGGACGAGTTCCTTGCGGATTTGCGCCGCTACATCGAAGAACGCGCAACCGCGCAAAGGCCGGGCGGGCCTCGCTCCGGTGGCCAATCGACGTAGGTTCGCTTGCGGGTCGCAGTTTCTCCGCGAGCGAAAAAGTCGCTTGCTGCCATCGTCGAATACCGGTGGACCGTCGCCGGGGCAAACTCGGCCTTGGCCCTTCAAGCCAGTTTCGCCAATGCCCTGGAATTGCTGGGTCGTCATCCCGGAATCGGGCGGCCGCGCAGGGATTTGACGTTACGACCTTTGCTTTTCTGGCCGAACGAGAACTACTGGATCGTCTACCGAGTCAAACCTCGATTGGAGTCGATCGAAATCGTCGCCATCCTCGACGCCCGTCGAGATATTGGTCGCTTGCTGCGCTGACCTGCGCGCGCCATGACTCAGGCAGCATCAGTCACGCACCATGACCCGATGGCCCGAACCGGCTCCTGCGAGCAGAACGACCCGATGCCCCTGCCCCTGCCCACCAGCGTCGACGATACCCTGGCCCTGCTGGCGGCCGGGGATTACGTCGCCGAGCGGTCCCTGGCCACCGCGCTGCATCTCGCGCTGGCGCTCGGGCGCCCGCTGTTCCTGGAGGGCGAGGCCGGGGTCGGCAAGACCGAGATCGCCAAGGTGCTGGCCGCCACGCTGGGTCGCCGGCTGGTCCGGCTGCAATGCTACGAGGGGCTGGACGTCGCGTCGGCGGTCTACGAATGGAACTATCCGCGCCAGATGCTGGAAATCCGCCTGTCGGAGGCGGCCGGCGACCGCGATCGCGACACGCTGGCCGAGGACATCTTCGCCGAGCGGTTCCTGATTCGCCG
>CAZTNV010000475.1:2032-2274 GCA_964615535.1 uncultured Mycobacteriaceae bacterium | reverse complement strand
CTGGCCTTCTTCGTCCCGGAAATACTCGGCCAGTGTCAGGCCGGACAGGCCGACCCGAGCGCGTGCGCCCGGCGGCTCGTTCATCTGGCCGTAGACCAGTGCCGCCTTGGACCCGGCGCCGTCGAGATTGATGACGCCCGATTCGATCATTTCGTGATACAGGTCGTTGCCTTCGCGGGTCCGCTCGCCCACGCCGGCGAACACCGAATAGCCGCCATGGGCCTTGGCGACGTTGTGGATCA
>CAZTNV010000475.1:0-2022 GCA_964615535.1 uncultured Mycobacteriaceae bacterium | reverse complement strand
AGCACGGTCTTGCCCACGCCGGCGCCGCCGAACAGCCCGACCTTGCCGCCGCGCGAATAGGGCGCCAGCAGATCGACCACCTTGATGCCGGTGACCAGCACCTCGGTCTCGGTCGATTGCTCGACGAATTCGGGCGCCGAGCGATGAATCGGCGACCGCATCTTGGTCACCACCGGACCACGCTCATCGACCGGCTCGCCGATCACGTTGAGGATGCGGCCCAGCGTTTCCGGCCCGACCGGCATGGTGATCGGGCTGCCGGTGTCGCTGACCTCCTGCCCGCGCACCAGCCCGTCGGTCGAATCCATGGCGATGCAGCGCACGGTGTTCTCGCCGAGATGCTGGGCGACTTCAAGCACCAGGGTCTTGCCGTCGTTCTGGGTGTTCAGGGCGTTCAGGATGGGCGGCAGGTCGCCCTCGAACTGGACGTCGACGACGGCGCCCAGAACCTGCGTCAGACGGCCCGTCACATTGGTCGCCGGCGCCGTCTTCACTCTGGATGCGGTCTTGGTGGCCATGGGTTCGCTCCCTAACGGTTTGATGCGGCGCCGGACGGATCGGGTCGTCGGGCGAGCGGCAGCTTCAGAAACATGTCACAACGGTCATGACTTGATAAGGGTTGCCGCGCCGGGGCTCGAACCGCGGATGCGGACATGCCGAACCCGCCATCCTGCACGGATCGGACCAGCCATGCCCGGCCGCAGCCGGCCGGGCTGGAGTCGGGCTGCGCATCACAGCGCTTCCGCGCCGGAGATGATCTCGATCAGCTCCTTGGTGATGTAGGCCTGACGGGTTCGGTTGTAGGTCAGCGTCAACCGGTTGATCATCTCGCCGGCATTGCGGGTGGCGTTGTCCATCGCGGTCATCCGGGCCCCCTGCTCGCTGGCCGCGGATTCCAGCAGCGCCCGGTAGACCTGGATCGCCAGATTCCGGGGCAGCAATTCGCGCAGGATCTGCTCCTCGTCCGGCTCGAACTCGTACACCGCGGCGGTCTTGCCGCCGGCCGCCGGCGCGACGCCCGCGGTGTCCTCCGGCAGCGCCACCGGGATCAGGGGCTGCGCGGTGATGATCTGGCTGATCGCCGAGCGGAACCGGTTGTAGATGACGGTGCAGACATCGAACTCGCCGCCCTCGAACCGGCCGAGGATGTTGGCCGCTATGGCATCGGCATCGGCGAAACCGAGCCGGCGCCGGCCGACATCGGTCAGGCCTTCGACGATCAGGGCGCCATGGTCGCGCTTCAGGCTGTCGCGGCCCTTGCGGCCGATGCACAGCAGCTTGACCGTCTTGCCCTGTTCCTTCAGCGACCGGATCTGCCGGCGCGCCTCGCGCGAGACCGAAGCATTGAAGGCGCCGCACAGGCCGCGGTCCGAGGTGATGATCACCAGCAGGTGAACGTCGTTGCGGCCGGTGCCGGCCAGCAGCTTGGGCCCCTGGCTGGTGACCGTGACCCGGCCGGCCATCGACGCCAGCATCCGCTCCATCCGGTCGGCATAGGGCCTGCCCGCCTCGACCTGCTCCTGGGCACGCCGCAGCTTGGATGCGGCGACCATTTTCATCGCCGAGGTAATCTTCTGAGTCGACCGGACGCTGGCGATCCGGTTCCTCAAATCCTTCAGACTAGGCATGGCTGCCCCTTGTCATGCAGTCCGGCGCCGGCGCCCGCCGGGCGGATCGTTTTCGTGTCGAACCGCAATCCTGCGGCCATCGCGGTCCGACCGACGCCATAAGCGAGAAGAACGCGGTGACTCAGACGAACACCTTCACGAAGTTCTTGATGAACTCGCCCAGCTTCTCCTCGGTCTCGGCGCTCAACTGCCGCTCGGTGCGGATCGCGTTCAGAATGCCCTCGCCCTTGGCATGCAGATCCTCGAGCAGCCGCTTCTCGAAATCGCGAATCCGGCCGACCGGGATGGTGTCGAGATAGCCGCGCACGCCTGAAAAAATCGAGATCACCTGTTCCTCGACCGGCATCGGCTGGAACTGGCCCTGCTTGAGCAGTTCGGTCAGCCGCGCGCCGCG
>CAZTNV010000474.1:0-2276 GCA_964615535.1 uncultured Mycobacteriaceae bacterium | reverse complement strand
TGCCCTCGCCCGGCGGCATCGCGATGGTGTCGAAGCGCAAGCCGGCGCGATCCAGCGCCGCCTCCAGCCGGCCGAGATGCAGCCCGGCCACGATCCGGTCGGTGACGATCGCCAGCCGCCGCGCCCGCAGCACCGGCAGGATCAGCTCGCCCGCCCGGTCGATCAGACCGGCGCCGATATGGATGTCGTAGCTGCGCTCGCCCAGCTCGACCGGCACGGTTTCCGTCATCGGCTCCATCAAGGATCGTCGCGTCGTCGCGATCATGTACACGGCGGGCCGCGGCCCGTCACGCCCCGATCCGCACCGCCTCGCCGCTGCCGCTTGCGGCACGGCGCTCAACCGGCCCGGGTCTCCAGGAAATCCGCCAGCGCGCGGAGCGCCCGGTCGGCGGTCTCCTCCGCCGGGCGGTCGCGGCTGTTCACGGTGATGTCGGCCTGAGCATAGATCGGCTCACGCTCGGCCAGCAGCCGGGCGAGCACCTCGCGCGGCTCGCCCTGCTTGAGCAGCGGCCGGTTGTTGCGCCGCGCTGTGCGCGCCAGCAGCAGCTCCAGATCCGCGCGCAGCCACAGCGAGATCCCGCGCTCGGCGATCTGGGTGCGGGTGTCCGGATCGATGAACGCGCCGCCGCCGGTCGCCAGAACGTGAGTCGGCTTTTGCAGCAGCCGTGCGATCACCCGGCGTTCGACATCGCGGAACGCCGGCTCGCCATAGCGGACGAAAATATCCTCGATCGAACAGCCGGCCGCCGCCTCGATCTCCTGATCGGCATCGATGAAGCCCAGATTCAGCCGCGCGGCCAGCCGCCGCCCGATGGCGGTTTTCCCGGCACCCATCAGCCCGACCAGCACCAGGCTGCACGGCAGCGGCCGGGGCAGCGGGGCAATCATGGCGCCGGCCGCCCGGCGCCGCCGCCCCGCCGCCGCGCAGCCACCTGCCACAAAGAATTGCCGCCGGGTCGCGTCCGTCCTAGTATCCGCATGACGTCTGCCATAACACATTTCCCGATCGTCTCGACAGCCCCATCCCGACCACCACAGTGGAGACGAACCGTGGCCCGATACCGCAACCGCTCGGTCTTCACGCCGGGCGCCGGCATCGGCAGCCGGCTGCCGGGCATACTGCTCGCCCTGCTGCTGGTGCTGCTGGTCGGCGGCCTGATCTTCGTCGGACTCTGGGAACCCGAGCCGCCCGCGACGACGGTCGAAAGGGTCATCCCGGATGCCCGCTTCCCGCGCTAGGCGGCCCCGGCCGGCCGCGCCGGCCGCGCCGGCCGACTCGATCCGCCGCGGCGTCCGGCCGCCCGCCCCGTCCCGCCCGCACCGGGCGTAAGCCGGGATGCCGCGCGGCACCGCGCCCGGCCCGCCCAGGGCTGCCGGCAGGCCCGGACGCGGCCGGCCGCGACGGCCGCGCGCCGCCCTGCCCGGTTCGGTCGATGCCTTTCTCGACATGCTGGTGGCGGAGCGCGGCGCCGCCGCCAACACCCGTCTGGCCTATGGCCGCGATCTGACCGACCTGACCGATTTTCTCAAGCGCCGCGGCGTCGCCGTGGAGGCCGCCTCGACCGGCGAGCTGCGGGCCTTCTTCGACCATCTCGCGGCCCAGCCCGGCCAGCGGCGCGGCACCACCGCGGTCCGCACCCTGGCCCGCCGCCTGTCGGCGATCCGCCAGTACTTCCGGTTTCTGGTCTCGGAGGGTCGGCGCACCGACGACCCCAGCGCCACCCTGGACAGCCCCAGGCTCGGCCGGCCGCTGCCCAAACTGATGAGCGAGACCGATGTCGTCCGCCTGCTCGATGCCGCGGCCGGTCACGACGGGCCGGACGGGGCGCGGCTGGTCGCATTGCTGGAAACGCTCTACGCCACCGGCCTGCGGGTGTCCGAACTGGTCGGCCTGCCGCTCACCGCGATCGACCGCGACGGCCGGTTCCTGATGGTGCGGGGCAAGGGCGGCAAGGATCGCATGGTGCCGCTGTCCGACCCGGCCCGCGCCGCGCTGGCCGCCTGGCTGGCGGTGCGTCCGCGGTTCCTGGTGCCGGAGCGCGAGGCCCGGCAGGCGCCCTGGCTGTTCCCCTCGCGGAGCTCGACCGAAGGCCATCTGACCCGCCAGCGCTTCGCCCAACTGCTCAAGGATCTCGCGGTCGAGGCCGGGCTGGAGCCGCGCAGGATCAGCCCGCACGTGCTGCGCCACGCCTTCGCCACCCATCTGCTGGCCCATGGCGCCGATCTGCGCTCGGTCCAGAAGATGCTGGGCCACGCCGACATCTCGACCACCCAGA
>CAZTNV010000473.1:0-2290 GCA_964615535.1 uncultured Mycobacteriaceae bacterium | reverse complement strand
GCTGCGGCGCCGATCCGGTTCGGTTGCAGCACCTGCATTAGCTGGATAGGGATATCGGTTGAGGGTTGTGGTATCCGGTAGTGACCTGCATGATAGCTATACTGCCGGCCTTTGCCGGCAGGAAGCCGGCCGGAGACAAGTCGTTAGATTTCTTCAACAGCTCGATATTGATTTCGCGGATATCGAGGTCAGGGAAGAAGATTTTGAATTTGAGGACTGGCCGCAGTCTGTTCCCATCGAGGTTCAAAAATTCATCTCATCAACATTGGCTGAAAAGAAACTCTTGCATACTTATTTTAGTCACCGCATGGTCGATTCTGACGACGTCGCGATTTTCCCGATCGAGATGGAGTCGGCCGGTACCCGAATTCTGTTTGCCCTTGCCGGCCCATGGCTGAATGTCCTGCAAGAAGGCATGGTACTGGTCTTCGACGAGCTCAATAATAGCCTGCACCCTCATGCAGTCAGGTCTCTCGTTCGTCTGTTCTACAACAACGAAATCAACGCCAAAGGCGGGCAGATTATTTTCACCAGCCACGATCCATGGATCATGTCAGATGATTTCGTGACCCGCGATCAGGTCTGGCTGTTGGAAAAAGAATCCGACAAGGCGACGAGGCTCTATGCCCTGGCCGAATTCAAGCCAAGAATTCAGGAAGCGTTGATGAAGGGATACCATTCCGGACGTTATGGGGCGATCCCCAGGATTAAAAATGCTTTGCTCGGGGCGGTCCCTGGAAGCGAAAAGTTGCCTGGATAATGCCGGCTGATCAATTATTCCACAGCCGGACGGCCCGGTCGTCGGCAGATCTTTGACGGAAGCCGCCCTCTCGCGAGTCAGCCCCAAGGGCGCTGATCGTGTGCGAAGGCAGCAAGACGGAGTACTATTATTTCAGGGATTTGATCGACGATCTCAGGTTGAATGGCAATTTCGAAATTTCCGATGAAAAATCCGGTTGCGATCCCAAAAATCTGGTCAAATTTGCCAAGGATATGGCCAAATCGAAAGCGGATTATGATAGAATATATTGTGTTTTCGATCGGGATGCTCATACGACATATCACGAGGCTACGAACAATGCCTATGAGGTCAGCGCAAAGGGCGGAACGGTGATCCAGCCGATCCGGTCGGTGCCGTGTTTCGAGTACTGGTTGTTATTACATTTTGAGCAGACGACAAGACCGTTTGTTGCCACCGGCAGAAAGTCAGTCTGCGAGGCATTAATATCAGAACTCAAGAACTATATGCCGAATTATCAAAAAGGCAGAGGTGGCGTGTATCAAGCAACCATGTCGGCACTAAATACAGCCATCGGACATGCCCGCTGGGCGCATAAGAGGGCTACGGAAACCGGTTCGTATGACCCGATAACGGAGGTATACATCCTGGTTCAGGAACTTCTGAGCCTGAAAGCGCGTTAGATCCTTATCCCGACCGCAAATACTTCGCCGCGGCGTCGCGTTCGAAGAGGTAGAGCAGCGTACGGACCGCCTGGCCGCGCGGGTGGGCCAGGTCGGGGTCGCGGTCGAGGATCAGGCGGGCATCGTCGGCGGCCGCGGGCAGCAGGTCGCGATGGGCCTCCAGATCGGCGACGCGGAAATCGGGCAGGCCGCTCTGCCGGGTGCCCAGCACCTCGCCGGCGCCGCGCAGCCGGAGATCCTCCTCGGCGATGCGGAACCCGTCATCGGTCTCGCGCAGCATCGCGAGGCGCGCCCGTGCCGTGTCGTTGAGCGGCGGGGCATAGAGCAGCAGGCAGGTCGAAGGCCGGTCGCCGCGCCCGACCCGGCCGCGCAACTGGTGGAGCTGGGCCAGGCCGAACCGCTCGGCGTGCTCGACCACCATCACCGTGGCCGTGGGCACGTTGACCCCGACCTCGATCACCGTGGTCGCCACCAGCAGATCGATGCCGCCGGACCCGGGTGCGGTCTCGGCGAATGCGGCCATCACCGAATCGCGCTCGGGTCCCTTGATGCGGCCGTGGACCAGCCCGACCCGGCCGCCGAACCGGGCGTTCAGCGCGGCATGGCGGTCGGTCGCCGCGGCGAGGTCGACGGCTTCGGACTCCTCGACCAGCGGGCACACCCAATAGATCTTGGCGTCGCGCTCCAGCGCCCGGCCGATTCCGGCCACAACCTCTTCGATCCGGTCGAGCGGCACCGCGCGGGTGTCGATGGTCTGGCGGCCGGGCGGCTTGTCGGTCAGCCGCGACACGTCCATGTCGCCATAGGCGGTGAGCTGGAGCGTCCGCGGGATCGGCGTCGCGGTCATCACCAGCACATCGACGCCGCG
>CAZTNV010000472.1:1296-2299 GCA_964615535.1 uncultured Mycobacteriaceae bacterium | reverse complement strand
CGGCGATGCCGCCTTCGCCGGCCAGGGCATCGTCGGCGAAACCCTGATGATCTCGGAGCTGAAGGGCTATCGGGTCGGCGGCACCATCCATTTCGTGGTCAACAACCAGATCGGCTTCACCACCGCGCCGAAATACGCCCGGTCCAGCCCCTATCCGACCGACATCGCCAAGGGCATCCAGGCGCCGATCTTCCACGTCAACGGCGACGATCCCGAGGCGGTGGTCCATGTCTGCCGGATCGCGGTGGAATTCCGCCAGCAGTTCAAGAAGGACGTGGTGGTGGACATGTTCTGCTACCGCCGCTTCGGTCACAACGAGGCGGACGAGCCGGCCTTCACCCAGCCGCTGATGTACAAGACCATCGCCAAGCACCCGCCGGTGCGGGAGCTCTACGCCTCCAGGCTGGTCGAGATGGGGGTGATCGGGCCGGACGAGCCCGAGCAGATCGCCCAGGCCTTCCATCAGAGAATGGAAAAGGAATACGAGGCCGCCGCCAGCTACCGCCCCAACCAGGCCGACTGGCTGGGCGGCGCGTGGTCGGGGCTGACCATCGCCAAGGGCGGCGACCGGCGCGGCACCACCGCGATCACCACCGATCTCTTCCGCGAGGTCGGCCGCGGTCTGACCCGCGTGCCGGAGGGCTTCAAGCTCAACTCGAAGATCGTCCGCCAGCTCGACAGCAAGACCAAGATGATCGAATCGGGCAAGGGCATCGACTGGGCGACCGGCGAGGCCCTGGCCTTCGGCACGCTGGTCTGCGAAGGCATTCCGGTGCGGCTGTCGGGCCAGGATTCCGGCCGTGGCACCTTCTCCCAGCGCCACGCCGTGCTGATCGATCAGGACACCGAGGCGCGCCACGCGCCGCTCTGTCATCTGCGCCCGGATCAGGCGGTGTTCGAGGTGCATGACAGCCCGCTGTCGGAATTCGCGGTGCTCGGCTTCGAATACGGCTTCACCCTGGCCGAGCCGCACGCGCTGATCCTGTGGGAGGCGCAGTTCGGC
>CAZTNV010000472.1:0-1286 GCA_964615535.1 uncultured Mycobacteriaceae bacterium | reverse complement strand
CAGTTCGGCGATTTCGCCAACACCGCCCAGCCGATGTTCGACCAGTTCATCTCGGCCGGCGAAAGCAAATGGCTGCGCATGTCGGGTCTGGTCGTGCTGCTGCCGCACAGCTACGAGGGCCAGGGGCCGGAGCATTCCTCGGCACGCATCGAGCGGTTCCTGCAGATGTCGGGCGAGGACAATTGGCAGGTGGTCTATCCGACCACCCCGGCCAGCTATTTCCATGCGCTGCGCCGCCAGATCCATCGCGATTTCCGCAAGCCGCTGATCGTGTTCACGCCGAAATCGCTGCTGCGGCACAAGGATGCCGTGTCGGACGCGGCGATGTTCTGCGAGGGATCGAGCTTCCATCGCGTGCTCGACGAGGACCGTGAACGGCACGATCTGGCGCCGTCCAAGCAGATCAGGCGGGTGGTTCTGTGCTCCGGCAAGGTCTACTACGACCTGAAGAAGGAGCGCGACGAGCGCGGCAGCAAGGACATCACCATCCTGCGGCTGGAACAGCTCTATCCGTTTCCGGGCGAGGTGCTGGGCCGCAAACTGGCGAAATACGCCAATGCCGACGTCGTCTGGTGCCAGGAAGAGCCGGAGAACATGGGCGCGTGGCATTTCGTCGACCGCAAGATCGAGAACCTGCTGACCGAGATCGGCCACCAGGCGCGGCGGCCGAAATATGCCGGCCGGGTCGAAGCCGCCTCGCCGGCCACCGGCCTGCTGCGCCGCCACAACCGGGAGCAGGCGCAGCTCGTCGACGAGGCCCTGACGCTGCGATGACGATCCCTGCAATGACCACCCCGGCATCGGCGGTCGGCCGGTGAAGAGCGCGCGCAAGGCGGAACGGCGGGCCGAGGCGCCGGCCGACCGCCCGGCCAGGGGCGCCGCGGCATCCGACCCCAAGAAGACGGTTGACGCGAAAAAGGCTGGCAGCACGACGAAGGCAGGCGGCAAGGCCGGGCCGGGCGACAAGAGCAACAAGAGGCGAGCGGTTATGAGCATCGACATCGTGGTGCCCACCCTGGGCGAGTCGGTCACCGAGGCGACCGTCGCGAAGTGGCTCAAGCAGGCCGGCGACCCGGTGTCGCGCGACGAGCCGCTGGTCGAGCTGGAAACCGACAAGGTCACGCTCGAGGTCAATGCCGCCGAGTCCGGCGTTCTGACCGAAATCCGCGTCCGGGAAGGCGAGAACGTGTCGGTCGGCGCGGTGCTGGGGGTGATTTCCGAAGGCGCCGCCGCGGCCGCCCCCAAACCCGCCGCCGCCAAGGCTGAAGCCGGGCCCACCGCAACCG
>CAZTNV010000471.1:0-2308 GCA_964615535.1 uncultured Mycobacteriaceae bacterium | reverse complement strand
TGCGCGTGCCGCCGCTGGGCGAACCGGACGCGGCGGCGGAGAAGCCCTGGGCACCCGCCCGCCCCGCCATGACGCCGGGCGAGGCGGCGGAGTTGCAGCGCCGGGTGCTGTACCGCGACGATGACGTGATCGCGATCGACAAGCCGCCCGGTCTGGCCGTGCAGGGCGGCACCGGCACGGTGCGCCATCTCGACGCCATGCTCGATGCGCTGCGCTTCGGGTCGGCGGAACGCCCGCGGCTGGTCCACCGGCTCGACCGCGATACGTCGGGCGTGCTGCTGCTGGCCCGCGGGGCGGCGTCGGCGCGGGCGCTGACCGCGGCGTTCCGCAGCCGGTCGGCACGCAAGGTCTACTGGGCGGTGGTGGCCGGGGTGCCGAAGATCGCGCGCGGCGCGATCGATCTGGCGCTGGCCAAACGCGCCGGCGGCGCCGCGCGCGGCGGCGAGCTGGTCGAGCCGGACGAGGAGGACGGCCGCCCCGCGATCACCGATTATCGGGTGGTGGAGCACGCCGGCAAGCGCGCCGCCTGGCTGGCGCTGTGGCCGCGAACCGGCCGCACCCACCAGCTTCGCGCCCATTGCGCTGCGCTCGGCACGCCGATCCTGGGCGATGTGAAATATGGCGGCGCCGACGCCGTGCTGCCCGGCGCGGAGATCGACCGCCGCCTGCACCTCCATGCCCGGCGGATCGTCCTGCCGCATCCGCGCCCCGAGTCCGGCCGGCGGATCATCGAGGTGGCAGCGCCCCTGCCGCCGCACATGGCGGAGACCTGGCGCTATTTCGGCTTCGACCCGGCGGTGCGCGTGGCGGAAGAGGGCCCGGACGACTGACGGTTCCGCGCCGGAAGCAGTCGGGCCGCGCCGTGGCGCCTTCGGCTAGCGGCTCTCCTCGTCGTCATCGTTCAGCTCGATCACCTCGTCGACATCGTCGTCGCCAAGCTCCGAGGCATCCTCCAGCAGCACGGCGGACTGGTCGGTTTCGTCGACCTCTTCCTCCTCGAATTCCGCCTCGCCGGCATCGAGCTTCTCGACGCCGGCCTCGTCGTCGCCCGTGACCTCGTCCGCCACCGCCTCGACTTCCTCCAGGCTTTCCGCCCCGATCGAATCGATCGCCGCGATGCCCGGCGCCGCCTTGCCCCTGCCCGCCTTGGATGTGGTGATGTCACTGATCACGGCGCTGCGGGTTCGCCGCGACTTCAGCAAGGCCTCGGGATCGAAGGTCGTGCCGCATTTCGGGCACACGATCGGGTCGCGTCGCAGATCGTAGAATCGCGCACCGCAATTGTGGCAGATGCGCTTGGCGCCCCATTCCAGCTTCGCCAACCCCGTCTCTCCTTGATTTCCGATGTCGGTCGTGAGGTGTCGTGTCGACACTTGACGCGCCCTTTGCCATGCGATTGCCATGCGACTCCGGCACTGTCAAAGGCTAAGTGCCGGTTCGCCGCGGCACCAATTCGGGGGCAGCGGCTTCGCAACCGTCCTGCCCCGTGCTAAAGCCAGCAGCCTTCACCCTGGTTCCGACTCCCGCCGGAAAGGTCTTGCGTGCAACCGTTGATTTCGCACCGCTCCAGTGCCTTGACCGGGACCGCGCGCGTTCCGGGCGACAAGTCGATCTCCCATCGTGCCCTGATGCTGAGCGCCCTCGCCATCGGCGAGAGCGTCATCCACGGGCTGCTGGAAGGCGAGGACGTGCTGCGCACCGCCGCCGCCATGGCCGCGCTGGGTGCGCAGATGGGACGTCCGCCGGCCGGGAGCAATGGCGCCCGGCCGTGGCGGGTGCACGGCGTGGGCATCGGCGGTCTGGCCGAACCGGCCGCCATGCTCGACATGGGCAACAGCGGCACCGGCGCGCGATTGCTGACCGGTCTGCTGGCGACGCATCCGCTGACCGCCTTCCTGACCGGCGACGCCTCGCTGGTCGGTCGACCCATGGCGCGGGTCACCGTGCCGCTGGAGCGAATGGGGGCGGGCTTCGTCACGCGCCGCGGCGGGCGGCTGCCGATGGCGGTGCAGGGCACCGGCGCCGCGGTGCCGATCGAGTACGAGCTGCCGGTCGCCTCGGCCCAGGTCAAGTCCGCGGTGCTGCTGGCCGGGCTGAACGCGCCCGGGCGCACCGTGGCGATCGAGCGCCAGCCGACCCGCGATCATTCCGAGCTGATGTTCCGGCATTTCGGCGCCGAGGTGACGGTGACGGAGCTGCCCGGCGGCGGGCAGGCGGTTGCCGTGACCGGCCAGCCCGAGCTGACCGGACGCATCGTGCGGGTGCCGGCCGACATCAGCTCGGCAGCGTTCCCGCTGGTCGCGGCGCT
>CAZTNV010000470.1:0-2321 GCA_964615535.1 uncultured Mycobacteriaceae bacterium | reverse complement strand
GATAACAACTTCGGGATCGAGCCTTCGGTCGGCGTTTTCATCGACGGGGTGTTCCGCTCGCGCTCGGCCTCGGCCCTGTCCGATCTCAACCTTGTCAGCCGCATCGAAGTGCTGAACGGGCCGCAATCGACACTGTTCGGCAAGAACGCCAGCGCCGGCGTGATCTCGGTTGTGACCAAAGAACCGCAATATGAATTCGGCGGTCAGGTCGAAGCCAGCTATGGCAATTTCAATGCGATCAACCTGCGCGGCGAAGTGACCGGGCCGATTACCGAGAACATCGCCTTCTCGCTCGATGGCACCTATCAGCAGCGCGATGGTTTTGGCCGGATCGTCAATCTTGACAATGCTGAAATCAACGACCGCAACCGCTGGTCTGCGCGCGGTAACCTGCTGATCGAGCCGAGCGCGGACATCAAGATCCGCCTGATTGCCGATTATTCCAAGATCGACGAAGTCTGCTGCCAGACCAGCAACGTCGTCGTCGGCGCGCTGACGCGCGGTGCTATCCCCGCTGTTGGCGGACAGTTCCCGTCGGACTTCTTCAGCTTTGACAACTTCCTCAATGTCGTGCCGGTCAACGAGAACGAGAATTACGGCTTCTCCGGTCAGCTCGACTGGTCGTTTGGCAACCTCACGCTGACCTCGATCACCGCCTATCGCGAACTCACCAACGCATTCCTTCAGGACATCGACTTCACCAGCGCCGATATCGCCAACGAAGGCCGCGATCAGGCGGTCGAAACCTTTACACAGGAACTGCGGCTTACTTCCGATTTCGACGGGCCGATCAACTTCCTGCTGGGTGGCTACTATTTCGATGAAAGCATCGCGCAGGACAGCTTCCTGACGGTTGGCGAAGATTTCCGCAACTTCGCGGCATTTCAGGCCGGCTCGCCACTCCTGCCGGCCACGGCCAGCGGGGCGCAGCGCATTGCCGTTGGCAATCAGGTGCTCGCTGGGGCCGAAGTCAACCTTGGCCTGCCGATTGGCAGCATTCTGGGCGGCGATTTCCTGACGCAGGAACGCTTCCGCCTCGACAACACGTCGTGGTCGATCTTCGGTACGGTCGATTTCGAGCCGGTTGACGGCCTCGTCTTCACCGCCGGGTTCAACTATACCGACGACAAGAAGGATTTCGAGATTGCCCTCGACGCGCTCGATCCGCTGGCGAACATCAACCTGGTTGACCGGTTTATCACGCTCGCATCGGGCGGGACGGTTACCAACCGCGCGCAGTTCCAGGCCCTGCCGACGCTTAACCAGCAGGGACTCCTCGGGGTCGCCACGACGCCGTGCCCGCCGGGAGTGATGGCGGGATGCAATCCGTTCCTCGGCCTTAGCCCGTTGCAGTTCCAGACCCCGTTCCCGGATGTGCCGAACTCGGTCGAACCGGGCCGGACGCGGGATGACCAGCTGACCTACCTGTTGAGGGCATCGTATCAGGTCTCGAACGAGGTCAATATCTACGCCAGCTTTTCGACCGGGTTCAAGGCCAGCTCGGTCAACCTGTCGCGCGACAGCCGTCCGCTGTCGACCGATTTCATTCCTGGGCCGGGGCGTTCCACATTTGCCGCTCCGTCTTCGCCGATTGTCAATGCGGGCTTGGCGACCCCCAACCTTTCGACCGGCACCCGCTTTGCCGGGCCGGAAGAAGCCGAAGTCTACGAAATCGGCTTGAAGGGGCAGTGGGATGGGTTTGGCATCAACCTCGCCCTGTTTGACCAGTCGATTCAGGGCTTCCAAAGCTTCCTGTTCACCGGGCTTGGCTTCGGTCTGGCCAACGCTGGTGAGCAGTCGGTCAAGGGCTTCGAACTGGATACCAACATCCAGCCGACCGATGGCCTGCTACTGACCTTTGCGGCAACCTACCTCGACGCGCTGTATGACGACTTCTCCACTGGCCCGCTGGGCGACCTGTCGGGCCTTCGTCCGGCCGGTATTCCGGAATGGAGCCTGCGCACTTCGGCCACGTACACGCACGAGTTCGGCGATAGCGGGACCAACTTGATCAGCCGGCTCGATTACAGCCACGAAAGCAACGTCAATATCCTTGACGGGATCGGTGGCTTCAATGCGAACCAGTTCCGCCGCGAGGTCAATCTGGTGAACGGGTCGGTGACCTTGCAGCTCGAAAATGGGCTGGAAGTCGGGGCATTTGCGCGCAACCTGCTGGATGAACAATTCACGCTGACGATCTTCCCCGGCGTTGCGCAGGCCGGCACGGTTTCCGGCTACCCCAATTCGCCCCGCACCTGGGGCGGATTGGTGCGCTTCCGCTTCTGATCGGACGCTCTGGCTGAGACTTAAGGGGCCCCGCG
>CAZTNV010000469.1:847-2340 GCA_964615535.1 uncultured Mycobacteriaceae bacterium | reverse complement strand
GGCGGCGGTCGAGGGCGCGGTGGCGCTGGCCGCCCAGCGCGGCGCCCTGCGCAGCGTCATCCTGCCGGTCAGCGCGCCGTTCCATTGCCCGCTGATGAGCCCGGCGGCCGAGGTGATGGCGCAGGCGCTGGGCGAAACCACGATCTACGAACCGATCGTGCCGGTGATCGCCAACGTCACCGCGCGGCCGGTCACCGAACCGGACGAGATTCGGCGCCTTCTGGTCGAGCAGGTGACCGGCGCGGTGCGCTGGCGCGAAAGCGTCATGTTCATGCGCGATCAGGGCGTCGGCGAGCTGATCGAGCTGGGCGTCGGCAAGGTGCTGAGCGGGCTGGCCCGGCGCATCGACCGGCACCTGAAGGCGTTCGCCATCCAGACTCCGGACGACATCGACGAGCTGCTCCGGAAGCTGAACTGAAGGGCGGCGGACCGATGTTCGATCTTGCGGGCAAATCCGCGCTGGTCACCGGCGCGTCGGGCGATATCGGCCGCGCCATCGCCGAACAGCTTCACCGCCAGGGGGCGGCGGTGGCGCTGTCGGGCACCCGCGAGGCCCGGCTGGCCGAGCTGGCCGCGGCGCTGGGGGAGCGCGCCCATGTGGTGCCGGGCGATCTGGCCGACCCGGCGGCGGCCAATGCGATCGCCGCGGCCGCCGAACGCGCCATGGGACAGGTCGATATCCTGGTCAACAATGCCGGCCTGACCCGCGACAATCTTGCGCTCCGGATGAAGGACGAGGATTTCGAGGCCGTGCTCCAGGTCAATCTGGTGGCCGGCTTCCGGCTCGCCCGCGCGCTGATGAAGGGGATGATGAAGCGGCGCTGGGGCCGCATCATCGGCATCACCTCGGTGGTCGGCTTCACCGGCAATCCCGGTCAGGCCAACTATGCCGCGAGCAAGGCCGGGATGGTCGGGCTGAGCAAGTCGCTGGCCGCGGAACTCGGCGGCCGCGGCGTCACGGTCAACTGCGTCGCCCCGGGCTTCGTCGCCAGTGCGATGACCGATCCGCTCACCCAGGCCCAGAAGGAGCGGGTCACTGCGATGATCCCGCTCGGCCGCATGGGACAGCCCGGCGAGATCGCCGCCGGCGTGGTGTTCCTGGCCAGCGAGGAGGCCGGCTTCGTAACCGGTCAGACGTTGCATATCAATGGCGGAATGGCCATGATCTAGCGGCTCTTCGGGGCCGGCCGAACCCTGTGCGCCGCGCTGCCCGATACCCCTGTTCCCGGTACCGGCAAATCCGATGCCGGCCTCCCCGCCGGTACTGGCAAGGATGGGGCAGGTATGTTATGTGACCGCAGTTTTTTGCCCGGCAGGCGCCTCACCGGGCCGTGCTCTCTCAGGATCTCCCCAAAAAGCCAAAGCTGCTGAAAGGCCAAAACAGATGAGTGACATCGCTGAGCGCGTCAAAAAGATCGTCGTCGAGCATCTTGGGGTCGAGGAATCCAAGGTGGTCGAATCTGCCAGCTTCATCGACGATCTGGGCGCCGACA
>CAZTNV010000469.1:0-837 GCA_964615535.1 uncultured Mycobacteriaceae bacterium | reverse complement strand
ACGATCGTCTTTTCGTCAAGCTCCAACCGCTCAAGTTCATCCAGCAGCATACCGCCGGCTGATCCGCGCGCACCCCCAGCCCGTTTATTGCCTTCGGGGAACAGCATGCGACGCGTGGTAGTTACCGGACTCGGCCTGGTCACGCCGCTTGGGGTCGGCGTCCCGAGAAATTGGGAAAGGCTGATCAACGCCGAGTCCGGCATTCGAGTGATCGATGGCTTCGACATCTCGGATCTTCCCTCCAAGATCGCAGGGCTGGTGCCGCGTGGCGAGCCGGGGGCGGCGGCGGCGGGATTGTTCAATCCCGACGATTTCATCTCGCCCAAGGATCAGCGCAAGAACGATACGTTCATCATTTTTGCCCTGGCCGCCGCCAAGGAGGCGGTAGAGGATTCGGGTTGGCTGCCGGCCGATGAGGAGGCGCGAGAGCGGACCGGGACCATGATCGGGTCCGGCATCGGCGGGCTTCAGACGATTGCCGAGGGCGCGCTCACGCTGCAGGAGCGCGGGCCGCGCCGGCTGTCGCCGTTCTTCATACCGGGCTGCCTGATCAATCTGGCGTCCGGTCAGGTCTCGATCCACTACGGCTTCAAGGGACCGAGCCATGCCGTCGTGACGGCGTGTTCGACCGGTGCGCACGCGATCGGCGACGCCGCCCGTTTGATCATGCTCGACGACGCCGACGTGATGATCGCCGGCGGCGCCGAGGCGGCGGTCAACCGGCTGGGCATTGCCGGGTTCTCGGCGGCGCGCGCCCTGTCGACCGGGTACAACGACCGGCCGACCGAGGCCTCGCGGCCCTACGACAAGGGCCGGGACGGCTTCGTGATGGGCGAG
>CAZTNV010000468.1:0-2354 GCA_964615535.1 uncultured Mycobacteriaceae bacterium | reverse complement strand
CTGCGGCGCCGATCCGGTTCGGTTGCAGCACCTGCATTAGCTGGATAGGGATATGGTCTGGATAGGTTATATAAATCAGATAGACTTATACCTTTGAAAAACGCCTTGAGAATGAGGAAGAACCATGAGGATTTCCCTGTTTTGGAAATAAGAAACATTTGGACTGGCATGGGTGGCAGTCGAAAAATGGTTTATGTTGTACAGACCACCCCTCGAATTGTCGAACGTTGCATGCTTATGACAACCGGTCCCGGCGACCTAGTGCTCGATCCGACCTGCGGGTCGGGCACCACGGCCTATGTGGCGGAGCAGTGGGGCCGGCGGTGGATCACCATTGATACCAGCCGGGTCGCGCTGGCGCTTGCCCGCGGCCGCATCATGGGCGCGCGCTACGACTATTACCACCTGATGGACAGCGCCGAGGGGGCGGAGGCAGAAGGCGAAAGGACCGGCAAGCCGCCGCCGTCCGATCGCACCTACGGCAACGATATCCGGCACGGCTTTGTTATTGAAAAGGCGCGCCATGTCACCCTGAAATCGATCGCCAACAACGCCCAGATCGACCTCATCTGGGACCGCTTCCAGGCGGAGATGGAGCCGCTGCGGGCGGAGTTGAACCGGCTTGTGACCGTCTCATGGGAAGAATGGCAGGTCCCGCGCGAGCCGCAGGAGTCATGGCCGGGCGAAGCCAGGACTGTGCATGCGTCATGGTGGGATCTGCGGCGCAGGCGCCAGGCGGAAATCGACGACAGCATGACCAGAAACGCGGAGGAGGAACCGCTCTACGACAAGCCCATCGTCAAGAAAGGCGTGGTGCGTGTCGCCGGCCCGTTCACGGTGGAAAGCCTGTCTCCCCATCGCGTGTTGCCGGCCGATCCGGACAGCCCGGCCGCCCTCGCCATGTTTGATCTGGACGATCGCGACGCAGTGGCGGACTCGGTTCGCCACGATTTCTCGAACGTGGTCTACGAACAGATCAAGGCCGCCGGCGTGCACGACAAGCGCACCGGCCAGCACATCCGGTTCCTTTGGTTGAAACCCTTCGTCAGCCGGCGGGGCTATCTTCAGTTCGAAGGGCTGTACGAGGACCCGGACGGGGAGCAGCGCCGCGCCGCGCTCTGCATCGGCCCGGAATACGACACGGTCGGCTATGAATTGGTGAAGAACGCCGCGCGCGAGGCCAAGGACCTGTTCGACCTGCTGATCGTCTGCGGCTTCAGCTTTACTGCCGACGTGGACGAAAGCCGGTTCAACTTCGGCGATCTCCGCCTGCTCAAGGCCCGGATGGACCAGGACATCCGAATGGGCGACCGGCTGAAAGCGACCAAGAATGTCCGCCTGTTCGTGGTCTACGGCGAGCCGGAGGTGAAGGAGCACTACCTGCCGGACGGCATGATGCAGGTGGAAATCCTGGGCTCCGACCACATCGACCCGAACACCGGCAAGGTGGAAAGCACGCTCGATCCGCAGGAGGATATTGCCTGCTGGTTCGTCGACGACGACTACAGCGGCGAGAGCTTCTTCGTCCGTCAGGCCTATTTCCTGGGCAAGGACCCTTACGACAACCTCAAGCGGGCACTCAAGGCGGAAATCGACGACGCCGCCTGGGCCGAGCTGAATTCGACCATTTCGCGGGCGTTTCCCAAACCGCCCTCGGGTCGCATCTGCGTCAAGGTGATCGACCACCACGGCGAAGAGGTCCAAAAGGTCATCGAGATCCATTGAAGCGCCGCCCCGCCCCGATAGATCCCCCTACCCCTCCCCGCTCCGCCGCAGCCTTGCGATGTGGAACCCGTCCAGCCCGCCCAACTCCGGGACGTGGCAGGGCAGGGTGCGGAGGTCGCCGGCCGGGGTGATCAGTTCGGACAGGCCGCCCGCCTCCGCCGCGGCGATCGGGTCGCGGCGCAGGGGGGCGCCGGAGGACAGCAGGATCTCGATCTGCCGCTCCGCCTCCTCCGGCTGGAGCGAGCAGGTGCACCAGATCAGCCGCCCGCCGGGCCGGACCAGCGTCGCGGCATGGGCCAGCAGCCGGGTTTGCAGCGCCGCCAGATCGACGATATCGGCCGGCTGTTTCAGCCGCTGGATGTCGGGATGGCGGCGGATCGTGCCGGTCGAGCTGCACGGCGCATCGACCAGCACCGCGTCGAACGGTTCGGCCCCCGCCCAGACGGCGGCATCCGCCGCAACCAGCTCCGCCGAAAGCCCGAGCCGCCCCAGGGTCTGCCGCACCCGGCCGAGCCGCGCCTCCGACCGGTCGACCGCGGTCACGGTCGCCCCGGCCGCGACGAGCTGCGCCGTCTTGCCGCCCGGCGCGGCGCACAGATCGGCGTCCCGCAGCCCGGCGACCGGGCCGA
>CAZTNV010000467.1:1714-2359 GCA_964615535.1 uncultured Mycobacteriaceae bacterium | reverse complement strand
ATGGCGTCGGCCGCGGCCTCGGCGGCGGCCAGCCGGTCGGGCGCGAAATAGAGATCGCGGAACGCCTGGAACACCGCGCCGCCGGGATCGCCGTCATAGCTCATGCCCGGCCGGTAGAGCACGTCGAACGCCATGGCGCGGGCATGCCGGTCGAGCCGCTCCAGCTCCGCCGGGGCGAAGCCGTCGCGGGCGTACAACACGGTGACGGTCGAGAGATAGGTGTGGGTGATGTAGAACCGGCCGGCGACGTCGCCCGGATGCAGCGCGTGCGCCGCCGACAGCAGGGTGGAAAACAGCCGCAGCACCGCCTTGGGCGGGTTCTCGCGGTTCCAGGTGGTGACCGAGAGCAGCCCGCCGGGCGCCAGCGCCCGCATGCAGGACTGCATGGCCTCTTGCGTATAGCCGTACTGCTCGAAGATCGAGATGCCGCCCGGGCTGGCCAGCCCAGTCGAATCGGCCAGGCTGAAATCGATGATGTCGTAGCGGCCGGGGGAGGCTGCGGCGTGCAGCCGGCCGTCATAGGGCACCACGGTGACCCGCGGGTCGCGCAGCATGTCGCCGGTCAGGGCGGCGATCGCCGGATCGTCGCGCAGCACCCGCAGCACCGCCGGGTTGCCCTCCGCCACGGTCACCGCGCGCGCGCCC
>CAZTNV010000467.1:0-1704 GCA_964615535.1 uncultured Mycobacteriaceae bacterium | reverse complement strand
CCGAGGCCAGCGCCAGCTCGGTGGAAATGCCGCCGCCCAGTTGCACCACGAACACGTTCGGCCGCTCGCGCAGCACGTAAGGCGTGTGCATCGGCAGATAGCGGAAATAGCCGAGCTGGCTTTCGGGCAGCGTCCGCATGATGCCGATCGGGCCGTCGCCGTCGATGTACATGGCCAGGAAGGCGTTGGCCGGCATCTCCGCCAGATTGAGCGCCGCCATGTCGCTGAGGCCCGGCGCGAAGTGGAAGGACGGGCTGCGATAGACCTCCACCAGCCCGAGCGGGCTGGCCGAGCGGTGGATGCGCTCTGGCAGCTCGGCCAGATTCTGCAGATAGCTGACCGATTTGTAGGGCGAAACGGCGATCTGGGTGAACGACAGGGCGACCGCCACCGCGGCCGCGCCGGCCCCGGCCAGCAGCCCCAGGGAGCGCCGATCCCCCTGTCCCGCGAACCAGATCGTGGCGCCCAGGACCCACATCGCCAGCGGCACCAGCAGCAGCCGGTCGGGCAGGATCAGGTACATCGACAGCAGCAGGGTGAGCCCGCCCAGCCCCGAGCCGGTCATATTGGCGAAGTAGACCTTGCCGAACGAGCGCTGCCCCTTGAGAAAGATCAGCCCGAGGAACAGCGCGCCGGGCAGGAACGGCACGAAATACAGCGCGAAGGCGCCGAGCAGCCGCCAGATCTGAGTCGGATCGGAGATCAGGAAGATCGGGTTGAACTCGAGCGTCTGGGCAAGGGTGTTGGCCGCCACCATCAGCGGCCCGAAGGACAAGAGCGAGGCGGCCACCCAGAACGACCAGCGCCGCTGGAAATGGTCCTTGGCGATGCACATCACGGCGCTGATCACGCCGAAGCCGAACATCGCGATCGACACCACCAGCGAGCCGAAATGCGCCCAGCTCGCGATCGAGAACACCCGCATGGTGGCGATCTGGAAGGCGATGATCGCCCCCGAGATCAGCGCGACGGTCAGGTAGAAGGCGAGCGACAGGCCCGGCGTGCCCGTGCCCGTGCCCGTGACGGTGCCGGTTTCGGCGCGCGCTGCATCGGTGGTCATCGGGCGGGCTCCGTGGCGCCGGGGCCGGGTTCCGGGCCTATTGGCGCGGCCCGCGGCCGAACCAGTTGCCGCCGCCCTCGCGGGTGAACGGCACGAAGCTGACCGTGCGGCGGCCCCCGTACACGTCGTCGCGGGCGATCGAGACGGTGCCGTCCGGCTCGACCGTCCTGGTCACCTTGAGCAGCGTCTGGGCACCCAGCGGCCCGACCGGGATGCACATCGTGCCGCCGGTGGCGAGCTGCTGGAGCAGGGGCGGCGGGATATGGTCGATCGCCGCGGTCACGATGATCGCATCGAACGGCGCGAATTCCGCCCAGCCGTGATAGCCGTCCGCCGCCTTGGTCCGGATGTTGCCGTATTCGGGATAATTGCCGGCGGCCAGCCGGTCGTAGGTCGCGCGGGTGCGCTCGGCCAGCGGTTGGATGATTTCGACCGAATAGACCTGATCGGTCAGATAGGACAGGATGGCGGCCTGATAGCCCGAGCCGGTGCCGACCTCCAGCACCTTCTTGCCGTTGGTCAGGTCGAGCACCGAGGTCATCCGGCCGACGATGTGCGGCCCGGAGATGGTCACGCCGTAGCCGATGTCGAGATAGGCATGGTCGTAGGCGCGGGCGCGGTTGCGGTCGAGCGCGAAAATCTCG
>CAZTNV010000466.1:0-2377 GCA_964615535.1 uncultured Mycobacteriaceae bacterium | reverse complement strand
CCCGCGGAAGCGGATGCGCCGCCCGCCGGCCGGGAGCCGCGAGCCGATCGCCGCTTCCACCCCTGGCCCCTGGCGCGGGTGGCGGCGTTGGCCAGGGATATCCAGAAGGCGGCGGCGCGGCGCCTGGGCGCGGAGCTGCCCGACAAACGGCCGGTGATCGACAAGGTCATAATCGGTTCCGTCGATGCCTCCGAGGCCGGCAAGGCGGCGCGGGTCCGGCTTGTGCCGCTGCCGTCGATCGGGTCCGATCATGCCGATCCGGCGATTCGCCGGGTGCTGGTGGAAATCCCGCCGGATTGCCCGATCCGGGTGCCGGATCTGGCCTGGGCCTATTCCGGTCTGGATCTCGGTATCGACTGGGAGACCGGGGAGGTTCGGACCGGGGAGGTTGGGACCGGGGACGGGGACCTTCCGCTGCTCGCCCCCGCACAGGACAAGGCGATGCTCCGCCATTACGGCATCGAAACGGAACAGCCGCCGGGGCTGGTCTGGCACACCGTCACGCCCGCCGTCCTGCCCGAGGCGCGACGGGTCGGCCGAACCGGGGGCCGGGAGCGCGCGGCGGTCGAGGCGGCGGCCGGCGGGGCGGCGCTGCACGCCGTGCGTCAGGCGCTGCGCCATGCCGGGGTGGCGGTGCCGGCCGCGACCGTGCGGGTGCAGCGCGAGCCGTTCTTCGGCAAGGGCATGCGGGCGGAGGCGTTCGCCGCCGGCACGCGGTTCGATGCCGCGCGACTCTGGCATGTCGAGATCGCCTTTGCCGCACCGGTGCGCGGGCCGCTGGTGCTGGGCGACGGACGGTATTGCGGACTCGGGCTGATGTGCCCGGTGCGCAACAGCTTTCCCGACGCGCTGGTGCTGGTCGCCGCGCCCGAAACCCGCCCGTTGCTGGCGGCGTGGCCGGCGGTGGTCCGCGCGGTGCGGCGGGCGCTGACGAGCCTGGATCGCGAGCTGAACGGCGAGGGGTTGCCCCGGTTCTCCGGCCAGGAGGGCGACGGTCCCGGCCCGGCGCGGTCCGGCTGGCATCGGCACGTCTACCTCCTGGCCGAGGATCGCGACGGCGACGGCCGGCTCGACCGGGTCTGCGTGGTCGCGCCCTGGCGGGTCGACCGGTCCTGGCCGCCTCCGACCCTCGACCAGCGACGGCGGTTCCATCAGGTGGTCGGCGCAGTGACCCGGGTCCGGGCGGGGCCGGCCGGGGTGCTGGAGTTCGCGCCGGCCTGCGCACCCGATGGCGAGGACGGGGTGTTCGCGCGGTCGCGGTCGTGGACCTCGCGCACCGCCTATCGCGTGACGCGCCACCCCCGCCGGCCGGACGAGCGGGAGCGGGCATTGACCATCGACCTGCTGGGCGAATGCGAACGGCGCGGTCTGCCCCGGCCCGAGATCCAGGTGACCGATCTGGCGGCCGGTCCGCATGGCGGGGTCGCCGCACGGGTGCGGCTGGACTTCAAGGTTGTGATCGCCGGCCCGCTTCTGCTCGGCAGAGACGCGCATGCCGGCGCCGGCCTGTTCATCGCCGCTGATTGACGCTGGCGGCGAGAGCGGCCACCTGAGGCGTGGCCAGTCGGAGGGGCGTGGCGCCCCGCGGCCCGTTACAAACCGTGACATTCCGTGACAGACTGGCGCTTTCGCCGCGCGAGGCCGTCAGAATGTCCATCTTGCCCATTTTGCCCAATTTGTCCAATTCGCTCGCGCAACGCGATGTCGCCCATCATCTGCACCCCTATACCGATGCCCGCCGGCACGAGGCGCAAGGCCCGCTGGTGATCGTCCGGGGGGAGGGGGTGCATGTGTTCGACCAGGCGGGCAACCGCTATGTCGAGGGGCTGGCCGGGCTGTGGTGCGCCGCGCTGGGGTTCAGCGAGGACCGGCTGGTCGAGGCCGCGATCGGCCAGCTCCGCACCCTGCCGGCCTATCACGGCTTCGCCCACCGCAGCACGCCGCCGGCGATCGATCTGGCGGAAAGGCTGGTCGCGATCGCGCCCGGCGGCATGGGCAAGGTGCTGTTCGCCACCTCCGGGTCGGAGGCCAACGACACCGCGGTCAAGCTGGCCCGGTACGTCAACAACGCCCGCGGCCGGCCGCGCAAGAAGAAGATCATCAGCCGCCACCGCGCCTATCACGGCGTCACCGTGGCGACCGCCAGCCTGACCGGGCTGCCCAACAACCACCGCGATTTCGACCTGCCGATCGCCGGCATCCTGCACGCCGACTGCCCGCACCATTACCGCCACGCGCTGCCCGGCGAGACCGAAGAGGAGTTCGCCACCCGCCTGGCCGGGAACCTGGAGGCGATGATCCTGCGCGAGGACCCCGACACCGTCGCGGCGTTCATCGGCGAGCCGGTGATGGGCGCGGGCGGGGTGATCGTGCCGCC
>CAZTNV010000465.1:2114-2421 GCA_964615535.1 uncultured Mycobacteriaceae bacterium | reverse complement strand
GGGCCGACCAACGAGGAGAACGTCACCGACATCTTCCGCCGCCACGTCAAGAGCTTCAAGCAGCTGCCCTTGAACCTCTACCACATCCAGTGGAAGTTCCGCGACGAGGTCCGCCCGCGCTTCGGCGTGATGCGCGGGCGCGAGTTCCTGATGAAGGATTCCTACAGCTTCGACATCGATTACGACGGTGCGCTGCGCTCCTACCGCAAGATGTTCGTGGCCTATCTGCGCACCTTCGCCCGGATGGGCCTGCGCGCCATCCCGATGGAGGCGGAAACCGGTCCGATCGGCGGCAATCTCAGCCACG
>CAZTNV010000465.1:575-2104 GCA_964615535.1 uncultured Mycobacteriaceae bacterium | reverse complement strand
TTCTGCCACCGGGATTTCCTGGACTGCGACGTTCTGGGGTCCGATCTCGGGTACGACTCGGATCTGGCGCCGGTGGTCGATTTCTGGACCAGCCTCTACGCCCGCACCGATGAGAAGCACGACCCCGCGGAGTTCAACCGTCAGGTGCCGCCGGATCGTCAGGTCCGCCGCCGCGGCATCGAAGTCGGCCACATCTTCTATTTCGGCACCAAGTATTCCCAGCCGATGAGCGCGTTCCTGACCAGCCCGCAGGGCGAGCAGGTGGCGGTGCATATGGGCTCCTACGGCATCGGGGTGTCCCGCCTTGCCGGGGCGATCATCGAGGCCAGCCATGACGAGGACGGCATCATCTGGCCCGACAGCGTGGCGCCGTTCGACGTTGCCCTGATCAATCTGCGCTCGGGCGACGCCGCCACCGACGCCGCCTGCGACGACATCGACCGCCGCCTGCAGCAGGCCGGCCGCACCGTGCTCTACGACGATCGCGACGAACGGGCCGGTGCCAAATTCGCCGACATGGACCTGATCGGGCTGCCCTGGCAGCTCGTGGTCGGCCCGCGCGGCGTGAAGGCCGGCACCGTGGAACTCAAGCGCCGCGCCACCGGCGAACGGGTGGAGCTGTCGCTGGAGGCGGCCCTGGCCAGGGTGACCGGCGGAGGGTCGTGACCGGCCTGATTCCGAATCACGACCGGTTCTTCAAGGCGGTGATGGAGCGGCCGGGCGCGGCCGACGCGCTGCTGCGCGAACGCCTGCCGCCCGCGCTGGCGGCCCGGCTGGCGCCGAACCCGGCGGAACGGATCGACGGCAGCTTCATCGACGGGGCCCTGGGCGCGCATGCCAGCGACCTGCTGTACCGGGTGCACACGGTGCAGGGCCGGCCGGTGCTGGTCTATTGTCTGATCGAACACAAGCGGTACCCGGCGCCGCGCATCGCCCTGCAACTGCTGCGCTATATGACGCGAATCTGGGAACGCCACGAGCGCGATCATTCGGGCTCGGCCCCGCCGCCGATTCTGCCTCTGGTGATCTATCACGGGGAGGCGTGCTGGAGCGTCGGCCGGTCCTTCGGCGCCCTGATCGACGGCATCGACGAGCTGCGGCCGGACCATCTCGATTTCCGCTATGCCCTGTTCGATCTCGCCCGCACCCCCGATGCCGAGCTGTCGTCGAACGACGAGCTGCGTGCCGGGCTGCTGATCCTGAAGCACGCCGTGCGCGACCTCGGCGACGAGGCGGCGCTGGCCGAGCTGATTCGGGTGGGCTGGGCCGAGGGTCTGGAGTTCCTGGTCCTTGTGCTGAACTATATTCTGGCTGGGACAAACCGGATCGACCCGGCAACCCTGCGCCGGGTCTTGCGCCGGACGATCCCGGAACACGCGGAGGAACGGATCATGTCGATCGCAGCGGAACAATGGATGGCCGAGGGTCGAGCCCAGGGGCTCGCCATGGGCATCGCCAGGGGCAAGGCGGAGGGCAAGGCGGAGGGCAAGGCGGAGGGCAAGGCGGAGGGCAAGGCCGAAATCCTGATC
>CAZTNV010000465.1:0-565 GCA_964615535.1 uncultured Mycobacteriaceae bacterium | reverse complement strand
GGTTCGGCGGCGTTCCCGACCCGGCCCTCGGCCGCATCGCCGCCGCCGATCCGGACACGCTCGACCGCTGGTTCGACCGGGCGATCGATGCGGACAATCTGGATATGGTGTTCGGGGACTAGCCCGCCGGCGGTGCCGGCCTCCCGGCCGGCCCGGACCCGCCGTGCCGCCTGCTCGAACCGGAGATTGCGGCATCGCACTCGCTCACCGACCGGCGGTCGAGGAAAGTCGGCGGGGCGAGGGATTGCCAGGGCTTGCGCACCGTGGCGATCCGCGGCCTTCGGACTCGCTCTTGCGCCGTCTGCGGCCCATATTCGATCGGGACCAAACGGCGAACCCTTCGGCATTTTCCCGTCATTCGGCCCGGCAGGGGCGGTGCATGCACAAGACCATCAGCGTGCGCGGTGCGCGTGAGCACAATTTGAAGAATGTCGACGTCGATCTGCCGCGCGACAGCCTGGTGGTGATCACCGGGCTGTCCGGGTCGGGCAAGTCCAGCCTGGCGTTCGACACCATCTATGCCGAAGGGCAGCGCCGCTATGTCGAGAGCCTGTCGGCCTATGCC
>CAZTNV010000464.1:0-2448 GCA_964615535.1 uncultured Mycobacteriaceae bacterium | reverse complement strand
GTTGCCGGTGCGGCGGCCGGCATGCCGGAAGCGGGCCGGGATGGGGCGGGAGGCGCGGGCAGGTCGGCCATGGTTCACGATCCCACTGCGTTGGCGGCCGGAATCGCCGTGGCGGCGGGCGGCGACGGCACCGCCTGCGGCCGGCGGATCGCCGCCAGGATTTCGTCACGGCTGCCATATTGCTGCACCATGCCGTCGCGCAGCACCAGGATGCGGTCGACGCTGGCCAGGATGTTCGGCCGGTGCGAGATGATCACCGCGGTGACGGCGTGCGAGCGCAGCCGCTGAAGCGCCTCGGCCAGCGCCGCTTCGCCCTCGGAGTCCAGATTGGAGTTCGGCTCGTCGAGCACGATCAGCGACGGGTAGCGATAAAGCGCGCGGGCCAGAGCGATGCGCTGGCGCTGGCCGGCCGACAGGGTCAGGCCGCGCGCCCCGATCGACGTGTCGTAGCCATCCGGCAATTGCAGGATCAGATCGTGAACCCCGGCGCAGCGGGCCGCCTCGATCACCGCCTCCGGATCGATCTCCCCGAATCGCGCGATGTTCTCCGCCACCGTGCCCTCGAACAGCTCGATGTCCTGCGGCAGATAGCCGATATGCGGACCCAGCGCCTCGGGCGTCCAGCTTGACAGCTCGGCGCCGTCCAGGCGCACCGCGCCGCCATAGGGCGGCCACACCCCGACCAGCAGCCGCGCCAGCGAGGATTTGCCGGCGGCGCTCGGGCCGACCACGCCGATCAGTTGGCCGGCGCCGATGCTGAACGACACCGCCTTGAGCGACGGGGTCTTCGATCCCGGCGGCACCACGGTGGCCCGGTCGACCGCAATGTTGCCCTGGGGCGGCGGCAGCGGCATCTTCGCCGGCTCGGGCGGCACGGCGGCGAGCAGCGAGGTCAGCCGGCCATAGGACGAGCGGACCGCAACGAACTGCTTCCACACCCCGACCGCCAGTTCGACCGGCGCCAGACCCCGGCCCATCACGATCGACGCCGCCACCATCACGCCGGCGGTGATTTCATCGAGCAGCACCAGATAGGCGCCGACGCCCAGGATCGCGATCTGCAGGGCAATGCGCCAGAATTTGGTGAAGGCCGACAGCACGCCCGCCCGGTCGCTTGCCGTCGCCTGCAGGGCCATGACCTGACCGTGCGACCCGCGCCAGCGGCGCAGCATCTGGGGCAGCATGCCCATGGCGGTCAGCGCCTCGGCATTGCGCAGGGTGACGTCGGCGAACCGCACCGCACCGATATTCATCGCCCCGGCATTACGCAGCGGATGCCGGGTGGCGTATTCCGTGATCAGCGCCAGGCAGAACAGCACCAGCGCGCCGACCAGCGCGACCAGCCCCAGCAGGGGATGGAACAGGAACACCAGACCGATGAAGAACGGCACCCAGGGCGCATCGAAAAACGCGAACAACCCCTGCCCGGTCAGGAATTCGCGCACGCTGTCCAGATCGCGCAGCGCCTGCACCTGACCGCTTTCCGGCGAGCGGATGGTCACCCGGCAGATCGCCGCAAACAGCCGTTCGCCCAGATAGTCGTCGAACCGGACGCCGATCCTGACCAGCACCTGGGTGCGCAGCAGATCGAGCAGCGACATCAGCAGCACCAGCCCGATCGCCAGAACGGTCAGCGCGACCAGGGTATTCTCGCTGCGGCTCGACAGCACCCGGTCGTAGACCTGCAGCATGTAGATCGGCGAGACCAGCATCAGCAGATTGATGAAGAAGCTGAACACCGCGACGCCGATGAAGGCCTTCCGCGAAATGTGCAGGGCCTCCGCGATCTCGGATCGGGGCGCCTGAGAGGGCGGGCGACGGCCCGGCTCTCCCGCCGTCGGGGATCGTAATTGCATCATTGAGGGCGGTTCGGTTTCCTGACGGAGCGGCGGCCACGCGCTCTGGCGACGAAGCCTGTACTTTCCACGCGAACGGGGTACGTTATCGAACAATAACTACATTAAAAGGTCGCTTTTGTAAAGGTTTGGTGACCGGGAGCATATCCGAAAGACATAGTATCTCATCCATCAAAGATGATCATGCCATCGAGATCTTGAAGAACGGCGTGTTCGCGGGCGAACCGGCACCGTCGGAACGATCGGTTTTGCCGCCGGCCGGCCCGATCAAGGGAACAACTCCGGGCCGCCGGAAATTGATGACGCGAGATCGAGCGGCATGATCGCTCCATTGTTCTCGAAGGCAGGCCCTACCCGATCAGCCATAAAGCGTCTGTCATGCAGACGGACTCAACCCGGATTGCCGGACAGGCTCCGGGAGGACGGAGACCGATGGAGTCACGCCCGAGTCGCCGCCCGGTCCTGGCCATTGCCCTTGCCCTGGCCTTCTCGCTGTTCGTCGCGGCGTTCCATCTGCTGACCATCCGCGCCGGCCACACCTGGTCGGCGGCAACCGATTTCAGCGCCTATCTGGTCGAGGGCATCACCCTTT
>CAZTNV010000463.1:1798-2455 GCA_964615535.1 uncultured Mycobacteriaceae bacterium | reverse complement strand
GCGGCGCCGATCCGGTTCGGTTGCAGCACCTGCATTAGCTGGATAGGGAAATTGTCCGTACTATTCGTTTTTCCGATGCTGGTTGGCTTCGCTCTGAGCAAATTGTTCCGTTCAAGGAAATTGCAGTGGATGTGGGGCTTTTTTGGCGTTTCTGCGGTCAAGCTGACACCTCATGCCTGGGACTGGTTCTTCATGACTCAACGGCAGGGGTGCTGGGTGATCGCCGAGGTCGAAAAGGGCCGCTATATTGGTGGGGTATACGGTCTGCAGTCGTTCGTCTCGTTGGCACCGCATCGCAAGGACATCTTTCTTGAGAAGGAATACTACGTTGATGACGAGCGCAACCTTGGCGAAGCAGTTCCCGACTCGATCGGTGTGTGGTTGAATGCTGAGTCTCTCAAGGCAGTGCATTTCTACCGCACAGAGGCTTGAGGAGGTCATAATGGGTATTCGTCGAGAAATCGATTTGAGTAAAATCCGCAGAGTGGGCGGAGGCCTAGCGCCGAGTTCGGGGGCCGGACCTAAGCCATCAACCAAAGCTGGCTCCCCAAAATTCAACCTAGAGCCGGTGCCGGATGAATTGAGAAATCAAGTCCACTATCTCATTTCACTTGCCGGCCTCACCGGCCTCCAATCACTGAGCCTTGCGCATGCCCC
>CAZTNV010000463.1:0-1698 GCA_964615535.1 uncultured Mycobacteriaceae bacterium | reverse complement strand
GGTCCGCGACCTCGGCCCGCTCGCCGGTCTCACCGGCCTCCAATCGCTCGATCTGCGGGATACTCCGGTCCGCGACCTCGGCCCGCTCGCCGGTCTCACCGGCCTCCAATCGCTCGATCTGATGAATACCCCAGTCAGCGACCTTGGCCCGCTCGCCGGCCTCACCGGCCTCCAATCGCTCAATCTGTTCAATACCCCGGTCAGGGACCTCGGCCCGCTCGCCGGCCTTTACAGTCTAAATAAAGTTCAGTTCACACCGCAGCAGCGCGAGACGCTCGACCTTCGACGGCTGATCGCCCGCGGCGTTGAAATTTCTGAGATTCCGTTCTAGCAATTGCACGGCAGCCGGCTGTAGATCAGGCGCGCGAGTCCGGTGGTTCACGTGGAAAGTTCGAGGCAGAGGACGATAGAAAAAATCGGCACGATTGATCTCTATGCGGAGTGTTCTGGGTGGTCGAGAGCTGTTTCTGATTACAATGGGCAAACAATAACTGCGAGAAGTACCTGGTTTTTCAAACAAGAAGGCAGGCGTTATGTTCACGGCAGAAGTTATGGTTGGCCAGGATCTTTCCAGACCATTTTCAGTATTGGCTGAAGGCAAACAACCGACTGAAGGCGCGGGCGCGCGGCCTGGAATAAGAAAAGGATCATTTGAGACCGTCGAGAAAACGAAACCAGCAGCATCAGCAGATCGTGGTAAATCATCTCCGGACTCTCCGACTCCAAAGAAGTAACCGCCATGGAAATCGCCGCCATCTTCCTGCCGTTGCTCGGCTGCATTATCGCCGGCCTGTTCGGGCGCTGGATCGGCGACCGCGGTGCCATGGGCGTCACGGTCATCGCGATGTGCATCGCATTGCTGCTGTCGATCGTGCTGTTCGTCCAGGTGGCGATAAATGATCAGCCGCGCATTGTCGAGTTGTTCACCTGGATCGACAGCGGCGCCTTCGAGGTCAACTGGTCGCTGCGCATCGACACGCTGACCGCGGTGATGCTGATCGTGGTCAACGGCGTGTCGACCATGGTCCATATCTACTCGATCGGCTACATGGATCACGATCCGGCAAGGGCGCGGTTCTTCAGCTATCTCAGCCTGTTCACCTTCGCCATGCTGATGCTGGTGACGGCCAACGACTTCGTGCAGCTCTATTTCGGCTGGGAGGGGGTCGGCCTCGCCTCCTATCTTCTGATCGGGTTCTGGCACGAGCGCGAATCGGCGCGGGCGGCGGCGGTCAAGGCGTTTGTGGTCAACCGGGTCGGCGATTTCGGCTTTGCGCTCGGCATCTTCGCGATCTTCGTGATCTTCGGCTCGGTGCAGTTCGACACCGTCTTCGCCCTGGCCCAGACCGTGCCGATCCAGACCGCGACCTTCGAATTCCTCGGCATGGAGGTGCATGCGCTAACCGCGGCCTGCCTGCTGCTGTTCCTGGGCGCGATGGGCAAATCGGCGCAGCTCGGGCTGCATACCTGGCTGCCCGATGCGATGGAGGGTCCGACGCCGGTCTCCGCCCTGATCCATGCCGCGACCATGGTGACGGCCGGCGTGTTCATGCTGGCGCGGCTGTCGCCGATCTTCGAACATGCGCCGGTCGCGCTGGCGGTGGTCGCGGTGGTCGGCGCCCTGACCGCGATCGTCGCCGCCACCATCGGCATCTGCCAGAACGACATCAAGCGGGTGATCGCGTATTCGACCATGAG
>CAZTNV010000462.1:0-2471 GCA_964615535.1 uncultured Mycobacteriaceae bacterium | reverse complement strand
CGGCGCGGCGGCACCGGCAGGGCCGGCAGGCCGGGCACGCCGTGGACCTGGGCCATCGGCATGCTGGCCGGCGGCGGCGGCGGCAGCGGCATCGGGATGGTCTCGACGCTGGCGATGATCTGGTCGTTGCGCAGCGGCGCCAGGCCTTCGAGATGGCCGGCCAGCTCGCGGAGGCGGGTCGGCCGGTTGAGGTAGGCCCATTCGGCGCGCAGGATGCGGATCGACTCCTGCTCGGCCACGATGCCGCGATTCAGGCGGGCCAGATCGTCTTCCAGCCCCTGGGCCTGGTAGCTGGTGTGGAACAGGACAGCGCTGACCACCGCGGTCAGGCCGACCCAGAACACCGTGCTGCCGCGGATCATGCTGCCTCCTCTTCCGCCGGCCAGGCGGGTGCATCGGTACGCACCGCGGCCCGCAAGCGAGCCGAGCGGGCGCGGGGATTGGCCGCCAGCTCGGCGGCGCCGGGGGTGACCGGCTGGCGCCGGTCCAGGCGGAATGTCGGTTGCGGGCGTGCCGCCGGCCGTGGTGCCGGGCGGTGGCGAGACGGGCCGGGTGCGGTGCCGCTGCGCGCCGCGAGGAACCGCTTGACGCGGCGATCCTCCAGGCTGTGAAAGGCGATCACGGCCAGCCGGCCGCCCGGCCGGAGCAGGCGCTCGGCGGCGCACAGGCCGCGGTCGAGTTCGCCCAGCTCGTCGTTGACCGCCAGCCGCAGGGCCTGGAAGGTGCGGGTTGCGGGGTCGATCCCGTCACGCGCGCGCGGCACCGCCCGGCGGACGATCTCGGCCAGTTGCAGCGTTCGGGTGATCGGCTCAACCGCTCGCGCCATGGCGATGGCGTGCGCCACCCGGCGCGACAGCCGCTCCTCGCCCAGCGCGAAGATCACATCTGCCAGTTCGGCTTCGGGCAGGGTGTTGACCAGATCGGCCGCGGTCGGGCCCGAGGCGTCGGCGCCGGCCATGCGCATGTCGAGCGGTCCGTCGGCACGGAACGAAAATCCGCGCTCGGGATCGTCGAGCTGCGGCGACGACACCCCCAGATCCAGTGCCACGCCATCGACCGGCCCCTCGATCAGCACGTCCATCTCGCCGAACCGGCCCTGGCGGATGGTCAGGCGGCCGGGATAGGCAAGGGCCAGCGCCCGGCCGGCGGCGACCGCCTCGGGATCGCGGTCGAGCGCGGCGACGCGGCAGGCCGCGGCGTCGAGCAGCGCGCGGGCATGGCCGCCGCGGCCGAAGGTGCCGTCGACGATCACTTCGCCCGCGGCCGGCGCCAGGGCCTCGACCAGCTCCGCGGCGAGCACCGGGCGATGCTGGGCACCGGCGGCCGATCCGGCGCCCGCAGGCAGGGCAGGTGAGGGCCAGGACGCCGATTCGGTCATTCCGATCCTCCGCCGGTGGCCGGATTGACCCGTTTCAGGGTCAGTTTGCGCGCCGTTTCGGACCGCCGCTCGCGACTCGCCTTGTAGGTCTCCGGGTTCCAGATCTGGAATCGCGAGCCCAGCCCGACAAAAAGGGCCTCTTCGCCCAGACCGGCGAAATCGACCGCGTCGCGTGGTAAGATGATTCGACCTTCGGGGTCGCAGCGGACCTCGACGCTTTCGGCGAAATACTCGTCTTCCAGAGCATCCCGCTCGTCCGACCCGATGTCCATGGCCTCGATCCTCGTCTGGATTTCCGCCATGAAGGCCTCGGTCACGCCGTCGATTGCACCGTCGCCCAGGTTTCGCTTGAGATAGAAGTGGGTTGCGCCCTGATCCTCGATGACCGCGCGGAACGGCGAGGGCACGCTGACCCGGCCCTTCCGGTCGATCTTGTTGAGGTATCGAGACGTGAAGCGCCGCATCCATCCCTCGCCAAAGGCGACCCGAGCACCAACCGAAGCTCCCCGCGTTTCGGTGCCGACCCGACGCAATTCGGGTCATGCCGGGTTCTCGCCGGCTGTTAAGTGGGATAGCATGGGTTTTCATGGTCCGTCAACCGGAACCGCGAGTAAAACTCTCTTTCCGCAAAGAAATTTGCAACTTCCTCAGACGGAACCTTAACGGAACCTGGATCAAGAAAGCTGTTTTGCACCGCAGGAGTGCCAGAGTTGATTAACTTTTAGGATTAGGTCTGTTCGTGTTATGTTCTATTCACCTTATAAACGAAAAGGGTTATGTAGAACTCGCAAATGCCCAGGAGTAATGGTTAACAGAATACCGCTATTGGGGTCGCGCGGAAAGGCCGATTGCACGATGGGATGGCGGGATCAGACGATCTATAAGCCGGGTTCTGTCCTCGACCGCACCCGGAATTGGCCGGTTTCGGTCGAGGGATGGCCATTCATCTGGGACGCCCGTTACCGGACGCCTCGCGCGACCAACCCGGGCGGCGGGCGGAAACGCCCGTCGGTGCCCATGATTTCCCACAGGCAACCGGCCCGCCCCTATTCGGTCTTGCTCCCGGTGGGGTTTACCGTGCCGCACCCGTTGC
>CAZTNV010000461.1:0-2472 GCA_964615535.1 uncultured Mycobacteriaceae bacterium | reverse complement strand
CCGCTCGACAGCCGGTCCTATATCTGGGCGGGCATTTTCCTCGCGCTCGCTCTGGTGCCGACCTGCCTGACCCGCCTGAAGGAGCCGCCGCCGCCGGACCGGAAGGCGATGCCGCTTGCGCGGCTGTTCAGCATCGCGCCTGCCGCCGTGGTCGGCGTGGTCGCGGCCGGCGTCATCAATACCGGCACGCTGGCCCTCCTGCCGCTCTATTTTGACAAGTTCGCGCTGGCAGGCGGCGGCACGGCGGCCGCCGCGATTGCGGCAGCGGCGGCCTGGCTGGGCGGCCTGGTCATCCAATGGCCGGCGGGACGGATTTCGGATGTCATCGACAGGCGCCTGGTGATCGCTGCTCTCTCTATCGTCTCCGGCGGGGCGGCGATCCTGATTGCGGTGTTCGGCCGGGCGCTCGGTGAGGCCGGCGTGATCGCGCTGCTGGGGGTGTGGGGAGCAGGCGCGCTCTGTTTCTATGGCATCTGCGTGTCGCATGCCATCGACCGGACGCCCCAGGGCCAGGTGCCGCAAGTGATGTCCGGACTGCTGTTTGTCTGGGCGGCGGGCTCGATTGTCGGCCCGCTGGTCTTCGGCGTCGCCGTGCGGCTTGGCGGCCGGTTCGGCCTGTTTGGTCTTGCCGGTGTGCTGTTGATCCTTCTGGCCGTCTACATGGTGGTCCGCGCCCGGCTGCGCGAGGCGCCGGAAAGTCAGCCCGGCGCAGAGCATGGACGCATCCTGCCCAGCCCGCTCGCCAGCGCCGAAATCGTCCCGCGTGACCCGGCGGAAAGCCGCGAGAGCTGAGTTCCAAAGACGATACTCAGCCGGTTGCGGGCGAGCTTGAGGCGTGTATATACCCGCCCGGTCAACGAGGAACGGACACGGCGCCTTTGATATACCGGCACCGCTCGCCGTACAGGGAAACGATCATCCATGAACATCCATGAATACCAGGCCAAGGCGCTTCTGAAATCCTTCGGAGCGCCCGTGGCAGACGGTGTGCCCGTGCTGTCGCTCGCCGACGTGCAGAAGGCTGTCGACACGCTTCCGGGCCCGCTCTGGGTCGTGAAAAGCCAGATCCATGCAGGCGGCCGCGGCAAGGGAAAGTTCATCGAGCCGGAAGCCGGCGAGAAGGGCGGGGTGCGACTCGCCTTCAACAAGGAAGACGTTGCCAGACACGCCGAAGCAATGCTTGGCCGCCACCTTGTCACGGCGCAGACGACTAGCGCCGGCAAGCAGGTGAACCGCCTGTACATTGAAGACGGCGCCGATATCGAGAAAGAGCTTTATCTCTCGATCCTTGTGGACCGTTCCACCTCGAACGTCGCGTTCGTCGTCTCGACTGAAGGCGGCATGGACATCGAGGCGGTCGCCCATGATACGCCCGAGAAGATCCTGACCGTCCAGATCGACCCGATGGCTGGCGTCACGCCTGCCGATGCGGCCAGGATCAACGACGCGCTGGAACTGACCGGTCCGGCGGCGGAAGACGGCCTCAATCTCTACCCCATCCTCTACCGGGCCTTCACCGAGAAGGACATGGCGATGCTGGAGATCAATCCGCTGATCGTCATGAAGGACGGCCATCTGCGAGTCCTCGACGCCAAGGTGTCGTTCGACGGCAATGCGCTGTTCCGTCATCCGGATGTTGCTGCGCTGAAGGACGAGACCGAACAGGACGCCAAGGAGCTCGAAGCGGCTGAATGGGACCTCGCCTATATCGCGCTCGACGGCACCATCGGCTGCATGGTCAACGGCGCTGGCCTCGCGATGGCGACGATGGACATCATCAAGCTTTACGGCGAAGAGCCTGCCAACTTCTGCGATGTCGGCGGCGGCGCCGGCAAGGAGAAGGTGGCTGCGGCCTTCAAGATCATCATGAAGGATCCCAACGTGAAGGGCATTCTCGTGAACATCTTCGGCGGCATCATGAAATGCGATGTCATCGCCGAAGGCGTGATCGCGGCCGTGAAAGAGACGAACCTGCAGGTGCCGCTGGTCGTGCGCCTTGAAGGAACGAATGTCGATCTCGGCAAGAAGATCATCCGCGAGAGCGGCCTGAACGTCATTCCGGCAGACGATCTTGATGATGCCGCCCAGAAAATTGTCAAAGCGGTGCGGGGTTAACCGTCATGTCCATTCTGATCGACAAGAACACGAAAGTCCTTACGCAGGGGATGACCGGCAATACCGGCTCGTTCCACACCAATCAGGCGCTCGGCTATTACGCCACCCAGATGGTCGGCGGCATTCACCCCAAGAAGGGCGGCGAGATGTGGAAGGCCGATAACGGCCAGGAGCTCCCGATCTACTCCAGCGTCGCTGAAGGCAAGGAAAAGACCGGCGCCAACGCGTCCGTCGTCTACGTCCCGCCAGCTGGCGCAGCCGCCGCCATCGAGGAAGCGATCGATGCGGAAATTCCGCTGATCGTCTGCATCACCGAAGGCGTGCCGGTCATGGACATGGTCCGCGTCAAGGCGAAGC
>CAZTNV010000460.1:0-2507 GCA_964615535.1 uncultured Mycobacteriaceae bacterium | reverse complement strand
CGACCAGCCCGGCGCCAGCCACCAGTCGCGAGAGGATCTCCGCTTCGTCAAACTTTTCCGTCTCCAGCCAGCGGGTCTTGGTCGGCACCACCGGCCGGGCCGATAGCGGCGGCTTCAGGATCGCGACGTTCGGCACGGGTATCGGCACGGACACGCGCGCGATCTTGGCATGCGCAATCGGCACTACGGCAGCATTGCCATCGACGGAAAAGGTCATCGACGAGACGTTGGAGGCACGATCCATGTCGATCGTCAGCGCTGGCTGAATCTGGCCGACCCGCACCTGCGGGCCCCAGTAAGCGGTGTTGGTACCGACCGCCGGGCCTGCCGTGACATAGAACTCGTACCCGGCTTGCTGAGCCAGCTCGGTGATGTACTGGTAGTCAGTGCCGCGCTGGTGCGCGTACTTGTCGGTCGGCATCTTGATGGTGGAGAAGATCGGCGGGATCGTGACCGGGATAACCCCGAACATCGCGTACTTGGCGATCATCAGCAGCACCCGCGCGACCGGCGGCATGGCCGGGAATGGCATGCCGGTCCACTCGATTGCATCCATGTAGCCGGTCACGTCTTCGCCGGTGATGGTAAGCTTGTTCTCTCCCGGGCGATTGCTGGCGACGGTATCGATCCGCTTGATCGGCCCATCGCTCAGCACATATTCGGTGCCATTGAGCACCGCTACCAGGATTACCCGGTTCATCGGGTCGAAGAACCCGCTCGGCACCAGTGTGCGCGCGATCGGCGAACTGGCGGAATAGGTGAACTCTACCTGGAAGCCCGAGCGCTGGCCCGAAGCCTGAGTAACGGTCGCGCCGGTCATCGCCTCCATCACTTCGCGCGGGGCGGGATTGACCACCACCGGGCCGATCAGCAGCTTTAACTGGACACCCTTAAGCATCGCCCGCCCCCCTCGGGATCGGGATGCCGATGGTCTTGCCATCCGGTTCGAGCGCCGCGGCCGGTTCAGTCACGCCATTGGCATCGCAGATCTGCCAGTACAGCAGCGGATTGCCGATCGCCTGCGCCGCCAGCCAGTCGATCCGACTGTCCTTGTCTGCGCGGACGGTCTGGGCGAAGGCATAGCTGTCAGCCTGCGGAATGATCCGCCGGGCAAGGAAGAACTGTTCTTCGCCGTCAGCGCTCAGGCGGCTGCGCTGCGCGAAATTGACATAGCGGCTGTCCGGAGAAAACGGCATCACACCCCCACCAGTCCGAGCGCCTGCAGCGACCCGCCCAGCCCGGCGACGAGACCTTCGCGCCGCCGCAGGTAAGCCAGAAACAGCTCTGCCGCCTTGCCTGACATCGCCAGGTCGTTGGTCCCCAGCACCTGGAACGCCAGGGTGGCCTTGGCGCGGATCGGATTCAGCCGCAGGTCGAACGCCTCTTCGACAATCGCGAAGTTGGCGATCCGCACCGGCAGCACCCGCCCCGGCCCCAGCACCAGCAGCAGCAGCTCGCCCGGTTCCTGGAATATCTCGATCATTCCCTTCCCGGCCAGCGCGTCGGCGGCGGTGATGGTTTCCGCCCTCGGGGTGATGAAGCTTTCCAGCGCGGCCAGCAGCGGGGCAACGCCATGCTCCACGGTCGCGGCATGGTCCTGCGGATGCTCGAGATCGTCGGTCGCGTCGAATTCGATCTCGAACCCGATGGTCTCGACCGGCGGGCCGGTCAGACGAAAGCCCTCGTAGTTGTCGCCGCCAGTCGAAGCTGCCCCGCGTGGGACCAGCGTGCGCGACAAACTGTCGGGATTGTACTGGAACGGGTGCACCCGCAGCACCTTCTGGCCAGCAACGTCCATCACGACGAAGCCGCCTTTCAGCACCTTGGGGGATCGGGTGTATCCGGTCATCGCTATCTCCCCCCCGACCCGCCGGTCGCGCTGCTCTTCTCGCCCTTCTGCTCACCGAGCATCTTCTTCATCATGGCCATCGGGCTGTATTTTGCCGGCTCGAGCTTGATGTCGCTCAGACTTGGCCAGGTCATCCCGGTCTCGGACGAGTAGGCGACCTTACCGAGCGTGAGCGTGAAGTTGTCGATCAGGTTGATCGGCCCCCAGGTCTTGATCGGGATGAGCCATTCCTTTTCAGCCAGCCCGCGCATGAAATAGACCCGCACCGCCGCGTCGACGCCGAACTTTCCGGTCAGGCTGCCATCGACCTTGGCAATGCCGCCGAAGCTGAAACCCTTGCCCTGCGCGTATTTTGCATCGGCTTCGACGCTGCCGAGCAGGGCCAGCCGGACCGACGGAACCATGTAGACACCGCCCTCCGCCCCCACCACGCCGCCGGTCACCGCCGCCCCGATCAGGACCCCGAACCGCCCGTAGAGTTCGCCGAAGGCTGGCAGTTTCATCTTCGCGTTCAGGCTGGCCTCGATCCGCGGGTCGTCCGAGAGGAAATAGCCGCTGGCCTTGATCGTGCCCCCGATCGTGCCCGGCCCGAACTGGTAGCGCGCGCCCAGCTCCCCCGTCATGCTGAGGGTCAACGACACCGCCGGAAACGGCGGGA
>CAZTNV010000459.1:0-2526 GCA_964615535.1 uncultured Mycobacteriaceae bacterium | reverse complement strand
GGCACGGTGAAGAAGCTGTCGCTGGAGCTGGGCGGCAACGCCCCGTTCATCGTGTTCGACGATGCCGATCTGGAGGCCGCGGTGAAGGGCGCGATGGCCTCTAAATACCGCAACATGGGCCAGACCTGCGTCTGCGCCAACCGGCTGCTGGTCCAGGACGGCGTTTATGACGCCTTTGCCGAGAAGCTGGCGGCGGCGGTGAAGCTGCTGAAGGTCGCCAATGGCATGGAAGACGGCGCCCAGCAGGGGCCGCTGATCGATCCGGCCGCCGTGGCCAAGGTGGAGGACCACATCGCCGATGCCGTGTCGAAGGGGGCCCGGGTGGTGGTCGGCGGCAAGCGGCATCGCCTGGGCGGCACCTATTTCGAACCGACCGTGCTGGTCGACGTCCCCCCCGGTACGAAGCTGAGCCGCGAGGAAACCTTCGGCCCGGTCGCCGCGATGTTCCGCTTCCGCACCGAGGCCGAGGCGATCGCGATGGCCAACGACACCGAGTTCGGTCTGGCCGCCTATTTCTACAGCCGCGACATCGGCCGGGTGTGGCGGGTGGCGGAGGGCCTGGAATACGGCATCGTCGGCATCAACGAGGGCATCATCTCCACCGAGGTCGCCCCGTTCGGCGGCTTCAAGGAATCCGGCATCGGCCGCGAAGGCTCCAGATACGGCATCGAGGAGTTCCTCGAGATCAAGTACCTCTGCATGGGCGGGGTGGACCGGTAGGGGTGGGGCGGGGACGGCGCCCGCCATGCCTCAGATCGGATCCGAGGGTTTCGAGTTCGCGGTGTTGGGCACGCCCGCCTCGGCGCAATCGAAAGGCAGGAAAAAGGATGCCTACAAGCAGCGTGTCGCAGAAGCGGCAAGAACGGCGACAAGAGACTGGTCCGAACCCGACGCGGCAGGTTCGACGGTGTCGGTTTGGATGGTATATTTCTACTTGGGGGATACCAATCTGGACGTTGACAACTTCATAAAGCCGACGCTGGATGCGATGTGCGAAGTGCTTTACCGTGACGACAGGCAAGTGGTCCAGGTGCTTGCAAGGAAGACACGCATCGACGATCTCGTGGTCGTTTCCTTGTCGTCACCGGCGCTTGCGGACGCCCTTCGGGAAAAGCGCGATTTCGTGCTGATCGGCCTGGGCGAGGCCCCCGACCATCAGGAGATGCCGCGATGAGCCCATCGACGGACACCAACCATAGGGCCACCCTCGAGAGGGTCGGGCACGATTACCAACGGAAGGGTTACGAGTTCACGCTGTATCCGAAGCCGGGCGAGCTTCCTGATTTCCTGAAGGATTATGGCCCCGACGCCGTCGCGACCAGCAATGCGGGAAGCGTGGTTATCTCGGTGAACCGCTTCGGCGAGGAACAGGCACCGCTCGTCGAATTGGCCGGCGAGATTCGGCGCCATCCGGGATGGCGTCTCGACGTGGTCTTTCCTGAGAAACCGCATCCGAAACTGCCGATTCATGATGCCGACGAGATCGCCATGCGCTTGCCGGCAGCCCGGAGGATGTTTGACCAGGGTGAAAGGGCGGCGGCACTCCTGCTCTTGTGGTCGCTTCTGGAGGCTGCAACCCGGCTGCAGCTTGCCACTCTCGGTGTCGAACGCAACAGCTTCAGCACGACGACGGCATTGGCCAAGGATTTGGTGGCCCACGGCCTGGTCGACGACCATGACCAGGCCGACGTGGAGGACCTGGGACAGCTCCGGGATCGGCTCGGCCACGGGGTGTTCGACCGGGACGTGTCGGAGGAGCAGTTCACGCGGCTGTGCAACATCGTGGGGGCCGTGCTGCACGGCGGCGATCTGGACTAGGCGCGGTCCGCGGACGATCCCGGCGGCGGGGCGCGATCGGTCGGTCCCCGGCGCCGCGGTCGGAGGCCGGGCCCGCTTCCGCGATACGGGCGGGGAGCCGAGCAACACCGTTGACCCCCGACGAACGGGGCGGATGACCCCCGACGAACGGGGCGGAGGAGACCATGCCATCCTGCGACTACGATTTCTTCGTCATCGGCGGCGGGTCCGGGGGCGTGCGGGCGGCGCGGATCGCGGCGACGCATGGCGCGCGGGTGGGGCTGGCCGAGGAGCGGTATCTGGGCGGCACCTGCGTCAATGTCGGCTGCGTGCCCAAGAAGCTGCTGGCCTATGCCGCCCATTATGCCCATGATTTTGCCGATGCCGCGGGCTTCGGCTGGTCGCTGAACGGGACCGCGCCGAACGGCCAGCCGCGCCACGACTGGGCGCGGCTGATCGCCAACAAGGATGCCGAAATCGCCCGGCTGAACGGCGTCTACCGCCGCCTGCTCGAAGGCGCCGGGGTGGCGATTCACGACCGCCGCGCCGTGCTGCTGGATGCCCACACCATCGCGCTGGGCGACGATCGGATCACTGCGGAGACCATCCTGATCGCGACCGGCGGCTGGCCGGTGCTGCCCGACTCGCCGGGTGCCCGCGAGCATGCCATCACCTCGAACGAGGCGTTCCACCTCGACCGTCTGCCCGAGCGGGTCGCGGTGGTCGGCG
>CAZTNV010000458.1:0-2533 GCA_964615535.1 uncultured Mycobacteriaceae bacterium | reverse complement strand
GGGGGTGCCGGCAGGAGTGCAGCAGGCCAGGGCCAGACCGGCGGCGAGCACCGCCGCTCGGCACCGCTGCGGACCGCGCGCTCTACTCATGTGCGACATCCGTCTGAAAGATGGTCAGATGGTGACCCATGGTCCGAAGCAGATGCGCCGTCAGCATTTCGTAGCCGGCCATGGTGAAGTGTACGCCGTCATTGGCGCGCATCTGCCGCGACCGGCCCCTGTCATCGGGGAGATAGGTCGAAAACCGGCCGTCATCGTCGGTCGAGAGGGTCCAGGTCGGGACGAACACGACGCCGTGCTCGCCGGCAAGCGATTCGTATAACTGGTTGAGGTGCCGGACCTGACCGGCATGGCTGTCCCGGCGCACTACCGGCAGTCCGAGCCAGAAGGTCGGGATGCCGGCCTGCCTCAGCCGGGTCATGAAATCGGCCACGCGGATGCCGTAGATTTCGTCCCAGCGCGGCGTGGCAAAGGCGTGGTCCCAGCGCCCTTCAAAGAAGACCGGTTGGGTGTCGTTGAGGCCGAACACCACGATCGCGGCGTCGATCGAGTCCTCGGCGATGTGGCGGTCGAGCGCTGCGAACCAGTCGTAGAAATCCGGGCGGGCCAATCCGCTGGCATTGCGGGTGCGGCGCAGCACCTCGAACCGGTCGTCCCGGCGCAGGGCGCGATAGACCGCGCCCCACATGCCGTCGGCCAGCGAATCTCCGAACACCGCGACACGGAACGGCCGGTCCTCCGCCGGGGCCGCTTCCGGTGCCGCCGACGCCGCCTCCGGCACCACCGGCGCCGCGTCGGCGGCCGGCCCATCGCCCATCGTCTCCGGCACGGTTGCCGGTTCCGCGGCCAGGGCCGGGCCGGCCGGCAGGACGACCGCCAGGACCAGGAGAACCAGCCGGAGGCGGAGCGCCTTGCGCAAATCGATCTTGGGGCGGGACTCGCCGGATGGGGTCGCCACGAACGGGGTCGCCAAGAGTTGATACCTTCAACCAATGTCTAGCCGAATGGCCGACATTAGAAGGGTAGTGCCCGGTCCTCGTCAAGTTGGCGTGGATCACTGCTGCGGTCGAAGGCGGCGCGGCCGCCGGGATCGCCCGTCGCCGGCGCCTTCGGCAGCGGTGACCGGAGCAGCCCAAAGCTGAAACAGGACCGTAAGAAGCCGAGGGTTCCTCGCCTGGAAATGGAACGCTTGACTTTGTGCTGCACCAAAGGAGCAATGACGCGCGGTGCGATGCGGCCGGGCGACCGATGCGGCGGAGACTGTTGGACTGTGGCCGCTCCCGGCGTCGCGACGATTGGATGACTGCGGCGAGACGGGGCAAAATGCAGCGAATCGAGTGGACTGTCCTGGGATTGATGAGCGGCACCTCGATGGACGGCATCGACGTCGCAGTGATTCGAACCGACGGGCACCGGGTGGCGCCGGCCACGGCCGAGATCCCATGGCCCTGGGCGACCTACAGTTATGACCCGGAACTGCGGGGACGGCTCGCGGAGCTGATCTACGAGCCGGGGCAGGCCAGCCGGGCAGGGCTGCGCGCACTCGAAAACGATCTGACCGACGCCCACGCCGCCGCCGTCCGCCGTTTCCTGGGCGAGCAGGGGCTGGCGTCCTCGGCGATCGATCTGATCGGTTTTCATGGACATACCCTGCTGCATCGGCCGGAACGGCGCCTGACCCGCCAGCTCGGCGACGGCGCCCGGCTGGCGGCGCTGCTGGGCATCGACGTGGTCAACGATTTCCGCGCGGCCGATGTCGCGGCCGGCGGCCAGGGCGCGCCGCTGGCGCCGCTGTTCCATCGGGCCATGGCCGCGGGGCTGGATGTCCCGCTGGTGGTGCTCAACCTGGGCGGCGTCGGCAACATCACATGGCTGAACGGCGACGACGTCGTCGCATTCGATACCGGGCCGGGCAATGCCCTGCTCGACGACTGGGTGGCCCGGCATACCGACCGGCCTTGCGATCTCGATGGCGCGCTGGCCGCCGCCGGGCAGGTCGATCAGGCGCGGCTCGACCAACTGCTCGACCATCCGTTCTTCGACCGGCCGCCGCCGAAATCGCTCGACCGGCAGGATTTCTCGCTGGCCGCGGTGAACGGTCTGGCGGCGGAGGATGGCGCGGCGACGCTGACCGCCTTTACCGCGGCGGCGGTGGCCCGCGCCCGGGCATTCCTGCCGGGCAGCCCGCGGCGCTGGCTGGTGACCGGCGGCGGGCGGCACAACCCGTCGATCATGGCCGCGTTGCGCGATCGGCTCGACGGCCCGGTCGAGCCGGTCGAGGCGGTCGGTTGGCTGGGCGACGCGCTCGAAGCGCAGGCCTTCGCCTTTCTCGCGGCACGGTCGGTTCAGGGCCTGCCGCTCAGCCTGCCGGGGACCACGGGGGTGCGCCGGCCGGTGACCGGCGGTGTCTGGCACCGCGCGGCCAACGCGGTGCGCACGGCACCCAGGGCGTTTGCTGCCGATGCCCATCCATGATCGCGGATCGTATCGCGGAGAGCGCTTTCGAACCGGTGCGGGCGGCGATCGAGGCGGG
>CAZTNV010000457.1:0-2542 GCA_964615535.1 uncultured Mycobacteriaceae bacterium | reverse complement strand
CGTTGATGATGAAGGTGCCGTTGGCCGTCATCAGGGGCATGTCGCCCATGTAGACGTCCTGCTCCTTGATGTCGCGGATCGATTTGAGGCCGGTATCCTCCTCGACGTCGAACACGGTCAGACGCAGGGTGACCTTGAGCGGCGCGGCGAAGGTCATGCCGCGCTGCTGGCACTCCTCGACATCGTATTTCGGGATTTCCAGCTCGTAGCGGACGAAATCCAGCTCCGCCCGTTCGGAAAAGTCCCGAATCGGGAACACCGACCGGAACACCTCCTCCAGGCCGAGCAGCACGCGCTTCTCCGGCGGCACGTTCATCTGAAGGAATTGATCGTAGGAGCTCCGCTGCACCTCAATCAGATTGGGCATCTGGGCGACTTCGGGAATCCGTCCGAAATCCTTGCGCACGCGCTTACGACCCGTGAACGACTTGGCCATTTATGCCCCTCGACGAAAAGAAATCACCCGCTGCCGGCAACGCACCATGTCACGCGCAACAAGGCACCCGACGGCGGGCGACCTTGGGGTCAGCCCGCCGTTGGGCGCCATTATGTCAAAGTCTGCTTCAGGCACGCGGTGTCACTTTATATCGACCGTCGCCCCTGCATCTTCAAGCTGTTTCTTCAGTTTCGCCGCTTCGTCCTTGGTCACGGCGTCCTTGACCGGCTTGGGCGCGCCCTCGACCAGGTCCTTGGCCTCCTTCAGACCGAGCCCGGTGATCGCGCGAACCTCCTTGATCACGTTGATCTTCTTGTCGCCGATCGTGGCCAGGATGACGGTGAACTCGGTCTGTTCCTCGACCGGGGCGGCAGCCTCGGCCGGGGCAGCCGCGGCGGCACCGGCCATCGCGACCGGCGCGGCGGCGGACACGCCCCATTTTTCTTCCAGCATTTTCGACAGCTCGGCCGCCTCGAGGACGGTCAGGCCGGACAGCTCGTCGACGAGCCGTGCAAGATCAGCCATGGATTCTCACTCCAATTGATGACTTCTGGGATTTTGCAATGTCAGGATCGGGATGACTCACGCCGCCTCCTGGCCCTCGGGCTCCTGGCTCTTGTCGGCATGGGCTTTCAAAACCCTTGCCAACTGGCCGCCCGGAGCCTGGAGCACGCCGACGATCCGCGACGCCGGGGTCTGCAGCATGCCGAGCAGTCTGGCCCTGAGTTCAGTCAGCGGCGGCAGCTTGGCAAGTGCCTCGACCCCGGCCCGGTCGAGCGTACGGGGGCCGAGGCCACCGCCCAGAATGACCAGCTTGTCGTTGATCTTGGCGAAGTCCATCGCGGCCTTGGACACCGCCACCGGATCGGCGGCATACGCCACCGCGGTCGGGCCGGTGAACATGCCATCGAGACCCTCGAACGGCGTGCCCTTGAGGGCGATGCGGGCAAGCCGGTTCTTGGTGATGCGGAAACCGGCCCCCGCGGCCCGCAACCTGCGCCTCAGATCGGTCGATTCCGCGACCGTCATGCCGTTCTGGTGGGCAACGACCACCATCTGGGCACCCTGAAGCGCCTGATGCAGGGCGGCGACCTTCTCCTCTTTGTGTGCACGATCCACGGATCGTCTCCGTTCGGCGGACCCGGCCGGGGCGACACCCGTTCCGGACCCCGTTGCACCCTGGGCCGAACGCCGCACGATGGCGGCCGGACGGCCCGCTTCGCCCTGTCCCAGAAGTCGAAACCGGCCGGACCAGCCGGGCGTGAGCCCAACCGATCCGGCGATGGCTGCCACTCCCGTCTATGCGGGACCATTAAGTTCCGGGCCGGCCCTTGTCGGGCCGTCGGAACCCCCGCAGTCTCGGACAGGTCCGATACGGGGTGACCCCCGCACCGGCGCCGGCTGCCGGCGCGGCCGAAACCGCAACGACGACCGGCGGATCTCGCGAGGGCCGGCACGACCGGCACCGGCCCCCCCTTGAATCTTCGTCCCCGAACCTTCGGCGCCCTGAACCTTCGGCGCCCCGAATCTTCGGCGCCCTGAACCTTCGGCGCCCTGAACCTTCGGCGCCAGGGGCCCGCCCGGCGCTAGGCCGCGCTGCCCTCGGCGATCAGCCTGGGCACGTCGAGCGTCACGCTGGGCCCCATGGTCGAGCTGAGCGACACCTTTTTGACGTAGGTGCCCTTGGCGCCGCTCGGCTTGGCCCGCAGAATGGCGCCGACGAAGGCATGGACATTTTCGGCCAGAGCCTGATCGGCAAAGCTCGCCTTGCCGATCCCGGCATGGACGATGCCGGCCTTTTCGGCGCGGAATTCGACCGAGCCGGCCTTGGCCGCCCTGACCGCCGCCGTCACGTCGGGCGTGACGGTGCCCAGCTTGGGGTTCGGCATCAGGCCCCGCGGACCCAGGATTTTGCCCAGCTTGCCGACCACGCCCATCATGTCCGGGGTGGCGATGCAGCGGTCGAAATCCATCCGGCCCTCCTGGATCTCCTTGGCCAGATCCTCGGCGCCGACGATGTCGGCACCGGCCGCGGTCGCCAGTTCGGCCTTGTCGCCCTTGGCGAACACCGCGACCCGCACCGATTTGCCGGTGCCGTTGGGCAGT
>CAZTNV010000456.1:0-2564 GCA_964615535.1 uncultured Mycobacteriaceae bacterium | reverse complement strand
TGCGGCGCCGATCCGGTTCGGTTGCAGCACCTGCATTAGCTGGATAGGGAAACCGCGCTTTGTCTTTTTCTCAGCCAGTACCATCTGTGGAATTGGTATTCCAAGAATCAGGCTTTCTATAAACTCGCTTTTTCTCTTAATCCTCCACGCATTTCGTCTTTGAAAATCGGGGTTCAACTCAATATTACCTTTCTTAAGCTGTTCAATGATAGTTTCCGTAGTCCAATCAGCAGACGTAATTGCAGCGTTGTAGCGAGTTGATGAACTGACAAAATCGTCGCTCTCTTCTTGCTGATCATCCGGCAAGTTGTCTTCGTTTGGCAAAATAGCACCTCTTCTAAGATAGCGGCAGATTGCAGATTGATTAAAAAGTTGGCAGGTGCCCTGACATGGGTCAAGACGCGATTACACAATTCTAGCCTTTAAAACTCCAGCCATCAAGGCTGCGAGTTCGCAGGAAATGGCTCGCTACCAGCTTAAGGCCGCCTGGGATAGCGACACCTAGTGCAGCAAGCTGTCGACCGCCCAAGGCGCCCTGCATAAACTACAAAGTTATGGAATCGTAATCTGTAGCCAGCAAATCTTGCTTCCTGTGAGGCAGTCTATCATGTGATACAATTTAGATATATTATGGACCCTAGCTGAGAAAGGGAAATCAGACAATGATCTGCGTCATTTCGAGGGCCTTCGCCGAACCACCATCCCCCAGCCGCCAAGCCGAATTGCCCAGGATGGTCGACGGGCGGCGGGCGGCGCCCCTATATGGATGGGGGTGTCCGGTCGGGCGGTGCCGCGGCCGGGGGCGTGACGTTCCGTGACGTTTCGGAACCCTTTTTTCCGCGTCGAACGCTATCCACCGCAGATTGTTTCTTTTGCAACCATATTGCTTCAAACCGAAAACCGAACGGCGGCATTCACAAGGCCGGCCGGGATCGCTACACATTTCGGGAGCGGACCCGGCGGTGTTCGGATACGCCGGAGTGTCGACTGTCAGGGGTAAATGATGGCTCATCTTCTCGACCTCCTCTCCGACCGCGTCCTGCTGTGCGATGGCGGCATGGGCAGGCGCGTGCGGGCGCTCGGTCGGAATGAAGTGGACAACCGGCGCTCATTGCGGCCGGCGGCTGAATGCATTATCTTCACGAGGAAGCCGGGGGCGGTTCCGACGCCCCCGGCCCCTCCTAGCCTCGGGACAGGGTCAGACGGATTTCAACCCGCCAGCCCCGCACCCGAAGCCGGAGGAGGAAGATGGTGGTAGCCATCACTGCCTCCCGTGTTTGTCGGGCGGGCCCATTCCCGCCCGACATTCGGGACGCTAGCGGTCATGTTATCCTTTTACAACGCTTCGTACCGGATTCGGCGTGTCGTGGCTCCGGCGGTGAGCCCCCGCCGCTTGCTTCAATTATGTTCGCAGTAATGCATCCGGAGAGAGGATTGGAGTGCCGCGGAAAGGGTGCAGTGCCCGCCGTCCGCCGCCGTCTCACGGCCGTGACTGCTTGATGTCCTCCAGGAGGCCGGGGAGATCCTCATCCCGAAATCCTCGTTCCCGCGCCTGGGCGGCGGCACGGTCCATGATCTTCTTGAGGTCCGCGATCCGGCGCCCGCGGTCCGCTTCGGTCTCCAGCGAGCGCACCTCGACCTCGACGATTCCCGACGCGGCTCTGCCCTGTCGCAGTTCCGCGGGCAGTTTCCCGGCTTCGATCCGCGCAATGATGCTGCCCATGGCGAACTCCCGAACACGCGCCTTTCGACACTCTCGAACATCGCATGCAGCGATGCGCCGGCCAAGCGGCAGCGCCGCCGGCCAGCCCCACCGCAACAGCTCCCGCAGCTTCCGCACCTTCCTGACCGGCATCGAAGCCTTGATGACCGCCTGATCCCGGACCACCTCCTGCCTTTCTCACCGGCGAGACCCCGACCATGCCCCACCTTCTCGACCTCCTCTCCGACCGCGTCCTGCTGTGCGATGGCGGGATGGGGAGCCGCGTGCAGGCGCTTGATCTGGATGTCGAGCGGGATTACTGGGGGCAGGAGAACTGCACCGAGATCCTGGTCAAATCCCGCCCCGATCTGGTGCGCGAGATCCATGCCGGCTATTTCCGGGCCGGCGCCGACATGGTCGAGACCAACAGCTTCGGCGGCTCGCCGATCACGCTGGGCGAATTCGGGCTCCAGGACGAGGCTTTCGAGATCAACCAGCGCGCCGCCGAGCTGGCCCGCGAGGCGCTGGAACAGTGCAATGGCGACGGCCGCGACCGCTTCGTGCTCGGCTCGGTCGGGCCGGGCACAAGACTGCCCAGCCTGGGCCATGCCGCCTACGACACGCTGGAACCGGCCCTCACCGTCCAGTGCCGGGGCCTGATCGCCGGCGGGGTCGATGCCATCCTGATCGAGACCTGCCAGGACCCGTTGCAGATCAAGGCCGCGGTCAACGGCGCCAAGGCGGCACGCGCCGCCGCCGGCACCGACACGCCGATCTTCGTCCAGGTGACCGTGGAGACCACCGGCACCCTGCTGGTCGGCGCGAGCTACTCGAACGCCGAGAAGCTGGCCTTCACCGCCTC
>CAZTNV010000455.1:0-2605 GCA_964615535.1 uncultured Mycobacteriaceae bacterium | reverse complement strand
GCCACCAGCCCGCCGGTGCGCAGCACCGCGGCGGCGCGCGCGATGCCCGCCGGTCCGTCCTCGACCAGCGCCGTATCGATCGCCTGCGGGGTCTCCATCACCGCTCTATACCGCGCGGCGGGCGTCGATCCAAGTCATCCAAACCCCTCCCGGCAGACCTTGTCGGACAGGCCGCGGCCGAGTCGGCAGCCCTAGCGACTCCGTCGGAACCCGTTTGTTGCCAACAACAATCGTTGATCTTGTAATGAAACCGCATCATCTGATGCTCATACCCTAGCCGAGAGCCACAAAATGCCGTTAATTGATTCTTCACGGTCAAAAAATAACAATGATCATGACGGGTTTGTTAGTACCAGATGAAACGGCGACTAGGTAATACATATACCTAAAGGTCGTAATCCATGTTATGGTCAGCCGTTGATCAACAAAGGTCAACATTTGATTGTGAGGAAGAGACTATGATTGGACGTTTCTTGGTTGGGGTCTTGCTCGTGGCAATGATGCTCGCCATCCCCGCAAGGGCGGGGCTGGCGGCGGAGTTGCGGCTCAACGGCTCGGCGACCGTGGCGCGCAACGTGATCGAACCGAATCTGCAGCCGATTCAATCGGCGTCGGGCGCCACGCTGCGGCTGGTCGCCAACGGCTCCGGCAACGGGCTGCGCGACCTGATCGAGGATCGCGCCGACATGGCGATGATCTCCGCCTCGATGGAGGTCGAGGCCGGTCTGGTCAACGCCGCCGCGCCCGGCACGCTCGAGGTTTCGGGCCTGCAGGTGTTCCCGGTCGGCAATTCCGAAATCCGCTTCATCGTCCACCCCGACAATCCGGTGACGGCGCTGAGCGAGGATCAGCTCCGCGGCATCTTTGCCGGCCGGATCACCGACTGGGCGGCGGTCGGCGGGCCCGCGGGGCCGATCCTGGTGGCGGCCGAGGCGCTGGGCAACGGCACCCGCGCCACGGTCGAGAGCGCCTTCATGAACGGGACTCCGATCGCGCCCGAGGCGCGCATCGTCCCGGCGCTGAGCCAGATCGCCGCGATCGTCGCCCAGAGCCCCGGTGCGATCAGCTACGGCAACGCCGCCAGCATCCGCGCCGGCCAGGTCAGGGCGGTTGAAGGGCCGGTCGTTCTGCAACCCATGTCGCTGGTCACCCGCGGCGAGCCGACGCCGGACATGCGGCGGGTGATCGAGGCGGTGAGGGCGGCTGCCAGCTAACCGACGGTCACGTCCACTGCGGCGGCAAGCCGGCCCGACACCGGGACCGGCTTGCCCAACCGCTCCCACCGGAACAAGGATTCGGAACCATGGCCATCACGCGGAAACTCCAGCTCATCGTCGGCATCGCTCTGGCCGCGCTGGCCGGCATCGGCGTGATCGCCAATGCCGGTCTGCGCAGCCTGCAGACCCAGGGTCACGGCCTGTACGTGAACGATTTCATGGAATTGTCGGCGGCCTCCGAAATCGCGGTGGCGTTCGAACGGCAGCAGGCGCTGGTCGGGCATGCGCCGGCCGAATTCGACCTGGAGGGGCTTGCCGCCGATCGCCGGCGCTTCGAAAGCCTGTCGGAAGAGATGTTGGCGGCGCTCCACCGACTCGCCCGGACCGGCGCCGCCGAAGCGGGCGACCGCGGACTCGGCGATCTCGCGGCGGCGCTCGACGGCTTCCGGATCGAGGCCCTCAAGGTGTTCGACTATGCCGCAATGTTCGCCCAGGTGGACGGCGTTGCGGCGCTGCGCGGGCCGGTCGAGGCCGCGCGCATCGCGGCGGCCGAACGGCTCGATGCCCGGCTGGCGGCGGCGCGCGGCGGCGCGGAGGCGGGGGTGATCGGCATGGAGGCCAGCGCCGGCTCGTTCCGGCTGCTGCTGGTCCTGGGCATCGGCGCCCTGTTCGCGATCGTCGGCGCGGCCGGGTTGCTGGTCACGCGGAGCATCGTCCGGCCGCTCCGCCGGCTGACCGATGCGGTCGGCAGGCTGGCCGAGGGCGACGTCGATACCGCGGTGCCGGCGACCGCCGGCCGCGACGAAATCGGTGCGATGGCGCGCGCGGTCGAGGTGCTGAAGCACAACACCATCGAGCGCGACCGCCTGGAAACCGCCCATCATGCCAGTGCCCGGCTGGCCGGGGAGAAGCGTCAGGCGATTCTGACCATGGCGACGCGGATCGAGGACGAAACCCGCCGGGCGGTCGCCGATGTGGTGGCGCGGGCCACCGCACTGGAAGGGTCGGCCGACGCCATGGCCGGGGCCAGCGACCGCATGAACGGCGGGGCGCAAAGTGCCGCCCAGGCCTCTACCCAGGTGCTGGGCAATGCCCAGACCGTCGCGGCGGCGGCCGAGCAGCTTACCCATTCGATCCACGAGATCGCCCGTCAGGTCGCCCAGTCGTCCGCGGTGGCGCAACGCGCCGTGGAATTGACCGATGAGACCGGCGGCGCGGTGGATGGCCTGTCGCGCATGGCGCGCGAGATCGGCCAGATCGTCGAGGTGATCGACGCCATCGCAACCAAGACCAACATGCTGGCGCTCAATGCCACCATCGAGGCGGCGCGGGCGGGAGAGGCGGGCGCCGGCTTTGCCGTGGTCGCCACCGAGGTCAAGACCCTGGCC
>CAZTNV010000454.1:0-2635 GCA_964615535.1 uncultured Mycobacteriaceae bacterium | reverse complement strand
GGTTTTGTGGACTCGCAATGCCGAATCGACGACGACCGTGGCCACCGCTTCCGGATCCGCCGGGTTCAATTCCGAATCTGGAGGGTTCTCCGAGGTCCGGCAGGCACGACGACAGCCGCGATCTCGGCCGGACCTCGGAGAAGCCGGATTGAACGAAGCCGCGGGACACGGGCAGGGTCTATGGGGTTTTGATCTGTCGTCTGCGCTGCGGAGCAAAGCGCGTCGGCGGGAGGGTGCCGGAGGTGCCGAACCGTTTGGTGCCGAGGGGCGACCGTGATCTCCGGTACGGCGGTTTCCGGAACCGTTTGGTGATGCCCCGGCCATCGCGATGAACGCGCTGAGGACAAACGGGTTCACCGGCCGCCGGTCCGGGGCGTGGGTGGTCGATGGTCTGGCGCGCAACGCGGGGAATGATCATGACGTGTCGATCGTCCTGGGCGACCGCGGGACGGGAGCGAGAAGGATCATGGTGCCGCCGCAGCAGGGGCATCGACGAAGATCATGCCCGGTGAGCTTCCGGTATCGGTCACGGAAGTCGGTGGTCGGCTCTTCGGCGGCGGGTTGGGCCGGGGCGACGGCCAGGAGCCGCCGGCACGTTCGGAGTTTGGCACCGCGGTGACCATTGGCGAGGAAGCCATAGTGGCGGATGCGGTGAAAGCCATCGGGCAGGACGTGGAGCAGGAAGCGGCGGATGAACTCGCCGGCCTCCAGAGACATGACTTTCTGCTTGTCGTGATGCCGGTAATCCTTCCACCGGAAACGGACGCAGCCGTCGTCGATGCCGACCAATCGGCTGTTGGCGATGGCGACCCGATGGGTGTAGCGGCCAAGATAGGCCAGGACCTGTTCGGGGCCGCCGAAGGGGCGTTTGGCAAACACCACCCAGTCAACCCGGCGAAGCGGCGCCAGATGATCGCGGAAAGCGTCGGCATTCCCGAGAGCGGCGAGATCGCCGAAGAAGGCGAGCTTGCCTGCGGCGAAGGCCTCCGCAAGCAGGTCGAGGAAGCGGCGCCGGAACAGGCGCGAGAGCACCCGGACCGGCAGAAAGAAGCCGGGGCGACAGGCGATCCACGTCTCACCGTCGGGCGCGATGCCACCGCCCGGCACGACACAGTGGAGATGAGGGTGATGCTGCAGCGTCTGACCCCAGGTGTGGAGGACCGCCACGAAGCCGATCTCGGCACCCAGGTGCTTGGGTTCGGCCGCGATCGTGCGCAGGGTCGCGGCCGTGGCCTTGAACAGGATGTCGTAGACCACGGCCTTGTTCTGGAAGGCAATGGCGGCGATGGCTGGCGGCACCGTGAAGACGACATGGAAGTACGGCACCGGCAGCAGTTCGGCCTGCCGATCCGCCAGCCAATCGGCGCGTGCAAGCCCCTGACACTTCGGGCAATGCCGGTTGCGGCAGGAGTTGTAGGCGACCCGGACCAGCCCGCACCCGTCGCAGGCCTCGCTATGCCCGCCCAAGGCCGCCGTCCGGCAGGTCTCGATCGCGGCCATGACACGCAGGCGGCCGCGGTCGAGCGGAGCTGCCTGCGCGGAACGCCAGGAGGGACCATGGCGGCGGAAGATGTCCGCCACTTCCAAAGCCGGACGCACGGCGGCGGCTCAGGCGGGCGGCACCACCACGAGATCGAGCCGATCCAGGGGGCTGGTCGTCCGCGCGATCGTGGTGCTGGACACCTGGGTGTAGCGGGCGGTGGTGGAAAGATTGCTGTGGCCCAGCAGGACCTGGATGATCCGGATGTCGGTGCCCGACTCCAGAAGGTGAGTGGCGAAGCTGTGTCGCAGCACATGGACGGTCACGCGTTTGTCGATGCCGGCCGCGACGGACGCCGACCGGCAGGCCGCGTTCAGGACGTTCGGCTCCAACGGCACGCTGTCGTCCCGGCCGGGAAACAGCCACTGTCCCGGCCTGGTCAGCCGCCAATAGCCGCGCAGAATGGGCAGGAGCTGTACCGACAGCATGGCGTAGCGGTCCTTGCCGCCTTTGCCGTGCTCGACGCGGATCACCATGCGCCCGCTGTCGATGTCGGTCACTTTCAGCCGGACCACCTCGGACACCCGCAAACCGGCGGCATAGGCCGTGGTCAGGGCCGTCCGGCTCTTCAGGCCGGGGACCGCCTCGAGAAACCGCACCACCTCATCCGCGCTCAACACGACGGGCAGGCGGCGTGGTTTGCGGGCATAGGGTATGCGCTCGGGGATCTCCGCGTCACCCAGCGTCACGCCGAAGAAAAAGCGCAACGCCGCCACCGCCTGGTTGAGGCTCGCCCACGAGACGCCCTGCGAAACCAGATGAACCTGCCAGGTACGGACATCGTCAAGGCTGAGACGATCCGGCGAACGGCCGAAAAACCGGCTGAACTTGGACACCATGTGAAGGTAGGATCGCTGGGTCGCCGGCGAGAGGTTGCGGACGGTCATGTCGTCGATCATCCGCCGGCGAAGAGGGCTCATCTCGGCCATCGGGGTCTCCTGTCCAGAAGTGGTTCGGGAAAACCAATCTTCTCAGACAGGAGCCTCCGCCGCCCCCGCGCTCACCCCATACCGCGGCAGCGGTTTCGTTCAATCCATCGCAGCCCGTTTGGCAACACCTTCCCGATTCCTCCGGATTCCTGTGGAATCAGAGTAT
>CAZTNV010000453.1:0-2657 GCA_964615535.1 uncultured Mycobacteriaceae bacterium | reverse complement strand
CCCAGCGCGGCAACAACAACGCCTATTGCCAGGACAACGAGATAAGCTGGATGGACTGGCAGGGCATCGACGCCAACGGTCACGCCCTGATCGAGTTCGTGCGCAAGCTGGTCGCGTTCCGCAAATCCCATCCGGTGCTCCGCCAGATCAAGTACCTCTACGGTCGCGACCTGGGCGGCAACGGGCTGCGGGACATCCGCTGGCACACCCCGACCGGCGAGGAGATGACCGATCACCACTGGCACGATCCCAATGCCCGGTGCATCGGCATGCTGATCACCGCCCCGCCGGTCTCCGACGGCTCCGCCGAGGGGGATGCCCCGGAGCGGGATTCGGTTCTGGTGGTGATGAACGCGCATCACGATGCGATCCCGTTCCGGCTGCCCGAACCGTCGGGGACCTCGAACTGGCGCCGCGTGCTCGATACCGGCGCGGAGATCGCCGATCCGGAAGCCAATGGCGATTTCTGCATCGGGGGCCGGTCGCTGGCGGTGTTCACCTGCCGTCCGGTGATCGTGGCGCTGCCGGCGGATGCCGATGTTGCGGTCCAGGCGACCGGCAAGGTGACCGTGGCCGCCATCCCCTGAACCGCGGACTTGTGGCGTCGGCAGGCGGGGCGCCGGTCGGAACCTCGGCCGGCGCCCCGGCGTTTCACGAGCATTGATGACCATTGGCGACCAGTCGGGAGATCGTCATGACCGGCAAGCCGGACGAAGACCAGACCTCGGAAGAGATCCAGAAGCAGAAGCAGGACCAGCCCGCGGCCGAGGATCAGGACCAGGAAGGCAAAGGCGTGGACGAGGAAGAGGGCAAGGGCAATCCGCCCTTCGACCGCAGCCAGACGCCCGGCAAGATCTATCCGCTTTAGCCGCCGTCGGGCGCGCTAACGGGTCGGGGTCGGGCCGGTGGGAGCATCGGTCGAGTGCTCCGCAGTGCCGAGCGCCGCGGCCAGCCGGGCGGCGGCACTGCCGGGGCGGAGCGGCTTCGGCTGGCTGGCGGCGGGCGCCCAGCCGGTCAGCGTGATCACCTGGAACGTCGCCGGAATCCGGCCGTCCGGCCCGGCGAACAGGCCGTGATAACGCCGCGCGGTCTCGGCCCACAGGGCGCGCGGCGGCGGCCGGGGGTTGCGGTTCAGCCCGGCCTGGGTCTCGCCCATGCCGCGGAGATCGGCCAGCAGCTTGAAAGCGCTGTCATAGGTCACGGTCAGCGTGTCGGAGTCGACCACCGGCAGCGCGAAACCGGCGCGCTGCAACAGGCCGGCGGCATCGCGCGCATCGGCGAAGGGCGACAGCCGCGGGCTGACCCCGCCGGCAATCTCCAACTCGGCCTCGATCAGCGCGCGGCGCAATTCCGTCAGCGTGTCGCCACCCAGCATGGTGGCCAGCAACAGCCCGTCGGGCGCGAGTGTGCGGCGGATCTGGATCAGCGCGCCGGGCAGGTCATTGACCCAATGCAATGACAGATTGCTGACGACCAGATCGAATACGCCCTCGGCAAAGGGCAGCCATTCCTCGTCCCCGGCGACCGTCGGTACGCCGGCCGCCGCCTTCGCCCGCACCGCCATGGCCGGCGCCAGATCGCAGGCGATCAGGCTTTCGATGCCCTTGCGGCCGGCCAGGGCGCGGCTCAGCTCGCCGCCATGGCAGCCGAGATCGAGCACCCTCGGGAAGTCGCGCCGGACGTCCAGCAGCCGGTCGGCCAGCGCTTCGGCGACATGGGCGAACAGGAAATCGTGCGCCGCCCACCCTCGGGCGGCCCGCTCCCGGTGCTGGCGCACCACGCGCCGGTCGAACACCTGCATGGACTCCGATCGAACCGCCATGCCCGGGAATATGGGCGGACCGGCCGGCCGGGCAATGCCGGATCGATGGTCCAGCCCCGCCCCTTCGGCTCCCCGACCCGGCCGCGCCACGATGCCGCCGGTCGGCGCGGGGCTTGCGCCGGCCATGGCTTGTTGGTACCGGTCGCGGCGCCGTCGCCCGACCTGCCGGGCTGAGCGGCCGGGGGATGCCATGGGCCTGACCATCAATCTCAATGCCCCACGGTGGGAAATCCAGCTCGCCATCCTGACCCAGCTCGAATTCCGGCCGGTGCTGATCCGCTGGTCGCGGCCCGCGGAGCGCGGCTTCATGGCCAGGTTCCTGTGCTTCGTGCTGCGCTGCGGCATCGACCGGCGATGACCGCCGGCCCGGTTGCCGAGAACCGCCCGCCGCTGGTCTATCTGGTCGCCGGCGAGGTGTCGGGCGATCTGATCGCGGCCCGGCTGATGGCGATCCTGAAGCACCGGACCGGCGGCGCCGTCCGCTTCGCCGGGATCGGCGGCGAGCGGATGGCGGCGGAGGGGCTCGACAGCCAGTTCCCGATGGCCGAGCTGTCGCTGATGGGGGTCGCCGAGATCCTGCCCCACCTGCCCCGCCTGCTGCGCCGGATCGGGGAAACCGCGCGGGCGATCCGGGCGCAGCGCCCCGCCGCGGTGCTGTTCGTCGATGCCAGCGCGTTCGCCCGCGCCGTCGCCCGCCGCCTGACCGGCGCCGGCATTCCGCTGGTCCAGTACAAGGCACCGCAGGCCTGGGCGTACTGGCCGTGGCGGGCGCGGCAGATGGCGCGCCGGTTCGATCTGGTGCTGGCGATCCTGCCGTTCGAGCCGGACTTCTTCG
>CAZTNV010000452.1:0-2681 GCA_964615535.1 uncultured Mycobacteriaceae bacterium | reverse complement strand
CACCCGGCGAAGAAACGGAGAGGCAGATGGCCGGTCACGGCTTGCGTTTGGCGGGTTTCTTCTTGGGTTTGTCGAGATAGGCGAGCGGCACGATCTCGACCCCGCCGGACTCCGAGGACCACAGCAACGGGAACTCGAATCCCTCCAGCCCGGCCTTCTCGACCGCCTCGACGAACGGGTCGGTGACGAACCGGCCGGTTCGGTCGTCGGGAAGGCGAAAGATCGGAACGCTGCCGATCCGTTTTTCGATGAATTCGTAACGCTGCATCTCCATGATCCGGTTGGAGCCGCGAAACGTCTTGAAAGCCGAGCGTTCCCGGTCCAATGCGTCAACCACGGTGCGAATGTTGACGAGAAAGTATTCGCCTTCGTCACAGGCCAGAGGCAGGAATTCGCAATGCATCGCGATCAAAGGGCGCAAGGCTTCGACCGCCCGGCGGCTGAACACCGGAAAGGCTTGACTACCAAGATTCGGAATATCGGACAGCGGCCGCTCGCGGTCCGCGGCGTTCATGACCAGAGGTTCGATGGCCAGACGCATCTTCTTGTCCGGCCAATCCCAAATCATGGGACCGCCGAATTGGTCCAGCAGATCGAGCAGAAGACGACTTTCGGATTCGTCCTTCAAACTCACCGATTTGTAGGTGTCCACGTCGCTCGACAAGCCATAGATCTTCATCGGTTTCCCCATTGATGACTGCCGCCGCGCAGGTGCTGACGCAAGGCATCCAGAGCATCCAGCGCCTCATCGCGTGACTGCGCACTGATCAGCCTGTTTTCCACGTCGCTATGATAGCGGCTGGTATGAAGTCGTTCATGATAGGGTCGTGGAAGCGCCACGCCGTTGTCGGCTCCGTTGATATCTATCCCGAAGCCTCGAAGAATTTCTCGCGAGCGCTCCGCCCGCCGGTCGTTGCTTGCCACGATGTGATGGGCGGCCTCGCCGGGCCGAAATCGGTGCCCGTTGCGTATCATGTCGTCCCGCAGGGTGCCACTATCCCGGCTTTCCAGGATCATCATCTCGCGATCCGGCGCTTCGGCCGGAAATCCCTCGAGAGTCGGCACCTGGGGCGGATCGGCCGGGTAGGATTCGATCCAGGGCCGGGGCGGGTCGGCCGGAAAGGATTCGATCGACGGGCGGGCCGGTTCGGGCGCCGGGGTCACCAGCGGCGGCGGGGGCGGCAGCGGGTCGCCGGGGAACAGTTCGATCATGCCGTCCGGCCACAGCCGGCCGACCACCCTGGCGTTCCGGTAGACGCGGTCGCCCCAGACCTCGAATTCGGCGACGAGGCGCAGTTGGCCGGTGGCAGGATCGTGGTCGAACGCCAGCAGCCGACCCTGATCCCCGATCAGCCGCCAATTCCGCCCATCGGCGTCGGTCAATTCCCGGATGCCGCCGGTCTGGCCGGGCGTCAGCACCATCAGCAACGCCTGCATCAGCATTCCATAGGGGTTCCGGGCGGCGACCGATCTGAGCCAGCGGGGCAGCGCGGACGGGTTGACCGGCTGGAGCAGGATCGCCCGCGAGCCCGGCTGGACCCTGACCGCGGCGCCACTGGCCAGCCGCAGCAGCGCGTCGCCCGGCGAGGGCTGACCGCTCATCAGGCGCTGCACGGCCGGGTCCATCAGCAGGCGGCCGGCTTGACCGGCCGGCATGCCGAGCGCCGTCAGCCGGTCGAGACCCCTGGGCCGGGCCGGCCGGGGCGGGCCGCCCGGCGGCGATCCGACATGCATCACCCCGCCGAAGCGCGCGGCCCGCGTCAGCCTCAACCGGCCGCTCAGCACCAGCCCGGCGGCCCGCTTCAGAACCTCGTGGTCGCTCTGGCGCGACACCGACGGATCATGGTCCAGCGCATGAACCAGGTTCCGCAGGACCGCCATGGCCTGCGGATCGGACAGGCACGGCCGGAGGCAATGCGCCGCCGCCTCGCGCGACCAGAGATGGATCGGTTCGCCGGCCTCCGGATTCTCGGCCGGCGAAATCCGATATTCCTGCCCACACGACCGGAACCGCACCGGGAAGACCACGACGATCTCCGCGTTTTCGACGAAACTGAAGCGCCGGGCAAACTGATACCAGGGCGCGCACATTGCGTTTGCCCTTAAATAGATAAAAACTCAAATGTTTCATTTGTAATGATTGTGGTCTGCCGGTGGCCGGGCCGGCCGGCGAATACCGGGGGACGGATTCAGGCCCGGTGCGCGAGGAACGCCGCTCCGGGATCCTGATCGGCCATCATGTGGTGCGCGGGAGTTGATCGGACGCGCTCATGCCCCGGGCCGGCCCGATCGCGGCATGCTTCACCCCTGCCGGTCCGCCCGCAGTTTCGCCCAGTAGGCCAGACGCTTGAGGATTTCGCGCTCGAAGCCGCGCTCGGCCGGGCGGTAGAACTGGCGCCGGGCCATGCCTTCGGGGAAATAATCCTGGCCGGAGAAGGCGTCGGGCGCGTCGTGATCGTAGGCATAGCCCTTGCCGTAGCCGAGGTCCTTCATCAGCCGGGTCGGGGCGTTGAGGATATGCGGCGGCGGCATCAGGCTGCCGGTCTCCCTGGCCGCCCGCATCGCCGCGCCCAGCGCGACATAGGCGGCGTTGGACTTGGGCGCGGTGCCGAGATAGATGACCGCCTGGGCGATCGCCAGCTCGCCCTCGGGCACACTGCGCAACGCCAGCTCCAGCGCCA
>CAZTNV010000451.1:0-2696 GCA_964615535.1 uncultured Mycobacteriaceae bacterium | reverse complement strand
CGCCTCGCCCACCCGATCAAGCGCGGGGAGGTGGCGCAGGCGGTGCCGGCGGAGTAAGGCGCGGGGTCGGCCGGGGTCGCGGGAACGCGGCCCCGGCGGCGGGCCCCGAGGGCCGCGGCGATCGCGAGCCTTGTCGATCGTGGCCGGGTCCGGATGGCGCCAGCGGTGCGAGAGTCGCCGGTTTCCGGCCCGGCGCTCAGCCGGTCTCGCGGAACAGTTCGCGGCCGATCAGCATGCGGCGGATTTCGCTGGTTCCCGCGCCGATTTCGTAGAGTTTGGCATCGCGCAGCAGCCGGCCGCAGGGATATTCGTTGATATAGCCGTTGCCGCCCAGGCACTGGATCGCCTCCAGCGCCATCCAGGTGGCCTTTTCCGCGGCGAACAGGATCGCGCCGGCGGCATCCTTGCGGGTCACCTGCCCGCGGTCGCAGGCCCTGGCCACGGTGTACACATAGGCGCGGGCCGCGTTCATGATCACGTACATGTCGGCCAGCTTGGCCTGCATGAGCTGGAACTCCCCGATCGGCTGGCCGAACTGGGTGCGTTCGTGAACATAGGGCACCACCGTGTCCAGGCAGGCCTGCATCAGCCCCAGCGGCCCGGCGGCCAGCACCAGCCGCTCGTAATCCAGCCCGCTCATCAGCACGTTCACCCCGCCGCCCTCGCGGCCGAGCACGTTTTCGGCCGGGACCTCGCAACCCTGGAACACCAGCTCGCAGGTGTTGGAGCCGCGCATGCCCAGCTTGTCCAGCTTCTGGGCGGTGGAAAAGCCGGCCATGGCCTTTTCCACCAGGAACGCGGTGATGCCCTTCGGCCCGGCCGCCGGGTCGGTTCTGGCATAGACCACCAGCACCTCGGCATCGGGGCCGTTGGTGATCCACATCTTGGTGCCGTCGAGCACGTAGCGGTCGCCGCGCCGTTCGGCGCGCAGCCGCATCGACACCACGTCCGAGCCCGCCCCGGCCTCCGACATCGCCAGGGCGCCGACATGCTCGCCCGAGATCAGCCTGGGCAGGTAGCGGCGTTTCTGCTCCACCGTGCCGTTCAGCCGGATCTGGTTGACGCAGAGGTTGGAATGGGCGCCATAGCTGAGGCCGACCGAGCCGGAGGCGCGGCTGATCTCCTCCATCGCCACGCAATGCTCGACATAGCCCATGCCGGCGCCGCCCCACTCCTCCTCCACGGTGATGCCGTGCAGCCCGAGCGCGCCCATCCGCGGCCACAGATCGCGCGGGAACGCGTTGCTTTCGTCGATCGCCTGCGCCCGCGGCGCGATCTCCGCGGCGGCGAAGCCCTGCACCGTGTCGCGCAGCAGCTCGGCGGTCTGGCCCAGATCGAAATCGAGCGGTGGCAGGCGGTTGGCGATCATGGTCGGTCCGTCGCTTCGGGTGCAGGGTGCGGACGCGCCGCGGCACGAGAAAATCACAAAAGCCGGCGAATGGACAGAGGCGAACCGCCGGCGCGCTCCCTCGCCCGCTGCGGATGTGCTCTAATCCGGTCCGCCGGATGCGAGGGAGGGTGCGATGCGGATCGGGGTGGCGGGATGTGCCGGGCGGATGGGGCTGATGGTGGTGCGCCATGTGATGGCCGCGCCCGGCTGTACCCTGGCGGGCGCGATCGAGCGGCCGGGCAGCCCTGCGCTGGGGCAGGATGCGGCGCGGCTGGCCGGTCTGGAACCGGCCGGGGTGCCGGTGAACGACGACCCGCTGCCGCTGTTCGCCGGATGCGATGCGGTGATCGATTTCTCCATGCCGGCCGCGGTGCCCGCCCTGGCCGCGCTGGCCGCGCAGGGCAAGACCGGCTACGTGGTCGGCACCACCGGGCTGGATGCGGCGGCCGAGGCGGCGCTCGACAAGGCGGCACGCCATACCGCGGTGGTGCAGGCGCCGAACATGAGCCTGGGGGTCAATCTGCTGATGGCGCTGGTCGAGCGGGTTGCGGCGACGCTGGGCGAGGCGTTCGACATCGAGATCGTCGAGATGCACCACCGGCACAAGGTCGACGCCCCCTCCGGCACCGCCCTGGCGCTCGGCCGCGCCGCCGCCGCGGGGCGCGGCGTGGCGCTGGACGATCATGCGGTGCGGGTGCGCGACGGCCAGACCGGGCCGCGGCGGGCCGGCGATATCGGCTTCGCCACGCTGCGCGGCGGCGACGTGGTCGGCGACCACACCGCGATCTTCGCCGGGCCGGCCGAGCGGCTTGAACTGACCCACAAGGCCGGCAGCCGGGACATCTTCGCCGCCGGCGCCCTCCGCGCCGCGCTGTGGACCCACGGCAAGCCGCCGGGACGCTATGGCATGAAGGACGTGCTCGGCCTGTAAGGGCCGCGGAGCCGAACCGGCGGGCGGGGCGAGGTCGGCGCGCGTTCGCCGGTCTCCGATCCGGCACGCCCGACGCGACGCCCGGTGTATATATTAGAGTTTTCTTATGTACATCGCCGAACGGCAATCGATGACATTATCGAACAGAAAAGCATTGTCTATTTATGGTTTCTTAATCTGCCCGGAGTAGTGTCGAAGAATCGCTCAATGCCGTGGTTCGAAATGCGCGACGAGACCCAGATGTCTTGTCCGGGCATGGACCGCATACCCATGTCCCTCCGCTCCGAACGGCCGAGCCATTTGTCGTAGACCATCTACGATAAGATAAATGAAAAGGAGTATCGAATGTCAACACAGTCGACGGCGCCTGCCCGG
>CAZTNV010000450.1:0-2703 GCA_964615535.1 uncultured Mycobacteriaceae bacterium | reverse complement strand
GGCGGCTAGCCCCATCACAACCGTCGGATCAGAAGAATTCAACCTGACGGGGACGACGCGGGTCGAGGATCTCCTCAACACCCTGCCGCAGCTCGATCCGAGCTTTGACTCCTTCACGGTCAACCCGACCACCGGCTTTGCCACGGCTGACCTGCGCGGCCTTGGAACTGCCCGGACCCTCGTCCTGGTTAACGGCCAGCGCCTCCAGCCTGGTGGTATCCGGTCTGAGGCCGCTGACCTCAACCAGATCCCTGCTGTCATGGTCGACCGGGTTGAGATCCTGACCGGTGGTGCGTCGGCCGTTTACGGTTCGGACGCCATGGCCGGCGTGGTCAACTTCGTGCTGAACCGCAATTTCGAGGGCTTCTCGCTCGGCTTCGGCGCGTCTGGCTATCAGCATGACAACAGCAATGGCTATGTCACCGATCTTGCGGCGGCCCGTGGGTTTACTTTCCCGCGCGGCGACAGCGGCATCGACGGCAAGACCTACTCCTTCGACATCGCGATGGGGTCGAGCTTTGATGGCGGCCGCGGAAACGCATCTGGCTACATCACCTATCGCACGAACGAAGAGCTCCTGCAGGGCTCACGGGACTATTCATCCTGTGCGCTGAATGCGGCCGGCACGGTTTGCGGCGGTTCGTCTACCGCTCCGCGGCCGAACTTCTTCATCATTCACCCGGATCTTGTCGGCTTCGCCAATCTTGGCGATGACACTGTCTGGCGTCCCGGTGTGGGCGAACTCTACAACTATGCGCCGATCAACCACTACCAGCGCCCGGACGAGCGTTACACGGCCGGCGTATTCGCAAACTATGAAATCAACCAGTTCGTCCGTCCTTACATGGACGTGATGTTCTCAAACACGAACACCTCGGTTCAGATCGCTGAATCCGGCACGTTCTTCGTGAACTTCCTCGAGCTGGATTGTGCCGATCCGCTTCTGGGAACAGCCTGTGGCGATCTGGGGCTGGGCGCGGGTGATCCGGTCGGGATCTATGTTGGTAAGCGGAACGTCGAAGGCGGCCCGCGGGTCTCCGACATCGAATCCACATCGTTCCGCCTGGTCGGCGGTGTCGAGGGCGATCTCAGCGATAGCTGGACCTACAATGCGTCGCTGATGTATGGCCGGAACTCTTCGAACGAGGCGAACCGCAACGACTTCCTGACAGACCGTCTTGAGGACGCCCTGCTGCAGTGTCCTGCGGGGTCGTTTGCCGGCTGTATCCCTTACAATGTCTGGGTTCCGGGCGGCGTAACGCCTGAGGCGGCTGCCGCCCTCGGCGGCACCGGTATGCGCCAAGGCGCAACCGACCTGACCACCTTCAATGCCTACATCACGGGTGACACGGGACTGGCCCTGCCGACCACTGAGGAAGGCATCTCGCTTGTGGGCGGTATCGAATGGCGCCGGAACAATTATCAGGTCCGTTCCGACACCAACATGGCAGAAGGCAACTTCACCGGCCTTGGCGGGCCCCGTCCGCCAATTTCCGGTGGGTTCAATGTCGTCGAGCTGTTTGCCGAGGCCGGTGTGCCGGTGTTCGATGGCTTCAATCTCGAGTTTGGCTACCGGCTGTCCGATTATTCGAACTCGGGACTGGTGGACAGCTATAAGGTTGCCGCGACCTGGCAGCCTGTGGAGATGTTCCGCATCCGCGGCGGTTACAACCGCGCCATCCGTGCTCCGAGTGTCAGCGAGGCCTTCGCAGACCAGCAGATCTCTCTGTGGGGTGGGGCTGACCCGTGCTCCGGGGTTACGCCGGAATTTACACTGGCCGAATGCGCCAATACCGGCGTGACAGCGGCCCAGTATGGCAACATCCAGGCCAGCCCGGCGGCGCAATACAACCAGTTCTCTGGTGGTAACCCGGACCTTCAGCCTGAAACGGCTGATACCTACACGATCGGCCTCGTGTTCACCCCGATGGATAATTTCTCGGCTACGGTAGACTTTTACCGTATCGAGATTTCCGAGCGGATCGGTTCGATTGGCGCCAGCACGGTGCTTCGCTTCTGCGGTCTCACCGGCGACCCGTTTCTCTGCGACAAGGTCAACCGTAACCCTAATACGGGCGACCTCTGGCTCGGCAGCAGCCTGCAGACCTCGGGCTTCGTGGAAAACCTCAATGCCAACTTCGGTAATCTGACCTGGGAAGGTGTTGACTTGGCCGCGAACTATGGCGTCGACCTGCTCGGCGGCAGCCTCAGCACCAACTTCGTCGGGTCCTATGCGTCGAAGCGTGAAGTCGAGCCGCTGCCGGGGGTCAACCCGGACGCTACGTTCGACTGCGCCGGCACGATCAATATCTCCTGCCAGGTTCCTGAGTGGCGCCATACGGTACGGGCAACCTATGATCGTGGCACCTGGTGGAGCGGCACGCTGCGCTGGCGGTATATTGGAGAAATCGACTATACCGAGACCAACGGCCAGCCCGGAACGACCGACCAGCTCCTGGTCAACAATGGCAACAAGCTTGGTTCGCAGAGCTATCTGGACATCGCCGGATCGTTCGATGTGACCGAGAATGCTTCGCTCACCGTCGGCGTGAACAATGTTCTCGACCGTGAGCCGCCGATCGTTGGCTCGACCCTGTCTCTGAACGCAAACTCGCCAGGCGGTTATGACCAGAACGGTCGTTACCTGTTCGCCCGCGTGAACCTGCGCTTCTAAGCGGTTCCACGCTGGCGTGTGGCCAGTAA
>CAZTNV010000449.1:0-2736 GCA_964615535.1 uncultured Mycobacteriaceae bacterium | reverse complement strand
CGGCCTCGGCGACCCGCCGGGCGGCGGCGTGGGCCAGCTCGTTGGGCTTGCCGACGACGAAATCCTCGAAGGTGAAGCGGGCATCGAGCGGCGCGCCGAAGCCTTCCGGCGACTCGGCCGGCGCGCAGGGCGCGGTGGTCGCACCGTCGGGTTCGGGCGCAATCGGGCTGGGCAGCAGCACCTCGACCGCATCGCCGTTCAGCGGCGCCGGCGGTGCGGCGGCGCGGCTGGGCGACACGATGATATCGACCGACTGAATCGACGTGTTTTCAATGGCCCAGAGATCGCGGATCAGATCGGCGTAATGCGTCATGACCCAGTCGCGCATGAATCGCGTGGGAACGGCGATGCGCACTTCGCCTTCATCGACCTCGGCCAGAACCAGGGGCTTGAGCCAACTGCGGTAAGCCGGTTCCCCCACCTCGTCACGCAAACGTCCACGGACCCGGGCCCATTGTTGATCGATCCCCATCCCAGATGACATGACGATCCATCCTCTAAGCGCCCATCCGGGCTGTTTTGGCCCGGTCGCGGTTGCCCTCCCGTTAACGGCGGCAATGCTCCCGCAGACTGCGGCGATGTCGCGGGACTCCCCGCAGAACGGGCCACCTCGTCCGGCCATTTCCGGGGCCTGCTGAACAGTATCTGTAACTCCGGAGACAAAAACCTACGCTCGGCAGAGGCTTAGCCTCGACCCTTCCAGCTAGACTGAAGAGGGATCGTTCATCCAGCCCGGTTAATACTGCCGTCGCTCATTCAAGGTCAGACGCTTTTATCATGACAGAAAAACACCTATTCCGGGATAAGCAAATCGCTCCAGGGCCGTTTTTCTGCATCACAACTTTTTGCCACAGATTATTGCCAATGCATGACATCAAGGGTTAACGATAATCTTGGCGCGCTTGACTGGCAACAGAACAAAGCAGGATCGCCGAAAAAAGCAAAAAAACTTCCATAAGACTACAATAAAAAGTTGCAAAACACCGCAAGAGAAGCGGACTTTATCGCATCATCCAAAAGCGAAGGAAACAGCGCAGGCTGTTCACGACTGGATCAAACCTCAACCGTCCGGCTGAATACGGCACGGGTCCAGCGTCGAGCGAGCCCGAAAGCGCAAGCGACGCGCGGCCCCATGGCGGCGCGATCAGCCGGTCGGCTGCGAGACGTTGAGGCCCTTGATCCGGCGCGACAGCCGCGAAAGCTTGCGCGACACAGTGTTTCGATGAAGCACGCCCTTGGTGACTCCGCGATGCAATTCAGGCTGCGCCTCGGTAAACGCCGCGGACGCTGCCTCTTTATCCCCGGCGGCAATCGCCGATTCGACCTTTTTCACAAAGGTGCGGATGCGGCTGACGCGGCTCCGATTGACCTCGGTGCGGCGCTCGGTCTGGCGAATTCGCTTCTTTGCTGATTTGTGATTGGCCATGATCTCTCCCTTTTCCCGAACCATGCGTCCGGAAAGCGAACCGAGATATAAGCGGCCGGTCATGCGGCCGTCAAGCGCGCTGTTGCTGGCCATAAAGACCGGCCGATCAGTCGGCCAGTTCAAGATCGTTCAAGACGATCTAGAAATCACGATCGAGACGTAACACAATAGATACAAGACAGACAACCAACAGGTTTGCACCGGCACCCACTGCCGCCAAACACGCAGGCCAGAACTTGAGGAAACCCGATGCGCGCTCTCATGATGAACAGCCAACTCCTGATTTCCAGCCTGTTGGAACATGCCGCCTGGGCGCATGCCGACCGGGAATTCGTCTCCCGCACGGTCGAGGGGCCGATCCAACGGTCCAGTTACGGCGAAGTGGCTGTACGGACGCGGCGGCTGGCCAGGGCGCTCACCCGGCTCGGGGTGCGGCCGGGCGACCGGGTTGCAACCATTGCCTGGAACACCCAAAGGCATTTCGAGATCTACTATGCGGTATCGGGCACGGGCGCGGTCTGCCACACCGTCAATCCGCGCCTGCTGCCTGCGCAGGTGGCCTGGATGCTGAACCATGCCGAGGACGGGGTGGTGTTCGTGGACCTCAACCTCGTGCCGCTGATCGAGGCGGCGCGGCCCGATGCCCCATTGGTCGGCCCGGTGGTGATCATGACCGACCCCGCCAACATGCCGGCTCTGGCCGCCGACAGCCCGCTGGCCGGGGCGCTGTGCTACGAGGACCTTCTCGCGGCGGAGGACGACGGCTTTGTCTGGCCGCGGTTCGACGAGACCACGGCGGCCGTGCTGTGCTACACCTCGGGCACCACCGGCGATCCCAAGGGCGTGCTGTACAGCCACCGGGCACAGGTACTGCACGCCTTCGCCACGGCCCTGCCCGACACGTTCGGGCTGGCCGAAAGCGAGAGCGTCATGCCGGTTGTGCCGATGTTCCACGTCAATGCCTGGGGCGTTCCCTATGCCGCGCCGCTGACCGGAACCCGGCTGGTGATGCCCGGCCCCAGGCTTGACGGCGCCTCCCTGGCCGAGCTGATCGACTCCGAAGGCGTGACCCTGTCGCTGGGCGTGCCGACCGTGTGGCTGGGCCTGCTCAACCATCTGCGCGAAAGCGGCCGCCGGCTGCCCACGCTGCGCCGGCTGGTGATCGGCGGTGCCGCGACGCCGCGGTCAATGATCGAGGGCTTTCAGACCGAATTCGGCATCGAAGTGCGGGTTGCCTGGGGCATGACCGAAATGACCCCGCTCGGCACCGTCAACACGCTGAAGGCCAAACACCGGGCCCTGCCCGAAGC
>CAZTNV010000448.1:2251-2758 GCA_964615535.1 uncultured Mycobacteriaceae bacterium | reverse complement strand
CGGCCCGGCCTGGGGCAGCCCGGCGACAAGCTGCCGTGCCGCCGCCGGGTTGGCCTGGGCCAGCGTCGCCAGCGCCTCGCGCAGGGCCGGCAGCGATTCGCCCGCCCCGGCCGGTGCCGTGCCGGTGGACGGCGGCGCGATGAGACCGGGGTTCGCGGGCGGCGGATGACCGGCCGACGGGCCCGGGCCCGCCGCCACGGGCGGCCGCGGCGGGACGGGCGGCGCCGTCGCCATCGGCCCCGGCAGGGCGGCCTGCGATGCCGCCATGCCCGGTGCGATGGCGGCCGGAGCGGCGGGACTCGGCGCCCCCGAGGGCGCGGTTCCCCCCATTGGCCCGGCCGCACCGCCCTGCCCGAGCAACTGGGCCATCAGCCGCCCGCTCGCCACAAGCGCATCCGCCGGCAGCGGGGCGACCGGAACCGCCGGCGTGACCGGAGACGCCGCGGCCGGCTGCGGCGCCCCACCGGTCGGCAGCCCGGCGGCCGGCGGCGGTGCGGTCGAAGCTGC
>CAZTNV010000448.1:0-2241 GCA_964615535.1 uncultured Mycobacteriaceae bacterium | reverse complement strand
GCTGCCTGCGATCCGGCCTGCCCGGCCTGCCCCGAAAACCCGGCCGCCGGGGCCGGTGCCGCGGCATGGGGCGTCGCCGGCCCGTGAGGCAGGGGTCCGGCGATCAGGGGTCCGGCGATCACGGGTCCGGCGGCCGGTGCTGCTGCTGCCGGCGGGCCGGCAGTCGGGGCGGCCAGCGCCGTCTGCGGCACCAGCATGACCGCCTGCACCGGGATCTGCACCGGCGCCCGCATGGCGCTGCCGCCGGACATCGGGGTGAGCTGGACCGCGACCTGCCGGTCGGGCAGCACGGCCAGCGCCGTGCGCAGCACGATTTCGCCGAATTGCGTGCGCAGGGTCAGGGTGCCATCGGCCGCCGGCGCCATCCCGCCGCCCGGCACCCCTGTGCCCTGGATCAGCGTGCCCTGGATGATCAGGGGCCGCCCGGCCTGAGCGAGCCGCGCCGACAGGGCCTCGGGCAGCGCAACGATCTCCGCGCGCGCCGCCGCGACCGGCGTTCCGCCGGCCGCGCCGGCCGCCGCGATCACGGCACCGGGGCCCATCGCCACGGTCATCGCCGCCTCCCGGTTCCCGGCGACCCGGAGTCAGGGTCAAATCTGTCCAAGCGTCCTGATCCGCGCCTTGGCGTGGATTTCGTTCTGCGACATGACCGTGGTCGCCGGGCGGAAACGCTCGATGATCGAGCGGACATAGCCGCGGATGGCGGGGCTGGTCAGCAGCACCGGCGCCTCGCCCATCATGGCATGGCGCTCGAAGAGCTGGCGCACGGCGGTGATGAACTCCTGCAGCTTCGACGGCGCCATGGCGAGCTGGCGCTCGTCGCCGTCGCCGACCACCGCTTCCGCGAAAGCCTGCTCCCATTTCGGCGAGAGGGTGATCAGCGGGATGAATCCGGCATCGTTGGTGTTGGCGTTGGAGATCTGCCGCGCCAGCCGGCTGCGGACATGCTCGGTGATCGAGTTGATGTTGCGGGTCGCGCCGCACGCCTCGGCCACGCCTTCCAGAATGGTCGGCAGGTCGCGGATCGACACCCGCTCGGCCAGGAGATTCTGCAGCACGCGCTCCAGCCCGCCAATCGTGATCAGGCCGGGAATGGTGTCGGCGACCAGCTTCTGATGCACCTTGTCGAGCTCGTCGAGCAGCTTCTGCGTTTCCGCATGCGACAGCAGCTCGGGCATCTGGTCCTTGATCACCTCGGTCAGATGGGTGGTGATCACGGTCTGGCAGTCGACCACGGTATAGCCCTTGAACACCGCCTCCTCGCGATGGGTCGGGTCCATCCACATCGCGGGCAGGCCGAAGGTCGGCTCGATGGTCGCCTCGCCGGGCAGGGTGATGGCGTCGCCGCGCGGGTCCATGACCAGCAGCATGTTGGGCCGGACATCGGCGCGCGCCGCCTCGATCTCCTTGATCCGGATGATGTAGGTGTTGGCCGGAAGCTGGAGGTTGTCCTGGATGCGCACCGAGGGCATCACGAAGCCCATGTCGGAGGCGAGCTGACGCCGCAGCCCCTTGATCTGCTGGGTCAGGCCGGGGCCGCTGTCGAGGCTGATCAGGTTGAGCAGGCCATAGCCCAGCTCCAGCCGGATCTGGTCGATCTGGAGTGCGCTCGAAATCGGCTCTTCCGCGACCGGCAGCGCCGCAGCCTTCTGGCGCTCGCGGGCGGTCCGGCCCGCCTCCTCTTTCTGGCGCGTCCGCCCGAGATGCCAGGCCAGCCCGCCGCAGATCGCGGCCAGGGCCAGGAACGGAATCTTGGGAATGCCGGGCAGCAGCGCCAGACACACCATCAGCACCGCGACCAGCCCGAGCGCCCTGGGGAAATGGCTGAGCTGGCCGAACACCGCGTCGTGGGCGGTGCCCGCCACGCCGGCCTTCGACACCAGCATGCCGGCGCCGACCGAGACGACCAGCGCCGGGATCTGGGTGACCAGCCCGTCGCCGACGGTGAGCAGGGTATAGCTTTCCGCCGCCTCGCCCATGCTCAGGCCGTGCTGGGTCGTGCCGATGATGATGCCGCCGACCACGTTGATGACGGTGATCATCAGACCGGCGACCGCATCGCCGCGGACGAACTTGGCGGCGCCGTCCATCGCGCCGGCGGCGGGTACATCGGCGGGCGTTGCCGGAGCAGGCCGGTAGATCGGGAAGCTGGTGGGCATCGGCTGACCCAGGGCCACGCTTTGCAGGCGCAAGTGCTCGGCCATGACCTTGTTGATGTAGTCGCTGCCATCGGTGGTCACC
>CAZTNV010000447.1:0-2761 GCA_964615535.1 uncultured Mycobacteriaceae bacterium | reverse complement strand
ACCCGGCCGCGACCAGCAGCATGTCCCGGCCGTCGCATCCGAACGCGCCCATGCCGCCGGTGCGGGTCGCCACGATCGGAACCTCCATCGCCATCGCTTCGAGCACCACATTGGGCAGCCCCTCGCGCAGGCTCGACAGGCAGAATATGTCGAACTGCTCGAACAGCGCCCTTGTGTCGCTCTGAAATCCGATCAGCCGCACCCGGCCGCCGGGGACGGCGGCCGCCTGGGCGGTCAGCGCCTCCCGCTCGTCGCCCTCGCCGGCGATCCAGAGTTCGAGATCGTGTCCCTCGGCCAGCAGGGCGGCCACGGCGGCGATCAGATGGTCGAATCCTTTTTCGGTTGACAACCGGCCGACGCCGCCGATCACCAGCCGGCCGGGCGGAACGGCGCGGCCCGGTGCGGCCGCCGCCGGCACCCGCCTTTGGAACTCCTCGGTATCGATGCCGTTCTCCACAAGGTCGAGCCGTTCGGGCGGCACCCCGCAGGCCAGGCAACTCTCGTACAGGTCTTGCGACACCGCCAGGACGCGGTGATGACGCTTCAGCGTCCACCGATCGATCGCATAATAGAGCGGCGTCCGCGAGGTATGCTTGACCCAGCCATGGACCGTGGTGACCAGCTTGAAGCCCAGCCACGGCCGCAGCAGCACGCCCAGCAGATTGGTCTTGTAGTCATGCCCGTGCCAGATCCCGATGCGCTGCTCGCGGCACAGCGCGATCAGCCGGCGCAGGGTCGACAGGCTCAGGGGCGACGGGTCGGGAATGCCGATCAGCGGGCAGTCGCGCTCGCGCGCCCGCTGTTCGATGACGGCGAAGCCGGGGTCGTCCGGCGGATGGAGATAGCAGGCCGATTCGCGGTAGCGCGTGCCGCGCAGGAAGCGCGGGGAGTTCAGAATGGTCTTTTCCGGTCCGCCGCCGGTGCCCGTCACCACGCGTGTGTGCAGGACGTGGATCGGATCGGTCGGGGTCGCAGGGCGGGCAACGGCCATGCTCGTCACTCTGTTGCGGGAAAGCCGGGAAAAGAGGTCGTCGCCGAGCCGGGTCGGCCGCGAGTCGCCCGGTTCGAACGAGGATGACCGGTCGGCACGCCGCCAGCAACCGTTCCGGGCCGGGATCAGGCCGCGCCCGACACGGCCGTGTGCGCCGCATCGGCTGCCCGCCGGCCGGTGCGTGAGCGTTGCCATTCGGTGCGGGATGCCGAAATGAAGGCCTCGAAGGCCTGGGCCTTGCTGTCCCAGCCCTCTTCGGCCAGCCGCCGGCGCGCGGCGCTCTGACCGGGGGGCAGGGGCCGGCCGGCGCGCTCGACGCACAAGCCCGCGAAGGCTTCGGCCGACGCGCTCAGATCCAGGGCATCGGCCCATTCGAGATTGGACGGCAGCGGGGTGGCCACCACCGGCAGGCCGGTGGCCAGATACTCCTTCAACTTGAGCGGCTGGATCGAACGGGTGACCGGTAGATCGGCGTAGGGCATGACCAGCACATCCGCCTGTTCCGCCTGGCGCGGCAGGTCCGCATAGGGCACTGCCGGCTCCCACGAAATGCCGGGGCTGGCCAGCAGCCGTGGATCGAGATCGCCGCGCGGTCCGATGATCCGCAGCGTGCACGATCGGGCGATCGACAGGCAGATATCGGTGTCCAGCCGGCGATCCGCATAGCCCCAGAACAGCGCCACCGGGCGGGTCGCCGCCGGCAGATCGCGGTGCCGGACTTCGGCCCAGTGGTCGAGATCGATGCCGTGGGTCAGCAGCAGCGAGTCCCGGCCCAGGCCGCGCAAGCGGTCGCGCAACGTGCCCGAGACCGAAATCACCCCATGGACGTGCCGCAGCAGCTCGTGCTCCATGGCCGCCAGGGCATCGCGATCCAGACCCGGCCAGGTCGCCAGATCGTCGACGCAATAATAGATCCAGGGCAGGTCCGGCATGTGACGGGCGACGTCGGCGACGATCGGCAGCGTGGTGATCACCGCCGCCGGGGCCGGATCGCTGGCGAGCGCGGCCTGCACCGCACGCTGCAGAATGATCCGGTTGACGGCGCGTTCCCCCGAGGTGCCGAAACCCGGCCAATGAACCGGCGAATGGATCGTGAGATTGGGCGACGGACCGGGCGCGCTGCCCGGGTCCGCTGGCGACTGACCCGCCTTGTCCGAAGGTCGCAACCACTCGCGGATTTTTTCCCAGCCGCGCCGCATATCGGCCAGCCGGAGTCGCGGGCGTCGCGTGCCGATCGTGTTGAACCAGTCAATGCGATAGCGGTCTCGCAGACGCGCAACGATGTGCTGGCAACTCGAGGGATGCCGGCCCCAATCGTCGCTGAACACCACCAATCGTCTCAAGGATTGAGTCAACAGGCTCCTCCTGGCCCAGGCAGCGCCGTCAAGGCACAACCACCTTCGCCCGAGATACACTGAACCGAGATGCACTTGCCCGAGATTCCCTGACCAGAGCCGGTGCCATCAATGCCGGCTTTCGACCTTGCCGGCTTTCGACCTTCACGGGATGCCGGGCGCCCCTTTCAGGCAAAGCACGATGAGCTTATTCTACAGAAGCCTTAACCGACGGTAAACCTCAGATCAGTCATGGTCGGGCCAGGCATCGTCGGATTTTGCGAAACTGGTCTGGTCGGCGATGCGGCCGAGCGGGCCACTGAAGCCGTGGTGCCGTTTCACCGCGTGCCGCCTGCCGGACTCGATCCGGTCGCAAGTCGAATGCAGGGGAATCGCTTCAGGTTAACGTGCCGGAGTGTCGGATGAGTTTTTCGAG
>CAZTNV010000446.1:0-2774 GCA_964615535.1 uncultured Mycobacteriaceae bacterium | reverse complement strand
CGAGGCCCGGCTGTTACCAGCTCTTGCTGACCGAGATGCCGTAGGTGCGCGGCTCTGTCAGGAAGATGTTCGTGAACAGGCCGGAGGAGTCATCGGTCAGATAGGCGCCGGTGATGACCGTGGTATCGGCGATATTCTTGCCGAACGCCTCGACCCGCCAGCCCGAGACATCATTGAACAATGTCGCGGAGACGTTCAGGTTGTCCCAGCTGGGCAGCACGTCGCGGTTGGTGTTCCACACCCGGCTGAAGCTAGCCGACTGGCGGTAGAAGTCGAACCGGGCGGTGAGGCCCCAGTCCCCAAACGCGCCCGGTTCCCAAGTATACTCGGCTCCGATATTCACCGTTGATTCCGGCGCAAGCGGAATATTGTTGCCGTCCAGGTTCTTGGCCTCCCCGTCAAACGGCGTGAACAGGGCAACGCTGCCCTGCGTGCCGTCAGACCGGGTGAAGGTGACGACATTACCGGTTGGCAAGCCAAAGGCGCCTTCTGCCCCCGCGAACGCTCCCAGGCACAGGCCCTGGCTGGACCCTACCGGCAGGGCGCCGCCAGCAATTGCGCCAAGGATGGTCGCATAGCCTTGCGCCGAGACGACACAGTTCGAGAAGTTGGCCGGGTTCTTGAGGGTAACCAGGTCCGTCCGGCCATTCGTCCGGTCGAGCGTGTCGATGCCCCAGGAATTGCGGATCTTCGTGTCGAGAAAGCCGATATTCGCATTCACCACGAAAGTGGAGACCGGGTTCCACAGCGCTTCAATCTCCAGGCCCTGCAATTCAGCATCAATGTTGAAGTTGGCTGATGTGCGGTTGACGATCTGGGTGATCTGGTAGCCTTCATAATCATAATAGAAGGCGCTGGCATTGAGTTGCAGGGCGCCATTGCCGAGCGTGTTCTTCGTGCCGATCTCATAGGCATTGATGAATTCCGGATCGAAGAATTGCGACAGTCCAGCGGCCAGGGCCGGATCGGCCGGAACGGGCGGGTTGATCCCGCCGCCCTTATAGCCGCGCGAATAGAAGGCATAGAGCAGGGTATCGTCGGTGAAGTCGAAATCCGGACGCCAGTCGAAACCGGCCCGGCCTGTCGTCTCCTTGAAGTTGACATTGAAGGATCCGTCACCGCCCAGATCCGGGGCTGCGCCGGGGATCTGCCGCGGGGCGATGGGGTCACCGCCCGGGATGGCCACACCCGGCGTGAACAGGAAGGTCGGGATATTGTCCTGTTCCTTCTTGTCGTCCGTATACCGCAGGCCAAGCGTGAATTTGAGAGTGTCGGTCACATCGACATAGGCCTCGCCGAACAGTGCCACCGACTCCAGCCGGTAGGGCGACAGCGAGCGGAAATAGTTTCCGCCGAGGCCGCTGATCTGGCCGTCAAATGCGCCAAGCCCGCTGGTCCCGTCATCCAGTGGAACCGGGAAGGGGAAGCCGAGCGGGCAGCCCGGTTGCGGCGTCAGCGGATCGGCATCGCACAGCGCATTTCCGACCAGGAAATTCTGCAGCTGTGTCAGCGCGGTCAGCGTGTTCGAGAAGACGTAATAGCCATTCGTCGGATTGGCCGGGTTGATGGCTTCATAATCGACATAGATCGCGCCGAGATTGAAGTTTACCCGGCCATCGAAGGCGGACTGCAGCCGAATCTCATGGGTCGTCTGGTCGCTCTCGCCCCCGGACAGATCGAAGGTCCGGAAGATGTTCGAGTTACCCAGCTGGGGATCATTGACGAAGCCGCCGGGGAACAGGATGTTGAAAGGCGGGAAGGGCAGGTTGTTGAACTGAACGGTCGGCGCGATCTTGTTGTAGTCTTCCTTCGACAGGATCGAGGTTTCCGAATAGCTGCCCACATAGGTGACAGTCAGCGCATCGGTCAGATCGTAATCGCCGCGCCAGGTATACAGGGTCTGCTCGGCCTGGTAGGTCGGGTTGAAAGCCGATTCAATTGACCGGAAGTCCGGGAAGTTCGGCTGAGTGAAGGCATCGCCGTTGAGCAGGCCGACCGCCACGCCGAGGCCGCCCCCGAGCGTGCCGACCGAGTTGACGCGGTCGCGCATCTGGCTGAGCGGAAGGTTCGTGCCCGTGCAACCCAGCGTCGTTATGTTCGCATCCGCCCCGGTGATCGGAACGCCGGCAAAGGAGGTCTTGAGCGGGTCCTTGCGGCAAAGCTGCTTGCCGGAGCGCAGGCGGTCATCATCCTCTTCGAAATGCTCGACCATCAGCCAGCCCCGTAGGCGGTCAGTCGGCTCAACGGCGATCGTGCCGCGCAGGCCGTAAAGCTCGCGCCCATCAATGGAATCGCCGGTAACGAGATTGGTCGCATAGCCTGAACGCTCGAGATAATTCCCGGCGAGACGCACAGCGACCCGGTCGCCGATCGGAATGTTCAGCATCCCCCGCAGCTTGTAGGTGTCGTAATTGCCAACGGTGCCGGTGAGGTTGCCACGGAACTCGCCGAACACCGGCTTGGCGGTAATGGCGTTGAACACGCCGCCGGTGGCATTGCGGCCATACAGGGTCCCTTGCGGGCCGCGCAGCACCTCGATGCGCTCCATGTCGAAGAATTCGGCTTCGAACAGCAGGTTGCCGGTCAGCGGCACATCATTCTGGTGGACACCGACGCCCGCATCCCCGGACTGCGCGACGGCGTCATTGCCGATACCGCGAACCTTGAAATTGAAGCCGGTGAAATTGCCTTTGGTGAAGGAGACGTTGGGGATCGATTTGACGAGATCCGGCCCGCCGGCCAGCTGCAGCTTGTTGAGGGCTTCCTCATCGAAG
>CAZTNV010000445.1:0-2781 GCA_964615535.1 uncultured Mycobacteriaceae bacterium | reverse complement strand
CCGGTTGGTGCCGTCGGCCACCAGATACACGCCGAACTCGCCCTTCGGCGCCTCCACCACCCCGTAATACTCCCCGGCGGGCACGTGATAGCCCTCGGTATAAAGCTTGAAATGATGGATCAGCGCTTCCATCGACCGTTTCATTTCGGCGCGCGGCGGCGGCGCCACCTTGCGATCCGAAACCTTGACCGGCCCGTCCTTCGGCATTTCCTTCAGGCACTGCCGGATGATCCGGTTCGATTGCCGCATCTCTTCCATGCGCACCAGATAGCGCGCATAGCAGTCGCCGGTCAGGCCGACCGGCACGTCGAAATCCATCCGGTCGTAGACGTCGTAAGGCTGCGCCTTGCGCAGATCCCAGGGCACGCCCGAGGCGCGCAGCATCGGGCCGGTGAACGCCCAGCTCAGCGCCTCGTCCTTCGACACGATGCCTATATCCACGGTCCGCTGCTTCCAGATGCGGTTCTCGGTCAGCAGCGTTTCCAGATCCTCGACCACCTTGTGGAAATGCTCGGTGTACTCCCAGATGTCCTCGGCCAGACCGGCCGGCATGTCCTGATGCACCCCGCCGGGCCGGAAATAGGCCGCATGCAGCCGCGCGCCCGACACCCGCTCATAGAAATCCATCAGCTTTTCGCGCTCCTCGAAGCCCCAGAGCGCCGGCGTGACCGCACCGACGTCGAGGGCATAGGAGGTGATGTTGAGCAGATGGTTCAGGATGCGCGTGATCTCGGCGAACAGCACCCGGATGTACTGGCCGCGCAAAGGCACCTCGAGACCGAGCAGCTTCTCGACCGCCAGCGCATAGGCGTGCTCCTGGCACATCGGCGCGACGTAGTCGAGCCGGTCGAAATACGGCACGGCCTGGAGATAGGTCTTGTACTCGATCAGCTTCTCGGTGCCGCGATGCAGCAGGCCGATATGCGGATCGGCCCGCTGGACCATCTCGCCGTCGAGTTCCAGCACCAGCCGCAGCACGCCATGCGCGGCCGGATGCTGGGGCCCGAAATTCATGGTGAACGGCTTGATCTGGGAGTCCCGGGGGCCCGGCGACTGCGACTCGGGCATGGCCGTCACGCCTTTCCGCCGGTGGAGGAGGGAGCCGATCCGCCGTCTCCGGCCTTCTCGTCGCCGGGCAGCATGGCGCGAGTCATGCCTTCCCACGGGCTCAGGAAATCGAAGGAGCGGAACTCCTGGGTCAGGGTCACCGGCTCGTAGACCACCCGCTTCTGCTCGTCGTTCCAGCGCAGCTCGACATAGCCGGTGAGCGGGAAATCCTTGCGCAGCGGATGGCCCTCGAAGCCGTAATCGGTGAGGATTCGCCGCAGATCCGGGTTGTCGGAAAAGAACACCCCGTACATGTCCCAGCATTCGCGCTCGTACCAGGTAGCGCCGTCGAACACGCCGGCGACCGAGGGCACCGGCGTGTCCTCGTCGGTGGTCACCTTGACCCGCACCCGGTGATTGTGCTTCAGGCTGAGCAACTGGTAGACGACCTCGAACCGCTCCTCCCGCTCCGGGTAATCGACCCCGCACAGATCGACGAGCTGCTGGAAATAGCAGCTCGAATCGTCGCGCAGGAAGGTCAGAACCCGCTCGATCGCGCCGCGGCGGGCGCGCACGATGAGCTGCCCGTGATGGATCTCGTGGCTGGACACGTCCGGGTCGAGATGCCGGACGATGTATTGGCCCAGATCATCGAGCGATTGAAACGACATCGGCGCCTCGCGTCCTCTCAGCCTGTGACCGATCAGCCGGCCCTAGCGGACGAGCCGGTCGCCGCGCCGGATCTTCTTCTGCAACTGCATGATGCCGTAGACCAGCGCCTCGGCGGTCGGCGGGCACCCCGGCACGTAGATATCGACCGGCACGATCCGGTCGCAGCCGCGGACGACCGAATACGAATAGTGATAATAGCCGCCGCCATTGGCGCAGGACCCCATCGAGATCACCCAGCGCGGCTCGGGCATCTGGTCGTACACCTTGCGCAGGGCGGGCGCCATCTTGTTGCACAGCGTCCCGGCGACGATCATGACGTCCGATTGCCGCGGGCTCGGCCGCGGGATCACGCCCAGCCGGTCGAGATCGTAGCGCGGCATGTAGGCGTGGATCATTTCGATCGCGCAGCAGGCCAGACCGAAGGTCATCGGCCAGAGCGAGCCGGTGCGCGCCCAGGCCAGCAGATCCTCGTACTTGGTCAGCAGAAATCCCTTGTTCCGGGCCTCGGCCGCGGCAGCCCTGACGAGCGCGTCCTGATCGGCGCCGGGCGGCACCGGCGTGCCGATGCCGGTCGCCCCGTTGCCGCCGTCACCGACTCCGGGGGTGCGTTCCGAGATCACTCCCATTCCAGAGCTCCCTTTTTCCATTCGTAGATGAACCCGACGGTAAGGATCGTCAGGAACACCACCATCGACCAGAAGCCGAATGCACCGATCGCGCCCAGCGATACCGCCCAGGGAAACAGAAACGCCACTTCCAGGTCGAAAATGATGAACAGGATCGACACCAAATAGAAGCGGACGTCGAATCTGGTCCGGGCGTCCTCGAACGCCTCGAAGCCGCATTCGTAGGCCGAGGTCTTTTCCGGATCGGGGTTCTGCGGACCCAGGACATAGGACGCCCCGACCGCGCCGGCGGCGATCACCGTGGCGATGCCCAGAAAGATCAGGATCGGAAGGTAGTCCGCCAGTAGCGACTGGGCCATGTACGCGTCTCCCGCCTCACGGTCGATGCGCCCCGAAGACCGGCGCTATCGCCTTGACTCTGAAAGAGTTAAGATTT
>CAZTNV010000444.1:0-2802 GCA_964615535.1 uncultured Mycobacteriaceae bacterium | reverse complement strand
GCCCTGCCCGGCCGGGATCGCGATCGGCGCAGCCGTGACGTCCGACGGCGGACCGCCGGGCAATCCGGGGACCGGCGCCTGCAAGACCGCGCTTGGCCCGAAATGATCGCGGGTCACGGACAGGGCCAGCGGCCGGTCGGCAAGGGCGGCGCCGGTCCCGCCGGGCTCGGGCACCATCATCACGACCAGCCGGTCCGACAGGATCGGCTCCGCCGCATCGGGCAGGCGGGCCGCGAGGCCCAGCTCGTGCGGTCCGGGCGGCAGCGGCACGGCCGGGATGAACACCCATTCCCCGCGCCGGTCCGCGGTCACCCGGCCGATTTCGCGGTCGTCGTCGAGGATCAGCACCTCGGCGCCGGGCGGGGCCCGGCCGGCCAGCACCGCCTCCCCTGCCGGGCTGACCCGCACGGCATCGAAACTGGGCGCGAGCGCGGCGGGTGGCGGCGTGGCCGGGGCCGGGGCCGGCTCCGGCAAGGACGCCGCACCGGCCGGCAGGTCGGCCGGCGCCTGAGTCGCCCGCCGCGGGAAATGGGCGCTCGACTCGGCAAGCGGCAGCGACGTCGCCCGCTGCCAGCCCAGCCACCCGGCGCCCAGCCCGGCCGCAATCAGCACCGCGGCGCCGCCGATGATTGCCCCTTTGGACACCGCCAACCCCCACCGATTACGCACTCAAATCGCGCCCCGCCGCTTTCGAAACCGCCCGTCAGGGGCCGAACACCCGGTAGGCCAGGCCCAGGGCCAGTGCGATGCCGAGCCACGCGGCCAGATAGACCGGCCAGCGGCGATTTCGGCGCAAGGCCCAGAGCGCCGGACCGACCAGCACCAGCACCCCCAGGAGGTAAAGCAGCGAGGTCCACGAGATCGCCGAATCCATGATCCACAATTTGGCATCCACCCGGACCGCCGACAAGCGTTCGCGGACGCACCGCCCTTGCCGGACACCGGCCCGCCGCATTAGGGTTGCGCCACTCGGCATCCTCATCCCACCTCGCCGGGCGATAATGGTACGGCTGAGTCGTTCAATTCGGGAGCGTGGCGAAACTGGTATACGCAGCGGACTTAAAATCCGCCACCTTCGGGTTTACGGGTTCAAATCCCGTCGCTCCCACCATTGCAGTCCCTCCATTGCAGCCGGCATGCCGGCACTCAGTCGGTCAGCCCAATGGCTGCAACCGCGACCTTGTGCCCCTGCCCGTCCGCGGCCAGGGCAAAGCCCAGTTGTTCGGCCGAGCGGTCGAGCAGAGCCGCGGCGCCGCTTCCGCCCAGCCACTGATCGATGAAGGCCTCGACATCGCCGCGGTGCGGCCGGGTGCCGCAGCCGCTGCATTCGGCGATCAGCACCTGGACCCGCCGCCATCCCGGCCCGGCCGAGGCGGGAAGGGCGTTCAGCACCGCCTGCGGCCGGATCGATCGCAGGCCGCCGTCCAGCGGCGCGGCGGCAGCGGTCCGCAGCGCGTCGTTGCCGCCCAGCGCGGCCAGACCGCGATCGCGGCGGCGGGCGTTGACGATATCGAGCGCGGCCTGCTGCTGCTCGGCGCGCGACAGGACGGGGCCGGCATCGTCGCCGCGCGACACGCCGGGTCCGCCGAAGGTCTGCACGGCCATCTGGGTGCCCCGGTCGTTTTGGGGACCCTCCTCATCGACCGCCAGCGCGAAGCCGTAATGGCTGTAGCCGCGATCGAGAATGTTGGCCCGGTGTTCCGGACTGGTCATCCAGCCCTGGTGAAACCGCTCGACATCCGAGCCATCGGGGCTCCCGGAGCAGCCGGTGCAGACCGCAATGTTCTCCCCGACGATCGGCCAGTCGCCGCCGGCCCGGCGGACCCGGTCGACCACTTCGGAGCCGTCCGGCGAGACATGGGAAAAATAGTCCTGCCGCAGCATGTCCCGGGCATGGCGCTGCGCCGCCGCGTCGAGCCGGGGGTCCGGTGTCAGCGGAGCGAGGCCCTGGGCGCGCCGCTCGGCATTGACCAGATCCAGCGACCGCGCGCCCAGGCCATCCTGCCGATCGTCAGTCATCGATCCGCGCGCTCCCAGGGCCCCCGCCATCAGCATCAAGGCCAGCGCGATCCCGGCCGAACGATCCCATCGCAGCCGGAATTCCCCGACTCCAGGAAAAATCATGATTGCATGCCCCCATGGTTCGGTGCCTCGACATTGTACCGGCCGGTCCGGCACAATGCCGTTGAACCTGCAGGTCCGAGCAATGGACGCCCCCTTGTCGCCCGGTCGCCGGTCGGCGCATTATCGAACCGTCATGATACTTTAATGTTTGCCGGGCCGAATCGGGCCGCCGCCGACCGCAATCCCCATTCTTGGCGGGCATTGTTATGCCCCGTCAATTGACCTACAACCCCTTCAGTGGGCTGCCCCCTAAGATCGGGACCTGTACCGAAAGGGCCGACCACGAGCCAGGAGCGGACGCGTCCAATGGAGATGATGCGCAGGCTGAGTGACAAGCTGGTGCTGGCGCACGCCCAGGCCTGCGCTCAAGGCAAACGGGAAATCGCCGAACTTCTGATCAAGGCGATCGAACTCGAAGTGACGCAATATGGCGGCGGCAGGACCGACCGGCGGGCGGATTCCGGCCTGTTCGACCGGGTGCTGGAGAACCACCATCAGATGCTGATCAAGCAGTAACCGCAGACCCACGGTGCGATCGGCCCATCCCGGCCCGCCCCGCCGGCCAAAGTTGCCCGAACCGGTCGCCCCGCCCCTCCCGCTGCTGCCGGCGGGCCGGGTTATGGTGCAGGGGAATCGCTTCAGGTTAACGTGCCGGAGTGTCGGATGAGTTTTTCGAGA
>CAZTNV010000443.1:0-2815 GCA_964615535.1 uncultured Mycobacteriaceae bacterium | reverse complement strand
TGGCCGAGCTGGAAGATCCGCGGCAGGCCGGCGACCAGCAGCTTCTTCATCGCGAATTCGGGCGAGGTGTGCAGCCAAGCCCGGCAGCGGTCGTCCGGGTGCGGGCCACGCAGCTCGGTGGCGAACGGCACCAGATGCGGCTCCATCCCCGGCGAGGCCTGCAGCGCCGGGGTGTCGACCTCGAGGAACCCGCGCCCGGCGAAGACGCACCGCACCGCCGCGGCGATCGCCGCCCGTGCCTCGACGAAGCCCCGCTTGCGCTCGTACTGATCGGGATGCCACCAGCGTGCGCCGGCCCCCGGCGGCCTGGGCGATGATTCGGTCATGCCGGCCTGATAGCATCGATCGCGCGGCAGCGGTAGCACCGGCATCGAGCCGCCCCGCCCTCGCCTGGTCGGCAGTGGACTTACCGGCCAGCGAAACCGTGAGGAACGGTCCAGGATCGTTGTCGGCGGGCGTACCCCTTTTATATTCTGCTGGCGAGTGCCGCGATCAGAAAGCAGCCATGCCGACCTCCCGCCCCATCCTGAGCCTGATCGCCGCCCTCGCGGCCCTGGCCGTCCTGGCGGCGACGCCGTCGGCCGCGGCGCCGCCCGACTCGCTGGTGGTCGGGATGACGCTGGAGCCGCCGCATCTCGATCCGACCGCGGGGGCCGCCGGGGCGATCGACGAGGTGGTCTATGCCAACATCTTCGAGGGCCTGACCCGGATCGACCGCACTGGCGCGGTGGTGCCCGGCCTCGCGGAGTCCTGGACGGTGTCCGAGGACGGGCTGACCTACACCTTTCGGCTTCGCCAGGGCGTGCGGTTCCACGACGGCACGCCGTTCGACAGCGGCACCGTGCGGTTCGCGCTCGACCGCGCGCGCGCGACCGATTCGGTCAATGCGCAGAAGGCCTATTTCGAGCCGATCGCCGAAATCGAGACCCCGGCGCCCGACCGGGTGGCGCTCCGCCTGTCGCGCCCGTCCGGCCTGTTCCTGTTCCATCTGGCCCAGGGCGATGCGGTGATGGTGGCGCCGGGCAGCGCCGAGACCAACCGCACCCGCCCGATCGGCACCGGACCGTTCCGGTTCGTCGACTGGGTGCGCGGCGACCGGGTCGAACTCGAACGGAACCCGGACTGGCGCGGCCCCGCAGCGATCGGGCTGGATCGGGTCACCTTCCGCTTCGTCGCCGATCCGGCGGCGCAGGTCGCGGCGGTCCGGGGCGGCGCGATCGACGCCTTTCCCAACCTCGCGGCGCCCGAGGCGCTCGACCTGTTCCGCGGCGATCGCCGCTTCGTCGTCGAGGTCGGCACCACCGAGGGCGAGACGGTGATGGCGGTCAATCATCGCCGCCCGCCCTTCGACGACGTCCGGGTGCGCCGCGCCCTGGCCCATGCGATCGACCGGCAGGCGCTGATCGACGGCGCGATGTTCGGCACCGGCACGCCGATCGGCAGCCATTTCGCGCCGCATCATCCGGCCCATGTCGATCTGGCCGGGCGGTATCCCTACGATCCGGCGCGGGCACGCGCATTGCTGGCCGAGGCCGGCCATCCCGACGGCTTCCGCGCCGTGCTGCGCCTGCCGCCGCCGCCCTATGCGCGGCGCAGCGGCGAGATCATCCAGGCCCAGCTTGCCGAAATCGGCGTGCGGGTGGCGCTGGAGCCGATCGAATGGGCGCAATGGCTGGAGCAGGTGTTCCGCGGCAACGATTACGACATGACCATCGTCGCCCACACCGAACCGCTCGACATCGACATCTACAGCCGCGGCGACGGGTATTATTTCGGCTATCGGAGCGATCGCTTCGACGAGGTCATCGACCGCCTGAACCGCACCCTCGATCCCGCCGCCCGCAATGCGCTCTACGCCGAGGCGCAGCGCATCCTGGCCGAGGATCAGGCGGCGGTGTTCCTGTTCCAGCTCCCCAAGGCCGGCGTGCGCGACGCCCGGCTCCCCGGGCTGTGGGACAACAGCCCGATCCAGGCCAACGACGTCACCGAAGTGCGCTGGCGGGAGTGACCCTGCGAGGCGCGACCTTGCGGCCGATTGGCCGCGACGCCCCGGCCGGGATCGACACGCCTGAAATCGGGCTCCACTCATGGAGCTGCGCCACCGCCGATAATGCGCTGATTCGCGAAATTCGGCATTGAGGAAACCAGAGAAAACAGCCATAACGGGATTGCCCGCGGCGTTTGGTGCCGCGTTTCCGGTGCAATTCGCGGAAGTCGCGGGATACGAGTTTTGTACCGGGAACCGTGCCCCCGGCATTTAGGAATCTCGCGCTTTGCCAACGTTGAACTGGATCGGCAAGGACAAGGTGGTTAGCCACCATCTCGACGTTCCGTACAAGCCCCTTGAACATCGGTACAGGTTCACGGCACCGGGCAGCGCGCCGCCGCAACCCGGCGAACCGATCCACCGCATTATCCACGGCGATAATCTCGAAGCCCTCAAGGCCCTGCTGCCGGAGTTCGAGGGGCGGGTGAATTGCATTTACATTGACCCGCCATACAATACAGGGAATGAAAATTGGTTGTATAGCGATGCAGTTAACGATCCTAAGGTGGCGCGTTGGCTTAACAGAGTAGTAGGCAAAGAAGGCGAGGATTTGAGCCGGCACGACAAATGGCTATGTATGATGCATCCGCGTCTCAGACTTATGCACCGTCTACTAGCTCCCACGGCAAGTATATGGATATCAATTGACGATAATGAATTACATGGGATACGCTATCTGATGGACGAAATATTTGGATCAGCCAACTTTGTTGCGATTCCCTATCCAGGCAAGGCAGGTTCTGCAAAAGTTCTGTCTTGGCCGATCGC
>CAZTNV010000442.1:0-2818 GCA_964615535.1 uncultured Mycobacteriaceae bacterium | reverse complement strand
GGACGGCCAGCCGGTTTCGGCGATGACGCTGGAGCATTACCCCGGCATGACCGAGCGGAAACTGGCCGAAATCGAGGCCGAGGCCCGGCGGCGTTGGCCGATCGAGGCGAGCCTGATCATTCATCGCCATGGACGCCTGGAGCCGGGCGACCGCATCGTGCTGGTCGCCGTCGCTTCGGCCCATCGCGACTCGGCATTCCAGGCCTGCGGGTTCCTGATCGACTGGCTGAAGACGCGGGCGCCGTTCTGGAAACAGGAGGAGACGCCGCTGGGTTCGCGCTGGGTGGCCGCCCGCCTGGAGGACGACATCGCCGCGCAGCGCTGGCCGGCACCCGATCAGCGCGGTTGAGCACGCGCGGCCGCGACAGGGCACATTGCGTACAGACGAGCGCAGACCTTGCCGACCGTCGGTGCAAATCATTCTCTTTGGTTGTCTGTGCCCGATGCCGCGCTGCGGCGTTCAGATTCATGATCCTTTTGACAGTTTTAATGGTAGGATCATCGCGGTGATCTGGACGCCGTCTGGAGTTCGTACCGTCTATGCTGGTGGCAAGATCCTTCCTGATCATGTCGATCGCAGTTTGGGCTCTGTCGGCGGCTCCGGCAGCGGGCCAGCAGATCGTCGACGCCGAGAGGCTGGGCGGGTTCAGCTTTTCCGAAGACGGCGTGGGCGACGCGGCCATGGTCCCGAGCGTCGTCGAGTTCGACACCGGATTCGGCAGCGGGACCGGGTTCGGGGTGGGCTTCACCAACGGTTTTCGTATCGAGGGGGAGATCACCATCCGGCGCAGCGGCATCGATGGCCTCGGTTCGTCCTTCGCGCCGGACAGCCTGCCCGCGGAGATCGGCGGCCTGTCGACCTCGTGGTCGTTCATGGCGAACACGATCTACAGCCTGGATACCGGAACCGCTCTGCGCCCCTATGTCGGCGCGGGTGTCGGCGCGGCCATCACCAATTTCGATGTCGGCCATGCCGGCACCGGCGCGGCGCTGCCCAGCCTGGGCGACAGCGACGCCTCGTTCGCCTATCAGGGCATCGCCGGCATGGAATACGATATTGGCAGCGGGCTGGGCGCCGGAGTCGAGTATCGCTATTTCGCCACCCAGGACCCGATCGCCAGCCCGACCGGACCGGGCCGATCCACCACGGGCGACGGTGAAAGCCGCAGTCATCACGGCTATTTCGTGCTCCGCCAGCGGTTCTGATCGCGCGCCCGTTTCCCATCGCATGCCGGTCATCGCGCTGCCGAAATCCCGGCACCGGGACATCCGGCCGGCGCCGTGGCCGTCTCGCCGAATGGGGGCTTGGCCGGATCGGGCCGTTATGGTCTTCTCCGGCCGGGCATGCCGGGTCGCAGCCGACCGGCCGGCCCGGCAATCAAGGCGACCCCGGTCGACTCCGAGCGGCGCGTATTCCTGTGGAAGTCCGGTATGGTCAAGCGTCCCCCGCTCGTGCGATCCCGGCAAATCAAGATCGTCGCCACGATCGGTCCATCGAGCTCGACGCCGGAGCGGATTCGCGACCTGTTCCTGACCGGGGTCGATGTCTTCCGCCTCAATTTCAGTCACGGCACGCAAAAGGACCACGCCGCCCGGTTCGCGATCATCCGCGAACTGGAGAGCGATTACAGCCGACCGGTTTCGGTGCTGGCGGATCTCCAGGGACCGAAGCTGCGCATCGGCACCTTCGCGGCCGGACCGATCAGGCTGGCGAGCGGTCAGCATTTCCGGCTCGACCTCGATCCGGCACCGGGCAGCCCCGACCGGGTCCTGCTGCCTCATCCGGAGGTGTTCCAGGCCTTGGCGCCGGATCAGGCCCTGCTGCTCGATGACGGCAAGCTGCGGCTCAAGATCGTCGAAGCCGGCGCGGATTTCGCCGAAACCGTGGTCGAGACCGGCGGGCAATTGTCCGACCGCAAGGGGGTCAACGTGCCCAATGCGGTCCTGCCGCTGTCGCCGCTGACCGCCAAGGACCGCGACGATCTCCGCTTCGCACTCGAGTTGGGGGTGGACTGGATCGCGCTGTCCTTCGTCCAGAGGCCGGAGGACGTCGCCGAGGCGCGGCGGCTGATTGCCGCGCGGGCGCATCTGGTGGTCAAGATGGAAAAGCCGGCGGCGATCAATCATCTCGACGAGCTGATCGAGATGACCGACGCCATGATGGTGGCGCGCGGCGATCTGGGCGTGGAAATGCCGCCCGAAGACGTGCCGTCCTTGCAGAAGCGGATCATCCGGCATTGCCGGCGTGCCGGCAAGCCGGTGATCGTCGCCACCCAGATGCTGGAGAGCATGATCACCCAGCCCTCGCCGACCCGCGCCGAGGCATCGGACGTGGCGACCGCGGTGTTCGACGGCGCCGATGCGGTGATGCTGTCGGCCGAAACCGCCGCCGGCCAGTATCCGGTCGAGGCGGTGGCGATCATGGACCGGATCGCCCGCCGGGTCGAGCGCGACCCGCTGTACCGCGCCGTGCTCGATGCGGTGCACTACGACCCCGAAAACACCGCGGCCGACGCGATCACCGCCGCGGCGCGGCAGGTGGCGCGGATCGTTTCGGCCGCCGCCATCGTGACCTACACGACCTCCGGTTCGACCACCTTGCGGGCGGCGCGCGAGCGGCCGGACGTGCCAATCATGTGCCTGACCGCCAGCATCGCCACCGCCCGGCGCATGGCGCTGTGCTGGGGCGTGCACCCCATTCTCACGGCCGATGTGACCAGCTTTGCCGAAATGGTCAAAAAAGCCTCGCGTCTGGCGGCCAAGTCAGGTCTGGCCGAGGCCGGCCAGCGGCTGGTGATCACGGCCGGCGTCCCGTTCG
>CAZTNV010000441.1:0-2855 GCA_964615535.1 uncultured Mycobacteriaceae bacterium | reverse complement strand
GCACCACCGCCGAGGAGATCTGGCGCGACACCCAGGGCGGCGTGGATATTCTGATCTCCGGCGTCGGCACCGGCGGCACCCTGACCGGCGTCGGCGAGGTGATCAAGCCGCGCAAGCCCGGCTTCCGCATCGTCGCGATCGAACCGGAGGACAGCCCGGTGCTGTCCGGCGGCAAGCCCGGCCCGCACAAGATCCAGGGCATCGGGGCCGGTTTCGTGCCGGACATCCTCAACACCGGGCTGATCGACGAGGTCATCCAGATTTCCAACGAGCGCGCCTTCGAGACCGCCCGCAAGGCGGCCCGGATCGAGGGGCTGCCGGCGGGGATCTCCTCGGGCGCGGCGCTGGCGGCGGCGTTCGAGATCGGCGCCCGGCCGGAGAACGCCGGCAAGCAGATCGTGGTGATCATCCCCTCGATCGCCGAGCGCTATCTCTCGACCGCACTGTTCGACGGACTGGAGTAGGACGGCGTCCGGTCCGGCGCGGCCGGGGCGGCCCTGCGGCGCCGGACCGGGCAGTCCATGGCATTCTATCAGAACAGATGGTCGGCAAGATCCATGCAATGCGATCTCACGAAGTTGCACGGTCCCTTCCTGGACAAGGTGAGATTCAACTTTCTGATAGCATGCCGTGCCACTGGCTCGTCGATGAATGCCATGGCCTCCTCAACGAGGAGATACAGCATGATTTGATCGTTGCCGCCCGGTGGGTGCATGTCTTGCGTCGCTCCCAGCGACGGATAACGCTTCATCAGGTCCTTCAGCAGGACTCGATTGAGGTTGTAACCGTTAGTGGACGTCACGACCATCAACCGATCCTGAAGCTTTTCCAGCTTCGATTTGGTGGTCTGATAATGGTTTTCAAACGGAGACAATGCTATGAAAAGAAGAACTTCATAGGAGTTGTCTTCCAATTGCGATACGACGCAGGTCTCCTGCCAGTTCATGTTAAACCGAAACACAGTAAATGGTCTTTTGGTGATCTGTCCGCCAGGGACCGCCGAAATCGACCAATAAGAAGCTTCCCCGGCGCCTTTTCCTGGAATCGCGATGTCCGAGTACTTTTTGGCGAAATCGATAGCCGCAGAGACGTTTGGTATTGACATCATTAGGTCGTATTTGTGGCGGTTTCTTACCCTCAACTCCGGTTTCTCGATCCGTAGGGCACAGCCGGATTCGACGACGGCGCCTTCCAACCAGCTTTGCTGCTGAGGGGGCTACAAGACTTCGTCAAAGCTGCTCACGCCGAACCGATTGCTGACGATGTCCTTGTTCCGCAGATACACGAATCCGCGGGACTCAAGATGAAAAATGAGCTGCCGTTCCGTGTCCTTCAAATCTTTTTGGTCGATAACTTTGAACGAATAGCCGTGTATATCGGGCCATCTTCGCAAATGCTCAAGAATTCTAGAATGGGCATTCGTGGTCTGGCCGACATAGGCCCAGCCATCTGCGAAGACGAGCACATAAACGACGCACACCATGGGCACTTCGTTTGTTTGCAGTTCCTGCAAGGCAGGAAAGCCGAACTGCGATAAACTTTGATCAATCAGATGCGCGCTACCACGCGCATCAATGTCGTGGCTGCTTATTCTAATTGTGCTCATGGGAGGAGTCCCGCATTTATGAGGCGGAGTGGCAACGAGTTGGCAAAATTATTATAATAAAGGTCTTAAGTGTTTCTTAATTCCAGATCCCCTCGATCGCCGAGCGCTATCTCTCGACCGCACTGTTCGACGGACTGGAGTAGGACGGGTTCGGCCGGGGCGGGCGGGTTCACGCCCGCACGCCGCTCCGGCCCGACCGATCATGCGTTGCGCGGATGAAAAGCCGTCGAATCGTTCTGTGCCCGACCCGCGGATGGTGGGCGCCAGATCAACCGCTCTGCGCGCTGGTAGACAGCGCGCCGGCTTCGGGGTCATGGCCGGGGTTTGCGTATAGGGGGCGGCTTGGGCGGGGCTTCCAGGCTTTCGTGGCGGATGTCGTAACCATGAGCGAAATTCGCCCAGTCATGAACCCGGCCCCAGGCGCAAAAGGTACGCTTGGCCTGATCCACCGCCTGATCGTCATCAAGAGCGTTCGGCACCCTCACCGACAGCAGAGACGATCGGAATGGCCGACCATGGCTGTTGGTGATGGTGCGCCAGAATTCGACGATTTTGACCGGCTCGCCGAGCGCCGGATTGGCCGCAAGCATGTCAGTGTCCCCACTCTCGTTGCCTCTTACGTAAGAGGAAGCCGGGCGTATGTCCATATACAAGTTATGGTTAATTGATGAATTTTCCGCATTGCGGTAATCATGATTTCGTTTAGCTCCGAGGCGGGGGCGGCGAACTCGCCCGAGGCCAAGGGTGCCGATCGGAAGAGGACTCGACATGGGCTGGATTGGAAGCGGCCCAGGGCCGATCGCTCTGCCGGCCGGTACGGCATTCGGTTAGCTGGGCAAACAATGCGGCTTTGCGCATTGTTTCTGATGATCGACATGTCTTGTGTGGATACCGTCACCGAGTCGGTGGCAGAGGCTGGAGTATGAGCGACCGGAAACCCTTGCGCCGCGGCAGATCTGGTCTGCCGCGACTTCTTGGCCTGTTACTGCCTGCCCTGAGCCTGACTGCGGCGGGGTGCGGGAGCGAGGCGGGGTCCTATGCCGGCATCGAACCCAGGGTGATCGAGACCGGCCTGCCGGCGGAGGACAATGGCAGCGGCGGTATCGTCGCCTGGGACGTCGACGATGACGGAAACATCGATCTGATCGTGACCGGGCCGGGCCATGTCGCGGCCTATGCCGTGTCCGGTTCCCGGCTGTGGCTGCGGCAGGTCGATATCCGGCTGTCGGAGCAGGCGGAAACCAACGGT
>CAZTNV010000440.1:0-2856 GCA_964615535.1 uncultured Mycobacteriaceae bacterium | reverse complement strand
GAGGATGATGGTCACCCATATCGACGGCGACGACATCATGCGTTACTATTCGCGGCAAAATCCCAAAGACGACCATCCGATCGTCGTGTTGGACAGGCCGCTCAAGGTGAGGGACGACGGCAGCGAGGTCAGCCCCTTCATCTGGTTTACCTTTGAGGCCGATGGCGCCGCCTTCACCGACGATCCGACGGAGATGAAGCGGCGGCTGGGGCTGGACCGTGTCGAGGAGGGCACCACGCTGTACCGGCTGGAGTTCGAGGTCGATCCGGAGCGGCTGAGGGTTCCGAGCTGTCTCGATGCGGAACTGCGCGCCGCCTGGGCACCGCCGCCGAATGGACGGGATTGGGGCATGACGCGCGACCTGGAAACCGGCCAACCGGCATTTCCGGAGCTGCTGGGCTGGACGGAGGATCACCGCGCCGCCCGCCCGGTCGCCCGGCTGGTGTCGCCGCCGGGGCAAACGGCCCGAATCGGACCGGTGGCGGTCGATTACATGGCAGAGCGTGCGCCGTGAGATCCTTCATCGACCCTGACGCGATCCGGGCGATGCCCCAGAGCAAGCTGGATGATTACGTCTGGCGACGGTTGCGCCTGGAGCCGCCGCTCGATCCGCCGCTCGAACTGAGTCACGGCCACGAACCGCCGGAGAAGATCCTGATCACGGCATGGCGGCAGGATCGGGATGCCGCCGGGTTTCCCGACCGGCTGGCCGGGGCCATCCGGGCCAGTTTGCGCCGCGCGGCCGCCGGGCGCGACGATGTGCTGACCGATGCCGTGCTGGGCGAACAGCTTGCCAGCCTCGGATTCCTTGCCGCGAGGACGGCGAGCCGGGCGGCGCTGCCCGACCTGCTCGACTGGGTCGGTCAGCTCTGGGAGCGGATCAGGACGGCGGCGCCGGAGTATGCCCCGATACCGGAGGATCTGCCGGAACTGGCCCTGCTGAAGCCGCTCGATCATCTGGCCAATGCGGTGTCGGAGCTGTCGGATGGCGGCGCTCTGACGCCGCTGTGGACCGAGATCCTGGCGGTCAGCGGCGATGTCGGGCTGCGCTCGGTTGCCTGGTACGGCCTGTCCCGGTCCGACCCGGACGGCCATCTGGCGCGGCTCGCCGAAATCGTGGACGACCGGTATATCCACCTGCCGACCATGGCCTGGACCCTGGCGCGCCATCATCCCGGCATGGCCCGGCTCGCCCAGGCCAAGGAGCGGCTGGACCCGGAGCGGCGGCGGCGCCTGCGCCGGGCCTTGATCGAGGCCGGGGCCGACCCGGCCATGATGCAGGAATTCGACCGCGGGGTGTTCCCCTTCCCTCCCGCCGGCAGGCGCGGGGCCGTGATCGGCCGGTTGCCGCGGATTTCCCCGATGCGACTGAACGAGGCCGCCTAGATGGCCCGGGCGCAGCTCATCACGTTTTACAGTTTCAAGGGCGGGGTCGGGCGGACCATGGCGCTGGCCAATGCCGCCGTGCAACTGGCCAACAAGCACGGCCATGACGTGATCGCGGTCGACTGGGATCTGGAGGCGCCGGGGCTGCACTATTATTTCGATTACTCAGACGAGGATTTGGCGCAGCAGCGGGGATTGCTGGACTATCTGGAGGATTTCCGCGCCGAGGTGGCCAAGGGCGCGGCGGGGCGGGAGCCGGAGCTGACCGACTATCTGCTCGACATGAAGCCGGCGATCGCGGCGAAGATCAGGTTCGGCCGGGTGCGGCTGCTGGCCTGCGGCCGGACCGACCGGCGCTATATGAGCCGGGTCCAGGGCTTCGACTGGCATAAGTTCTACGAAAAGGACAAAGGGTTCGAGATCGTCGAGACCCTGAAGCTGCGGCTGCGCGAGAACGAGAAGATCAGCCTGATCGATGCCCGCGCCGGCCAGGGCGATGTCGGCGCCACCCCGACGCTCCAGGTGCCCGATGCCATCGTGCTGCTGTTCACCACCAACCGCCAGAACCTGCACGGCATGGCCGACATGGCCCGCCGGCTCTACCACAACGCCGACCGCAAGGAGATGGGCCTGCCGCCGATCCGGCTGGTGGTGGTGCCGTCGCGGGTGTTCGCCACCGGCGAGCCTTACGAACGCTGGCTGAAAGAGCGGGCCGAGCCGGTCTATCGCGAGCTCCTGAAGGAGGGCGTGGTCAAGCCGGAGGACCAGCGTGAGGGCCTGCGGGAATGCCATCTGCCGGTCGATCCGGACTATGCCTTCGACGAGAGCCTGCCAATGCTGGAGCCGGAGGGGGCCGAGGGGTCGCTTTGGCATTCTTATGCCAGCTTGTCGGAGGCGCTGGACGACCTGTTCCTGGATCTGCCGGTTTGGAGCCGGCAGATGGCGAGGAAGGGGGCGGCGAAAGACGGCGAGCCACGGTCCCGGAACTTGGCTGAGGAGCTGAACAGGGCTGAGCAACGCGACGACCGGCACCAGCAGGCGGGACTGAACCTCAGCCTGGGCATCGAGGCACTCGATCGCAACGAGCTGGACGAGGCTGAACGCCGATTGCAGGATGCCAATGCCTATTTCGAAGAGAAGGGCGAAACGTCAAAACATTCGGTCAGCCTATTCTATTTAGGAAGAGTGCGGCTCGACCAGGGCCGGCTGGACGAGGCCTGGGACCTGTTCGAGCGCGCGCTGGCCCTTATGGAGCGGGCCGGCGATGGTCGCGGGCAGGGCGTGACGCTACACGCGATGGGCCGGGTCCGGCGCGACCAGGGCCGGCTGGACGAGGCCTGGGACCTGTTCGAGCGCGCGCTCGTAATTCTGGGACAGGCCGGCGATATTCGCGAGCAGGGCCTGACTCTGCACGGGATGGGCCGGGTCCGGCGCGACCAGGGCCGGCTGGACGAGGCCTGGGACCTGTTC
>CAZTNV010000439.1:0-2867 GCA_964615535.1 uncultured Mycobacteriaceae bacterium | reverse complement strand
TGGCCGCGGCCGATGCCGCGGCCGATGCGGCCGGCCTGCCGATCGGCGAGGCGGGCACCGAAGAGGGCGGGCCGCCCCTGGACGCGCCGGACGGCGGTGGCCGGGTCGACATGTCGACCACCAACCTCTACCGGCTGGTGCTGCATCATCTGGTCGCCGGCAATTCCGATTACGTCCGCGACCAGTACGTGTTCGACACCGGCCCGCTGACCAACGACCGGCCCTATTTCGCCGGCTACATCAAGCTGGCCGATCTGGGCGCCTTTGCCCGCATGCTCGACGCGGTGTCCGACCAGTGGGGCTATCTGCTGCTCTGGGCGACGCTCGGCCTGGCCAGCCTGTTCGGGGTGGTGCTGCTGCTGATCCCGATGGCGTTCGGCTGGCGCACCATCTTCGCGCATCAGCCGGGCAAGCTCGGCATCGTGCTGTATTTCCTGGGGCTGGGCCTCGGCTACATCGTGGTCGAGATCGGGCTGATCAGCAAGTTCATGCTGGCGCTGACCAATCCGACCATTTCGGCCTCGGTGCTGATCACCGGCATGCTGGTGTTCTCCGGCATCGGCAGCTTCGTGTCGGGCCGGCTCCTCGACCGCTGCCGGTCGGTCATGCCGAAGATCTTCCTGGGCATCGCCGGGCTGATCGTGCTCTACGCCCTGGCGATCGACCCGATCCTGGGCGCGATCGGGGCCTGGCCGTATGGCGCGCGGATCGCGGCGTGTCTGGCGCTGCTGTTCCCGCTGGCCTTCCTGATGGGCTTCCCCTTCGCCACCGGCATGGCGATGCTGGCGCGGCTCGACAAGGAGCATTTTTTCCTGTGGGCCTGGGGCATCAACGGCTCGTTCTCGGTGGTCGGCGCGGTGCTGGTGCCGCTGGTCGGCGTGCTGTTCGGCCTCGGCACCGTGCTGCTGATCGCCGCCGCGGCCTATCTGATGTGCCTGCCCGCCTTCCACTCGCTGCTCCTGCCGCGCGCCCGGCCGCAGGTCGCGGTGGCGGCGGTGCCGGGGATATGAGCGTTCCGGACCATGACCGATCGCAGTTCGTCGCCGAAATGGCAGCGGCGCCCTTTCCGTTTCCCGGCAAGCCGTATCGCGAGTCGCGGGTCCTCTTTCACCTGCCGCCGGGCTTCGACCCGGCGAGACCGTTCGCTCTCGTCGCGTTCTGCCACGGCCACAAATCGACCGTCGAAGACCAGGTGATCGGCCGCCATCGGGTGCCGGATCAGATCGACGCCGCGGACCGCAACCTCGTCCTGATGGCGCCGCAATTCGCGGTCGATGCCGCGGATTCCAGCCCCGGCAAGCTGGAGGCCGAGGGTGGCTGGCAACAACTTTTTGACGAAGCGGCCGGCATCCTGGCGCGGCGACTCGACCATCCGGCCGAGGCTTTCGCGCAGGCCCCGGTCATCCTGGCCGGGTTCAGCGGCGCCCATCGCGCGGTGGGATGCTGCCTCGCGCGGGGCGGCGTCGATGCGCGCATTCGCGGCGCGATCCTGTTCGATGCCCTGTTCGGCAGTCTGGACATGGTCGTGACCTGGATGACCCGGCGCCGGGCGGACGGCTTCCTGGTCGCGCTCTACACCGCGCGCACGCGGGACAACACCGGGAGCGTGAAAGCGGGCCTGATGCGGGTCGGCGTATCGGTGCGGCCGGACTACCCCACCACCCTCGGTCCCGGCTCCTGCCATTTCGTCGAGGTCGCTACCGACCACTGGGACCTGCCCAGCAATGGGCCGCCGCCTTTCCCGCTGGCCGACCTGCTGCGTCGGGCCGTACCGTAAATGCTCGGATTCCCCAAGCGAACCCGCGAGGCGCCGGGCTCCTGACGGCGTCAAGCGACGGGCGTCCGCAACCCTGTCGGGTTTACGAGCCGGCCGTGGCCCAATCCTCCCAGACGAGACTCGCCACCCTTGCGAACTCCGCCACATTGGCGGTCACCAGCGTTGCCCCGCGCCGCAGCGCCTGGCCGGCGATCAGGACGTCATAGGCGCCGATCGGCGTGCCGCCCGACTCCAGCACCGCCCGGACATCCCCTGCCGTGCGCGCGTCGTCGTCGTCGAATGCCAGCACATCGATCGGCCCGGCGAAGAACGTGCCCAGCCGCTCCCGGTTCGCGTCGATCCGCGCGCTCTTGGCGGCGCCGTACCAGAGTTCGAAAGCGACGATCGACGAGACGGCCACGACATGCCCGCCGGTCACGACCGCCTGCAGACGAGCCCGGACCGAGGCCGGCCGGCCGTTGAGAAGCGCGATGCAGGCATTGGTGTCGAGCAGGTAGTTCATGGGAACACGTCCCGCACCGGCATCTCCGGCTGCGCGCGCCCTTCGGCCAGGAACGGTTCGTCGCCGGCCCGATCCAACGCGGCGAACCAATCGACAACGTCCCCGATGACCGGTTCCAGCAGGATGCCGCGTCCGACCCGCCGCACGCGTACTCGGTCGCCCTCGAACCGAAACTCCTGCGGCAGCCGAACGGCCTGGCTGCGGCCGTTGCGAAACAAACGCGCAATCGCGACTTCAGACATGCCTGCCTCCGCCGGCATCGGGGATATATACTACTGATATAGACCAGCCTCGGCCACCATCAAGCTCCCTCCGTCCGGCTCGGCCGCGCCGCCGGCCAGCGCGCCCGGCACTCTCGCCCTGTTGGCCGATCTGCTTCGCCGGCTGGCGCGTGGCACGGGCGGGCCGGCTGGGTGCGCTCCACGGTCATGTCGAATTCCTGCCCACCGGCTCGCCGACCTCCCCTTGTGCCGGCCTGATCGCCGTGCTCTCGAAGAGAGCCCTTGCCCGGGCCCCGCAGCGACTGAAAGGCAGTTGACCGGCCGCGGCGGATCGCCGATAGCGGGCGGATGCGCGGCGTCGGCTCGG
>CAZTNV010000438.1:0-2894 GCA_964615535.1 uncultured Mycobacteriaceae bacterium | reverse complement strand
ATCCCCGCCAGGGCGATGAAGCCGATCATCGAGGTCGCGGTGAACGGCGCCGCGAACAGCCAGTGTCCGACCAGAATGCCGATCAGGGTCAGCGGGATCGGCACCAGGATCACCAGCGGCAGCTTGAACGAGCCGAACTGCCCGACCACCAGCAGGTAGATCGCCAGGATCGCCACCGCGAAGGCGGCGCCCATGTCGCGAAAGGTGACATAAGTGATCTCCCACTCGCCGTCCCACAGCAGGGTGGGAACGCTCTCGTCCACCGGCTGGCCGTGCAGCGCGATGGCGATGTCGGACCCGGCCTGCTCCAGCGCCTCGGCGACCGCCAGCATGCCGTAGACCGGCGCCTCGAACCGGCCGGCCAGCTCGGCCATCACCATCTCGACCGCGCGGCCGTTGTGCCGGAAGATTGGGTAGGAGGCCGGCTCGCGCACCACCGAGACCACGTCGCCCAGCTCGACCATGCCGCTGCCGCCCGGACCGCGCGCCGCCGGCACCGGCGTCGCCAGCAGGCGCTCGGACACAAGGAGCTGTTCGAGCGGCAGGCGGATGGCGATCTCGATCGGCCGCCGGCCCTCGCCGCGATGGGAATAGCCGACCGGCACGCCGCCCATCAGCGCGGCGAGGGTGTCGTAGACCGCCTCCTGCTCGACGCCGTAGAATTCCAGACTATCCTCGTCGAGGGCGAAGCGGATGCGGTCGGCCGGGCGGCCGAAGCTGTCATCGACATCGACGATGAAATCGACGCTCTCGAAGGCGCGGCGGACCTCGTTCGCCGCCTCGCGCCGGCTGTCCGGATCGGGACCGTAGATCTCGGCCAGCAGGGTGGCCAGCACCGGCGGTCCCGGCGGCACCTCGACCACCCGCAGCACGGTGCCGTCGGGCACGGACAGATCGGCCAGCAGACGGCGCATGTCCAGGGCGATGGCGTGGCTTTCGCGGCTGCGCTCGGCGCGCGGCTGGAGCGTGATCTCCAGATCGCCCAGCTCCGGCGACTGGCGCAGATAATAGTGCCGGACCAGGCCGTTGAAGTTGAACGGGGCGGCGGTGCCGATATGGGCCTGGATGGTCTCGACCTCGGGCACCGTCATCAGCCGGTCGGCGGCGGCCATCAGAACGCGCTCGGTCTGTTCCAGGCTCGATCCCTCGGGCAAATCGACCACCAGGGCCAGCTCCGACTTGTTGTCGAAGGGCAGCAGCTTGACCGTCACATCCCGGGTGTAGAACAGCGCCATCGAGGCCAGGGTCGCCGCGCCGACCGCGGCCAGGAACAGGATGGAGCGCCACCGCCCGCGCAGCAGCGGACCGGCGACCGCGGCATAGATCCGGCCGAGCGCGCCGCCGCCGGCGTGATCCCCCGTACCATGACCGTCGGCCGGCACCGGCCGGTTGCCGCGCAGCCGGACCATCAGCCACGGCGTCAGCATCACCGCGACGAAAAAGCTGAACAGCATCGCCGCGGAGGCGTTGGCCGGGATCGGGCTCATATACGGCCCCATCAGCCCGGACACGAACATCATCGGCAGCAGCGCCGCGATCACGGTCAGCGTGGCGATGATGGTCGGGTTGCCGACCTCTGCCACCGCCTCGATCGCTGCCTGGACCCTGGTTCGGCCATCGCCCATCGCCCAGTGCCGATCGATGTTCTCGACCACCACGATCGCGTCATCGACCAGAATGCCGATCGAGAAGATCAGGGCGAACAAACTGACCCGGTTGATGGTGTAGCCGAGCATCCAGGACGCGAACAGGGTCAGCAGGATGGTGGTCGGGATCACCACGAACACCACCGCGCCCTCGCGCCAGCCGATCAGCAGGGTGATCAGCACCACGATCGACACGGTGGCCAGCGCCAGATGGAACAGCAGCTCGTCGGCCTTCTCGCTGGCGGTCTCGCCGTAATTGCGGGTGACCGTGACGTCGATGCCCTCGGGCACCAGCCGGCCCCGGACCAGGTGCAGCCGTTCGAGCACGGTATCGGCGATGGTCACGGCATTGGCGCCGGCCCGCTTGGCGATCGCGATGCCGACCGCGGGGACCCGGGTCACCCCGCCCTCGGCATCATGCGCGATCGACCAGACCCGGCGGTCGAGCGGCGCGCCGCCCACGATCACCTCGGCCACGTCGTTGACGTAGACCGGCCTGCCGTCATGGGTGGTCATCACCAGCAGGCCGATATCCGGCACGCCCTGAAGGGTCTGGCCGGCAATCACCGTCAGGGTCTCGCCGTCCTGGCGCACCGCGCCGATCCGGAACGACCGGTTGGCGTTGCGGATTTTTTCGACCAGATCGTTGAGCGTGATGCCGTAGAGCGACAGCCGTTCGGGGTCGGGCACGATGCGAATCTGGTCGGGCCGGCCGCCCACCGTGTAGGTCAAGCCGACATCCTCGACCTTGCGCAGCTCCAGCATCAGGTCTTCGGCGATGGTGAACAGCGCGGCGTCGGTCCAGCGCGCCGCGGCATCCGGCCGGGGCGACAGGGTGAGCGTCAGGATGGCCACGTCGTTGATGCCGCGGCCGACCACCAGCGGTTCCGGGATGCCCAGCGGGATGCGGTCGAAATTGGCGCGCAGGGTCTCGTGCACCCGCAGGATCGCGGTATCCTCCGAGGTGCCGACCACGAACCGGGCGGTCGCCACCACCCGGTCGTCGAGGGTCTGGGTGTAGACGTGCTCGACGCCGTCGATCCCGGCCAGGACGGTTTCCAGCGGCTCGGTGACCAGCCGGACGCCGTCGGGTGCGCGCAGCCCGTTGGTTTCGACATGGACATCGACCATCGGCACGCTGATCTGCGGCTCCTCCTCGCGCGCCAGCGAAACCAGCGCGACGGCGCCCAGCACGATCGAGGCCAGCAGGAGCAGCGGCGTCAGCGGCGACGCGATGAAGGCGCGGGT
>CAZTNV010000437.1:0-2912 GCA_964615535.1 uncultured Mycobacteriaceae bacterium | reverse complement strand
CCGGGCAGATCAGGCCGCCGGTGCAGCGCCGCACCACCTCCCCGGCCTCGCGCACCGCCAGGCTGCCGCATTCCGGGCAGTGGTCGGGAAACCGGAACGGCACCGCGTCCGCCGGCCGGCGTTCGGGCACCGCGCCCAGGATCTGCGGGATGACGTCGCCGGCGCGCTGGACGGTCACGGTGTCGCCCTCGCGCACATCCTTGCGGGCGATCTCGTCCTCGTTATGCAGGGTGGCGCGGGAGACCACGACGCCGCCGACCGTGACCGGGCGGAGCTGGGCCACCGGGGTCAGCGCGCCGGTGCGGCCGACCTGGATGAGGATTTTCTCCAGCACGGTGGTGGCCTGCTCGGCCGGGAACTTGTGGGCGATGGCCCAGCGCGGGGCGCGGCTGACGAAGCCCAGCCGCTCCTGCCAGTCGAGCCGGTCGACCTTGTAGACCACGCCGTCGATGTCGAACGGCAGGTCGGGGCGCCGGGCCTGGATGTCGCGGTAACAGGCCAGCAGCTCTTCGGTGCCGTGGCACAGCCGGGCCGGGCGGTTGAGCCGGAAGCCCCAGCCGGCCAGCCGCTCGCGGACGGCTTCGACGGTCGGGCCGAGCGGCGCCGAGACCTCGCCCCAGCCATAGCCGAAGAAGCACAGCGGCCGGCCGGCAGTGATCGCGGGGTCGAGCTGGCGCAGCGAGCCGGCGGCGGAATTGCGCGGATTGGCGAAGGGCGGCTCGCCCGCCGCGACCCGCCGGTCGTTCAGCTTCAGGAACTCCGCCCGCTGCATGTAGACCTCGCCGCGGATTTCGGCGATGGCCGGGGCGTCGGCGGGCAGGGTTTGCGGGATGTCGCGGATGGTGCGGACATTGGCGGTGACGTCCTCGCCCTCGGTGCCGTCGCCGCGGGTCGCCGCGACCTTCAACTGCCGGTGTTCATAGCGCAGGGAGAGCGACAGACCGTCGATCTTGGGCTCGGCGAACAGCGGCACCGCCTCGCCCTCCTTCAGCCCGAGAAAGCGGACGATGCGCTGGACGAAATCGGCGATGTCCTGGTCGCTGAAGGCGTTGGCCAGCGACAGCATGGGCACGGCATGGCGGACCTTGGCGAACGCCGCGGCCGGGGCGGCGCCGACCCGGACCGACGGGCTGTCGGGCCGGATCAGATCGGGGAATCGCGCCTCGATCGCCGCGTTGCGCCGGCGCAGCGCATCGTAGTCCGCGTCGGAGATCCGCGGCGCGTCCTGCTGGTAATAGGCGCGGTCGTGGCCGGCGATCTCCTCCGCCAGCCGGGCCAGCTCGGCGGCCGCTTCGTCGTGGCTCAGGTCCTCGACCGGCTTTCTGTCCGCCATGGCATCGCCCATCCGACCACCCCCGCACCACGCCCCTGCACCTACTTACAATTTTCCGCTGCCGGAAGAAACGCCGATCGGATGCCGTATCGATCCCCCACCGCGCCAGGCACGATCCGATCATCCGAAAGATGCTGTCCGATGACTCACAGGAAAGCCATCATGCCGGCCGCGTCGGCATCCAGTATAGTTGATTGTTGATTGGGGGAGCCGGCGCCGTGTCGGCTCTCCTCGAAATGTTCGCGTGCGGATGTCTTTGGCGGCTGGGGCCGGGGTGGCAGCAGCCCGCAGCGAAATCGCGAGACCGGACGCCGTTTTACTGGCCGGCGGCGATTGTCCTGCGATGCGGCGCCCGGGCCAAAGCCGGGTCGGCGAACCGTCGAGAGGGAGCAGTGGCATGGGATTCTTCGATTTCATGAAGAGCGCCGGGCGGGCGGTCGGGATCGGCGGCGATGAGCCGCCCAAGCCCGAGGATCTCCGGCAGGAGGTCGACCGGCTGGGCCTGGATGTCCTGGATCTGGACATCCAGGTCGAGGGCGGCACGGTCAAGGTCAGCGGCAAGACCATGAGCCAGGCGGACCGCGAGAGGATCGTGCTGGCGCTCGGCAATGTGCAGGGGGTCGAAAAGGTCGAGGAATCGATCCAGGTCGAGCAGGCTGCGGCCGCCCCCGCCGGCGAGTCCCCCGAGTCCCCAGGTGCCGCGGCCGGGCCGCCGCCAGAGGGGGGTGCGGAGTCGCGCTTTTACACCGTCAAGAGCGGCGATACGCTGTCGAGCATTGCCAAAGCCGAGTATGGCGATGCCGGCAAATACCCGGCGATTTTCGAGGCCAACCGGCCGATGCTGGACGCCCCGGACCGGATCTATCCCGGGCAGGTCCTGCGCATTCCCCCGAACGCCTGAACGGCACTCAGAGATCCCGGAGCGGGCGGGTTGCCGGCCCTGGCGGCGCGGATGCCGCCAGGGCCGGTGTGCCAGGATCGGCGGCACCTGGAACCCTCCGCGCCCGCCCCGGCCGCGCGCCGCGACGGAGCGGGCTGGGCCTACTCCGCGGCGTCGGCGGCGACCTGCATGCGCACGATCCGGTCGGGATTGCGCGGCGGCTCGCCGCGGCGGATCTGGTCGACGAACTCCATGCCTTCGGTCACCTGACCCCAGACCGTGTATTGCCGGTCAAGGAAGCTCTGCTTTCCGAAGCAGATGAAGAATTGCGAGTTGGCCGAGTTTGGCGCATTCGTCCGGGCCATGGAGCAGGTGCCGCGCACGTGTGGCTCGCTGGAGAATTCGGCCTTGAGGTCCGGCTTTGACGAGCCGCCCGTGCCGCGACCATTCGGGCATCCGGCCTGGGCCATGAAGCCGTCAATCACGCGGTGGAAGACGATGCCGTCGTAAAAGCCCTCCCGCGCCAGCTCCTTGATTCGGGCGACATGGCCGGGGGCGAGGTCGGGACGCAGCGCGATGGTGACGCGGCCCTTGGTGGTTTCCATGATGATCGTGTTTTCGGGATCGGCCATCTGTCTTGTCCTTGTTCTGTCGGAAAATGGTTCAGTGGGTCAGGCGAGGCTGTCGCAGAAGCGTTTG
>CAZTNV010000436.1:0-2929 GCA_964615535.1 uncultured Mycobacteriaceae bacterium | reverse complement strand
CCGCGTCAGCCGCTCATGGACGCGGCCAGCTCCTGGTCCCGGGCGGTCACCCGCTGGAGCGCCGCGCGCGCGCCGAGCCGACGGGCATAGTCCGCGATCTCCGGCCGCTCCGGGATCAGCGACATCGACATGGCCCAGCTCAGGCCAGCGCCGATCACCACGTCCGCCGCGCTGAACTGCTCGCCCAGCAGGTAGGGCCCCGGCGCGACGGCGCCGGCGACGACGTTCAGCATGGTGTCGAACTCGCCGTAGCCGGAGGCCATCGGCATCGGCGGCTCGCGCTTCAGCATGCGGTCGACGATCGCCGGTTCGAGGCAGCTCGGACCGAAGAACAGCCATTTGAGATAGATGCCGCGCCGGGGATCGCCGATCGGCGGCGCCAGCCCGGCCTGCGGGAAGGCATCGGCCAGATGGCAGCAGATCGCGGCGGCCTCGGTGACGATCGTGCCGTCTTGGTCGATCGCCGGCACCTTGCCCATCGGATTGACCGCCAGATAGGCCGGGTCCTTCTGCTGGTTCTTCTTCAGGTCGAGCGGGCGGAGTTCGTAGGGCTCGCCGATCTCTTCCAGCATCCAGTGGACGATCGAGGAGCGCGACGGCGGCGAATGGTAGAAGACGATCATGGTACCTCCAGAGATGCTGCCGGCCGGAGCCCGCCAGGGGAGCGTTCGGGTTAACCCTGCGACCGGTCCCGGTTGTCCGGGGCGGCAGGCCGGCGTCCAGGGATCATGCGGCTCGAAGTCCTGCGGACAGCCTTTGATGCCCATGGCGATTGCCGGGGCACGGGCCGGTCAGGGTGCCCGCCGCGCGATCAGATCGACGGTCACGGTCACCCTGTGGCCGACCAGCGCCGGATCGGCGAAATCGCCCTCACCCAGCCCGAAGGCCGTGCGGTCGAGCGCCAGTTCGCCCGTGACCCGCGCGGTGTCGCCCTCTATGGTCAGGGCGAAGGGCAGGATCACGGGCCGGGCGATCTCCTTGATGCTCAGCTCGCCCCGCGCCTCGTAGCGGTCGCCGCCGAGCGGAACGATGTCGGCGGTCGTGAACCGCGCCCGCGGAAAGCGGCGCACATCGAACCATTGCGCTCCCGCCGCCAGACCGTCGCGCTCGGGGCTGCCGGTGTCGAGGCTGGCCGGATCGACCGTGACCGCCACGCGGCCGGCCGCCGGATCGGCCGGATCGAACCGGATTTCGGCATCGAACCGCGCGAACCGGCCGTCGAAGGTCTGGTTGCCCTGGGCGGCGCGGATGGCGAGCCGGCTCTGCGCGTGATCCACGGTCCACTCCGCGGCGGCGGCCGGGCGGGTGCCCGGCGCGGTCAGGGCAGCGATCAGGAGCGCGGCGGCGGCGGTTCGCCAGAGGGTGCCGGTCATCGGTTCAGTCTCCTGCGGGGCGGCTGCGGCTGCGCGGGACGCGGGTGAAGGGCAGCATCCGCCGCAGCACGTCGTCCTTGAGCACGAAATGGTGTTTCAGCGCCCCGGCGACATGCAGGGCAAGGACCGGCAGGAACAGCCAGGCCAGGTTCTCGTGAACTTCGAAGGCGATCTCCTGCACCGCGCCATCGGCCGCCAGCAGGTCGGGGATGGCGAACAGCCCGAACACCAGGCCGGTCGGAAAGGGCGACGCCGACACCATGATCCACCCGGCCACGGGCACCGCCAGCATCAGGGCGTAAAGCGCGCCATGGGTGGCTCGGGCCAGCCGGCGCTCATAGGGTTTCAGCCCGCCGGGCAGCGGCGGCACCGGATTGATCAGCCGCCAGCCGAGCCGCAGCGCCGCCAGCAGCAGCACGGTGAACCCCAGCGATTTGTGAAGCTGGTACAGCCGGTACCTGACCGCGATCTCCGCGTCGGGGATCTGGACCATCACCCAGCCCAGCACGATCAGGCCGAGAATCATCGCGGCGATCAGCCAGTGCAGGGTCATGGCGACGGCACCGTAACGCAGGGTGGTGTTGCGCAGGGGCATGGGGCGGCTCGGTGGCAATGGCGTCGCCGCATCATACACGAGGGCCGCCCCGCCGGCTCCCGCGTCATGATGGACCCGTCCTCGCACCGGGATCGACCGGCATGGCGGGATCGAGGTCTCGGAACCGGCCGGTGCGATCCGGGCGGCGGTGAGGGCAGCGGGCGGCTGGCGACGACAATCGGTGTCGCTGTGCCTTGCGCTGCCGGGCGCCGCCCCCTATCGTAACCCCACGCCGCAACGGAGGGATGGCCGAGCGGTTGAAGGCGCACGCCTGGAAAGTGTGTATACGGGAAACCGTATCGCGGGTTCGAATCCCGCTCCCTCCGCCAGCTTTTTAGAGTAGCTGGAAACATAATGAAATCAAAGGGTTATGGTGTCGAGAATTGGACCATACCCCCCCACGCTACCCCCCACGAGATACCCCCCACAGTATCAGCCTTAGCAATCCCCATGCCAAATCAACAATCTTGCTTTCTTGTACAAGGCCGATCGGGGATGTACGAATTGAGGTGACTGTACATAACAGGTTGGGTAGATAGGTCATGTACATAGCAGCTTAGGACCTATGACCATGCCCAACGATACCCGTGCCAGTGTCACCCGTCCCCGAACCATCGGCTATATCCGTGCCAGCACTGATGACCAGCGGATCACCCTAGAGGCTCAACGGGAGAAGCTGGAAAGCTATGCTAAGCTCTATGATCTTGATTTGTTCCTGGTCATTGAGGATGCCGGTCTGTCGGGCAAGAGCATGGTTCGGCCGGGTCTACAGCGTGCCCTGGTCATGCTGGATGGTGGTGAAGCTGATGCCTTGCTCGTGACCAAGCTGGACAGGTTAACCCGTAGAGTAGCTGATCTGAGCATGTTGATAGAGCGGCACTTCGGGACTGGCATGGCAGCCCTTCTATCGGTTCAGGATCAGATCGATACTCGTAGTGCAGCGGGCAGACTTGTGTTGAAT
>CAZTNV010000435.1:0-2930 GCA_964615535.1 uncultured Mycobacteriaceae bacterium | reverse complement strand
CCGGTCATCGCATAGGCCTTGGACACGCCGTTGAGGGTCAGGGTGCGGTCATAGAGTGCCGGCTCGACCTGTACCGGCGTCACGAACTCGAATCCGTCATAGGCCAGATGCTCGTAAATGTCGTCGGTCAGCACATGGACCTGGGGATGGCGCACCAACACGTCGGTCAACGCCTTCATCTCGTCCCGGCCGTAGGCCGCGCCGGTCGGATTGTTGGGCGAATTCAGGATCACCCATTTGGTCCGCGGCGTGATCGCCGCCTCCAGCGCCGCCGGCTGGAGCTTGAACCCGGTTGCCTCGGGACAGATCACCGGCACCGCGACGGCACCGAACAGCAGGGCAATGTCGGGATAGGACACCCAGTAGGGTGCCGGGATCACCACTTCGTCGCCCGGATTGATGGTCGCCAGCAGAGCATTGAAGATCACCTGCTTGCCGCCGCTGGCGACGGTGATCTGGTCGGGGGCGTAGTCGATGCCGTTCTCGCGCTGGAACTTGGCGCAGATCGCCTGCTTCAGCGCAGGCGTGCCATCGACATCGGTGTATTTGGTCTGACCGGCGTGAATCGCCCGGATCGCCGCTTCCTTGATGGTGTCCGGGGTATCGAAATCGGGTTCTCCTGCACCCAGCCCGATGACGTCGCGGCCCTCCGCCTTCAGCGCGCGCGCCTTGGCACTGACCGCGATGGTCGGCGACGGTTTGATCCGATCGAGGGACTGGGCGAGGAATGACATGGGACAACCTTCAGTCTCATTGCACCTGCCTTCACCCTACGACGGCCGGCCGGGGGGTGCAACGGCCTCCCGGTGTCCGAAGCGGTGGGCACTCTGCCACCGGCCAATTCGCCTCGAACCGGCGGCAAGATCGACCCGATTCGAGCCGAATGGGCCTGATCCCGTGACTGTCCCTCCCGAATCCGTACTGGAATGTCCTTGCCGGTGTCGCCGGTATCCGGAAAACGCCCTGGATCGACCGTGGTTTTGCCATGATGCGCTGCGACAACAGATGATGTTTTCGTGCAACACCTACATGAGAAGGAGACCATGGCGCAGACCCCGCCCGTTCCTGCGAACCGCCGCCGGGGCGCCGCCCTTCTGGCGGCCATTGCCATGTCCGTGGTGCTGGCTTCCGGAAAGGCCGAGGCCGGAGGCATGCATCAAGCGATCGTCGGTCCGGCTCCTGCCGTCACCGCACCGCTCGCCTCCCCGACGGCCCTTTCTGTAATCGAGTCGACCACCGGAATGGTCGCCGAAGTCTGGCCGGTCCCGCCGGCCTTGCCGGCTCGCCGGCGCTTCGCGACGGCGTCGGGCGGCACGGCATCGCACGGCGAATCGCCGCACCCGGTTTCCGAATGGACGCAGCTCGACTCTCGCGCCGAGTCCAATATCGGACTCAATCTGCTGTGTCTGGCCTTATCGGCCGGGCTGCTGGTCATCGCCGCACGGCGGGCGCCGCGGGGGCTGATCCGGGCGCTGTGACCTGGATTGCCGCCAGCGCTCCGCTGCCCGGCGAGGGATCGGCAGGCTTTGCATACGACCGGCAGATTCTGCCGGTCGGGCCGAAGCGGGGGCGCCGAACCAATTGATCTCCCATGCCGCCGATCCTGGCACCATGCTTGCTTCGCAGGGGTGGAACCATTCGAAGCGAACGGACAGCGGGGCGCGGCCATGACGATCAACCAGACTATCGCCGGCCAGAGCATCGCCCGCGAGACCGGCGCCACTCATGCCATGGGCGGGTATCGGGTGTCCGAACAGGTGTTGAACGCCGTGCGCGAGGCCAGCCAGCGTACCGGCATCGATTTCCGCTACATGATGGCCAAGGCAGCGACCGAGAGTGCGTTCCAGCCGGGCGCCCGCGCCGGTACCTCCAACGCCACCGGGCTGTACCAGTTCATCAACAGCACCTGGCTGGGCATGATCAAGATGCACGGCGAGCGCTACGGGCTGGGCCATCTGGCCGAACAGATCGTCCAGCAGCCCAACGGCACACTGACCGTCGCCGATCCGGCGGTGCGGCGGCAGATTCTCGATCTCCGCAACGATCCGCGCCTTTCGGCGCTGATGGCCGGTGAATATGCGCTGGAGAACCGCGAATACATCGCCCGGCAGGTCGGTGGCGAGATTGGCCCGACCGAACTCTATTTCGGTCATTTTCTGGGCGCCGGGGGCGCCGCGACCTTCCTTTCGGCGCTCCGTGCCAACCCGCAGCAAACCGGTGCCGCGCTGTTCCCTGCCGCGGCGGCGGCAAATGGCCCGGCCTTTTATGATCGCGGCGGGCGGGCACTGACGCTGCAACAGATTTACGATGCGTTCGAGGCGCGGGTCAGTCGCGTGATGGCCATGTGCGACGAGCTGCCGCACGGCGCCGAGCCCGCTGCCGGGGCCGGCACCGGATCGGCCTTCGGCTTCGCGGCGGCGCGAGAGCCGGCGGCCGGCCCGGTGATCACCTTCGGTCCCCAGGTGGCGCCGCCCTCGCCGAACGCCTCGGCGGCGATGATGGCGCTGGCTCTGGCGACGCCGTCCTCCGCGGATCTCGCGGCGCTGTACGGGCGCCGCGACGCCCTGATCAGCCCCGGCGCGGGTGCCCCAGCCGCGGAAAACCAACGGCGCCTGTCCCTGTGGACGGTGGTCACTCTGTCCTCCCTGCCGACTCCCGGCGAGGAGAACCCGCTGCAATCCGACGGCCGCGAGACCGGGGTGGCATAACCCGGGATTGCAAAACGGCGTCGGAATCGGGAAAGGGCCGGCGCGCCCGTGGGTCAGGTTCTGGACCGCCAGCCGGGCCGCCGTTTGGCCGGACGCAAAAAGCAGAACCCCTTTCCCGGACGGGAAAGGGGTTCGAAAACCGGATATCGGATGGCGAGCCGCCAGAGAGATCAGGCCGCCGGCTGTTCCATCATTGTCTTGGTGACCGCGACCAGTTCCTTG
>CAZTNV010000434.1:0-2941 GCA_964615535.1 uncultured Mycobacteriaceae bacterium | reverse complement strand
CAGCCGTCCTGAAGGATGAACACCGGCTGGTTGCCGCCGGGCTCGACCGCCACCTCGGCATGCGGCTTGAGCCGCTGGCGGCAATGCTGCCACCGGTCGAGCAGATCCATCTCCGCCTCCGACAGGGCCGCGAAGGCGGCGAGCCGGAGCACGGCGGGGCTGCGGCACGGCGTGCTGCCGGCCGGACGGCGCGGAGACGGATCGCGCGGCGCCGGAGGGCGCGGAAACGGTGTGGCGGCAAGTCTGTGCACGGGGCGGCCTTCCTCATCACGGCAGAGCCGGCACCGCGGCGCGGTCGGGCGGCGGCCCGCGCCCAGTGCTCTGATGACGAGGATAACGCCGCCACCGGGGTCAGGTTCCCCGCCCGCGCCCCGCACCCGGCCGCCGCGCCGCTCAATACTGGTCCTCGGGCCGGCCCCGGCGGCGCTGGATCAGCCGCTCGACCGAACCGAGACCGACCAGAATCAGCAGGCTGAACAGCGTGGTCATGCCCGCGACGCCGTAATGGCCCGCCCCGCAGGCCAGCCCGATCGCGCCGGTCAGCCAGATATTGGCGGCGGTGGTCAGCCCCTGTACCTTGTCGCCGCCGCCGCGGATGATCACCCCCGCGCCCAGAAAGCCGATGCCGCTCATCACTCCCTGGATCGCCCGGCCGGCATCGACCGTATCGCCGGGCCCAGCGCCTTCGCCGTCGAGTTCAAGCGCCGCGATCATCGTCACCCCGGCGCCCAGCGCCACCAGCATATGGGTGCGCAGGCCCGCCGCCTTGCCCTTCAGCTCCCGCTCCAGCCCCAGCATCGCTCCCAGCAGGGCGGCAGCCCCGAGCCTCAGCGCGATTTCGACGATCGGCAGATGGCTCGGGAACTCCATCGGCGCCGCCGCCGGTCAGGCGATCAGGGCGCGCAGCATCCACACCGCCTTTTCATGCTCGGCCAGCCGCTTGTTGCCGAGATCCGCGGTCGCGCCGTCCTCGACCTCCTCCGCCGCCTCGATCATCTTGCGGACCTCGCGCGAGACCGCCTCGTGATCGGCGATCAGGTGCTCGATCATCTCCTGGCCGCTCGGCAGGCCATCGACATCCGACAGGGTGCGCAGCTCGGTGAATTCGGTGAAGCTGCCGGGCGCCGGGAAGCCCAGCGCACGCACCCGTTCGGCCATCTCGTCGATCGACTCGGCCAGATCCTTGTACTGTTGCTCGGTCAGCTCGTGCAGGCTGAAGAACAGCGGCCCGACGACGTTCCAGTGAAAGCCCTGGGTCTTGACGTAGAGCGTGTAGGTATCCGCCACGACCCGGCACAGCGCGTCCGCCACCGTCTTCCGCCCGGCCTCCGCGATGCCGGTATCGACCGGCTCGATGCCGGCCTTGGCCTGAAAGGCTTCGTGCTTGTCCATCTGTCTCCATCCCTGAGTGGTTCGACCACTGTCTGCAGGCATGGCGGCATAGCTATCAGCCATCGGGAGACGGCGCCCTAACGTGGGTTAACCGGCGCGGCGCCGCGCCGGTTCGACTCGGCCGCTAACATGGATGAAGGCGGCGGCGGCGGCGGCGGCCCTATGCTGGCCGGTCGATCCCTCGATCGGCGCCCCGGAAGGAGACCTTCCATGCTGTGCAGCCTCATCAAACTGGTCGGCTATCGCATCCGGGCGATCGACGGCCAGATCGGTTCGGTCGATGATTTCCTGTTCGAGGACGACAGTTGGGCGGTGCGCTATCTTGTCGCCAGGACCGGCTCGTTCCTGCACCGGCACAAGGTGCTGCTCAGCCCGGCGGCGTTCGGCCGGCCGGACCCGGCCGCCCGCAGCTTCGGCGTCGATCTGACCGTGCAGCAGATCCAGGGCAGTCCCGACATCGATACCGAACAGCCCGTCTCGCGCCGCCAGGAAGCCGAGCTGCACCGTCATTACCAGTTGATGCCCTACTGGTTCCCGGCCACCGGGTTCGGCGCGGTGCCGACCCCCCTGCCCGAGCCGGCGATCCCGGCCGACGCCCTCGACCGGCCGGAAGAGGACCACGCCCATGCCAATCTGCGCAGCGCGCGCGAAGTGATCGGATACGACATCGCCACCGCCGACGGCACCTTCGGCAGCGTCAGCGATTTCATTGCCGATACCGGCGGCTGGGTCCTGCCTTACGTCGCGATCGACACCGGCGTCTGGCTGCCGGGCCGCAAGATCCTGATCCCCTGCGACCGGGTGGTGGCGATCGACTGGGACGACCGGACGGTCAGGGTCGCGGTCGAGGACGATGCCCTGCGCCACGCCCCGGCATTCGATCCATCGCTATCGCTCAGCCGCGAAGACGAAACCGTTCTGCGCGACTATTACGACCTTTACGACCGCGCGCACGGCCGCGGCTTACCGGCCCCGGCCTGCCGTCTGCCGGACCTTGCCGATCCGGCCCGGCCGCGGCTCAGCGAACCGGCCCCAGGGGCAGCATCAGCGAGTCGCCGTCCGGCGTCACGGCGATCTGGTTCTCTATGCCCGAAATGCCCCGAATGCCGCGCACCACGCCGGCCGCGATTTCGCTCTCCGCGCCCGAACCGGCGCTGCCGGTCAGGGTGGCCACGCCGCGCACCACGACCACGTCGATGTCGTCGTCGATGGCGAGCGGATAATCGACCAGAGCCGCCTCCGCATCCGCCTCCAGCGCGGTATCGGGGCGGACCGTGTCGAGGCGGGCCCCCCGATCGAACTCCGCCAGGGGGATCGGGCGCTGCGGCCCGGACTGCGGCAGTTCCGCGATTTCGGCCGGGACGCCCGGCGGCGAAACGCTGCGCAACGGCACCGCGCCCGGCATGGCGGCAATGGCGACACCGGACGCCTCCGACCGCATCGGGCCGCCCCGTTCGGCCTCCGATGCGGCTGCGACAAACACAGGTATGCAGGACAATGCCGAAGCAAGAAACCACAGCGGGATGCGCGAAGGTTGAGTTGTCATGGT
>CAZTNV010000433.1:0-2985 GCA_964615535.1 uncultured Mycobacteriaceae bacterium | reverse complement strand
CCACACGGTCTGCGGGCAGGTATAGCCGCACCATACCCGGCCACCGATGGCCGAGGCCAGGAACAGCGCCAGCGCGCCCAGGATCAGCAATCCGGCGATATAGTAGATTTCCTGCGGCCAGATCTCGATCCAGAAAAAATAGCCCCGCCGGTTGGTCATGTCGATCAGCAGGGCCTGATCGGGCGCGCCCGGTCCGCGATCCCAGCGCAGCCACGGCCCGATATAATAAAGGCCGAGCAAGACCACCAGCACTGCCCATTTGATCTTGCGGATGGTACCCTTGACCGATTGCGGATGAACCTGGACGCGTCCGGCATAGAGCGGCTGGTACTTTTGCTCCTGGCGGGACAGCACGTCGGCACTCGACACCGTCTCGGTCGACAGCGGCGCCGATCCTGGTCCATGATCGCCGCTCGAGGGTCGCCCCCCGGCGACGTCCAAACCGGGATGCGAAAATCCAGGCATCCGCGATCTCCTTCTCTCCCGTCGGCACGGGTTGGTGACGGGCCGGCGCATCGCCGGCCCGCTCTCACGGCCCCGCTCTCCAGATCCCCGCTCTTGGGGCCAGACTCTGGCCGGTCATTCTCCGCCGCCCAGCGAGTGGACATAGACCGCCAGCATTCTGATGGTGGTCGGCGACAGCCGCTCGTCCCAGGGCGGCATCACGCCGTGCCGCGGCCGAGCGATCTGGGCCGCGATGCTTGTCCCATCGCTGCCATAGAGCCAGATACCGTCGTTCAGCCTCGGCGCACCGAACTCGCGGCCGCCCTCGCCGTTGACGCCATGGCACGAGGCGCAATTGGCCGCGTAGATTTCGTGTCCGCGCGGCACCGCCTCCTGATCGGTCGCGCCGCCGGTCAGCGACAGCACGAACTGCGTAACATCCGCGATCTGCGCCCGGGTCAGGATACCGGCGCCGAAGGCCGGCATTTCCGAGATCCGCGCCGCCGCATCGTCCTGGTTGCGGATGCCGTGCCGGATGGAGGCTTCGAGATCGGCCAGTTGGCCGCCCCACAGCCAGTCGTCATCGGCCAGAACCGGATAGCCGCCTGGCCGGCCGGCCCCGCCCAGACCGTGGCAGGGCGCGCAATTGTCGGCGAAGGCGGAAGCTCCGCCGGCCATGGCGAAGCGCAGCAGATCGGGGTCGCGGCCGATCTCTTCGGTCGGCGTCTGGTCGATCCGGCCCAGGAATGCCGCCTGGGCGGCCTGCGCCTGACCGATCTGCTGGTGGAGCGCCGCCCGCTGATCATAGCCGAGGAGGCCGCGGGTATAGCCGCTCAGGCCCGGAATTGCCGGATACAGGATCCAATAGACCACCGAAACGGCGATCGAGGCGTAAAACACATAGAGCCACCAGCGCGGCAGCGGCGTGTTCAGCTCCTTGATGCCGTCCCACTCATGCCCGGTGGTCTCCGTCCCGGTGATCGAATCCTTCTCGACCTTGGTCGGCATGATCAGCGCTCCTGCTTGCCCTTGTCCTCGGGACCGTCATCCAGCGGGATGCGGCCGTGCGCATCCATCGTCTTTTTCCGCCCCGGCCAGTAAACCCAGACGACGATCCCGACGAACAGGATCACCATCCACACCAGCCAGAACGAGGTCAGCCATCCATAGGCTTCGCCCACGATCCCCTCCCCGGTGTCGGCCCGGCCGGATATGGCCCGGCGGCTATTGCTGAAGATCCTCGGGGCTGACCTCCGAGAAATCGACCATCCGGCCGAGAATCTGCAAATACGCGACCAGCGCATCCATTTCGGTCAGTTGCGCCGGATCGCCGTCGAAATCGCCGGTGGCCGCCCGTGGATAGCGCGCCAGCAGACCTCTGGTGTCGGCCTGCGGATCGGCCTGGGCCAGCAGATCGGCACGCGCCTGCTCCACCATCTCCGCGGTATAGGGCACCCCGACCGCAATGTTGGCCCGGAGATGGGCGGCGATGTCGTCGATCCGCACCGGCCGTTCGGCCAGGAAGGCATAGGGCGGCATCACCGATTCCGGCACCACGCTGCGCGGATCGATCAGATGAGCGACATGCCAGTCATTGGAATACTTGCCGCCGACCCGCGCCAGATCGGGGCCGGTGCGCTTGGACCCCCATTGGAACGGATGATCGTACATGCTCTCCGCCGCGATCGAGTAATGGCCGTAGCGCTCGACCTCGTCGCGGAACGGCCGAATCATCTGACTGTGGCAGGTGTAGCAGCCCTCGCGGATGTAGATCCGCCGGCCGATCAGCTCGAGCGGCGTATAGGGCCGGACGCCCTGGACCCGCTCGATCGTGCTTTCGATCGTGAACAGCGGCACGATTTCGACCAGACCGCCGATCGATACCGTGATCAGGATCAGCACGAACATCAGACTGACGTTCTTTTCGATCCGTGCATGCCAGTTCATGATCGCCTCCCGCTATTCGGCCGGGCTCGGGCGGATCGCGACCGGCGCCACCCGCACTCCCCGAGCCTCGACGCTGACATCGCCACGGATCGTCCGCCACACATTGTAGACCATGATCAGCGCGCCGATCAGGAACAGGATGCCGCCCATCGCCCGGATCACGTAGAACGGGTGCATCGCCTGGACGGTCTCGACGAAGGAGTATTGCAGGAAGCCGAGCTCGTCATAGGACCGCCACATCAGCCCCTGCATGATCCCGGAAATCCACATCGCGGTGATGTACAGCACGATGCCGATGGTCGCGGTCCAGAAATGATAGCTGACCAGCCGCAGCGAGTAGAGCTCGGCCCGGTTCCACAATTTCGGGACCAGGAAGTACACCGCGCCGAACGAGACGAACGCGACCCAGCCCAGCGCACCGGAATGCACGTGGCCGATCGTCCAGTCGGTGTAATGGCTCAGCGCATTGACCTGCCGGATCGACATCAGCGGACCCTCGAAGGTGCTCATGCCGTAGAACGCCACCGAGGTGACCAGGAAGCGCAGCACGGGATCGGTGCGCAGCTTGTCCCAGGCGCCCGACAGGGTCATGAT